>JAGBIJ010000004.1 GCA_017935045.1 Muribaculaceae bacterium
ACCAAATTTTTATACCACTTATTTTATTGAAAATCAGAGAAATGAATGCGAAAAATTACCTTTTCCCATTCAGACTTCCCCCGCTATAAAATAACAGGCTTTTCGGAAGCACAAGACTTTTTTAAATGAAAGAGCCGTGGCCGATGCGGCGGTTTTTTTGTTTCATGTTTGCATTACCTGATTATTTTTGCTAATTTTGCATAAACAACAGCTCCAGACCTATGAACAGCATAGTTTCCATCTTCGACCTCGACAAAGACGAAATCCTCGGCCTTCTGCGCAACGCATCGTACTTTGAAGCCCATCCCAACCACAAGATTCTCGACGGCAAAGTCATAGCCACGCTTTTCTTTGAGCCGTCAACACGCACGCGCCTCAGTTTCGAGACCGCTGTCAACCGCCTCGGCGGACGCGTCATCGGCTTCTCCGATCCCGCCGCTACCTCCACATCCAAAGGCGAGACCCTTAAGGACACCATCAAGATGGTCAGCAACTACGTCGACCTCATCATCATGCGCCACTACCTCGAGGGAGCCGCCCGCTTCGCCTCCGAAGTGACCGACGTGCCCGTCATCAACGCCGGCGACGGCGCCCACCAGCACCCCTCGCAGACAATGCTCGACCTCTATTCCATCTACAAGACCCAGGGGCGCCTCGACGACATTACCGTCACAATGGTAGGCGACCTCAAGTACGGCCGTACCGTCCACTCTCTGCTCCAGGCCCTGGCTCACTTCCGTGTCCGCTTCAACTTCATAGCCTGCGACGAGCTGCGCATGCCCGAAGAGTTCCGCAACTTCTGCGACACCCACGGCATCCCCTACACCGAATCCACCGACTTCTCCACCGACATCATCGACGCCACCGACATACTTTACATGACCCGCGTGCAGCGCGAGCGTTTCGCCGACCTCGACGAATACGAGCGTGTCAAAGACCTATACACCCTGCGTGCCGACATGCTCTCCGGAGCCCGCCCCAACCTGCGCATACTCCATCCCCTGCCGCGCGTCAACGAGATAAGCCAGGACGTAGACGACTGCCCCCAGGCCTACTACTTCCAGCAGGCCCGCAACGGCCTGTATGCCCGCCAGGCCATGATATGCAAATGCCTCGGTATCAATGTCGAAGAACTGAAAAACAATACAACCGCCTCGGTATCAATGTCGAAGAACTGAAAAACAATACAACCCTATGAGCCAGAAGAAAGAACTCGCCGTCTCCGCTCTGCGCGCCGGCACCGTCATAGACCATATCCCTGCCCGCGCCCTCTTCAAAGCTGTGCGCCTGCTCGGCCTTGAAAACTGCGACAAGGCCGTGACCATCGGCTCCAACCTGCCTTCGGGACATCTCGGCACCAAAGGCATTATCAAGGTCGCCGACACCGTCTTCCCCCCCGAAGTGCTCAATCGCATAGCCGTCATAGCTCCCGGCGCCGTGGTCAACATTATTGAAGACTACGCCGTGGTCAGCAAGCAGCCCGTCAGTCTCCCCGCCGAGATTGTGGACCTGGTGCGTTGCACCAATCCCAAATGCGTGACCAACAACCAGCCCATACGCACCCGCTTCGACGTGGTAGACCCGGCCGCGCCCACACTGCGCTGCCACTATTGCGACCACGAAGTCAGCGGAGACTCCATCATCCTCAAGTGATTCCGTCCCATGGCTAAAGTAAGCTGGAAACCGGGTACAATGGTCTATCCCGCTCCCGCCGCCCTTGTGACCTGCGGAGCGGAGCCTCAGGAATGGAACATGCTTACGGTAGCATGGACAGGCACCGTCTGCACCAATCCCCCGATGTGCTACATCTCCGTCCGTCCCGAGCGCCACAGCCACGCCATCATAGAGCGGCAGATGGAGTTTACCCTCAATCTGACCACTGAAGCCATGGCCCGCGCCACAGACTGGGCTGGTGTCCGCTCCGGAGCCGACCACGACAAATTCCGTCACACCGGACTCACGCCGCTGCCCGGCCTCAAAGTGCGCTCCCCGCTGATAGAGCAGTCCCCCCTCTCCATAGAGTGCCGCGTAGCCGGTATCAGCCGTCTCGGGAGCCACGACATGTTTCTGGCCGACGTCATCAACGTAGTGGCCGACGACCGTTACATCGACCCTGCCACCGGCTACTTCGACCTGGCCGCCGCGCGCCTGCTCGCCTACTCCCACGGCCACTACCACGCCCTCGGACCCATCCTCGGCCACTTCGGCTTCTCAGTCAAAAAGCCCTGAAAATAACAATAGACTATCCAATAATTTTCAGGATACGTATTTTTGACGTAATGTGTTGTTCGTTGAAAAATAAAATTTTTATTTTTTTGTGTGATTGAATAAGAAAAATTTATTATTTTTGCAAATCAGAAGTTTTTATGGTTCTGATTGTTAAATCATATTATTAATAATTATTCTATCATGAAAAAATCTCTTAAAGCTATCACTCTATCAGTTTTTCTCCTCTCTGGTGTAGTTTTCGCTTCCGATTTCAATATGGAAGCGTTCGCTGAGCCTGTACAGTCAGCAATGCCGGGTGACAACTATTCTCGCCGGACGTATCGACCCAAGCAGAAACGCCGTCTGCGCAACATAGGATACGTAGGCGACTACTCTGATATTGCCTGTCACACATGGTTAACGCCTGACGATGTCTACTATCTCTCGGCTACTGAGCTTCGCATACTGCGCAACACCATTTATGCACGCCACGGTCGTCGTTTCAAGGATGCCAAATTGCGTCGCTACTTTTCTCAATTTGACTGGTATTACCCTACCCGTAATGAAATTAGCCCTTCAGAGCTTTCCGAGACTGAAAAGCACAACATCAGTTTGATTCAGTCGTTTGAATACTAATTCAAATCAGTGATGCAAGTTAAAATTCTGACTAAAGGACCGATTATCTCCTGTGTGATTGTACTTTTGTGTGCCTGCTCAGGTCGTAGCAACTCCACAAAGTCAACCTCAGACAGTATGATATCTTCATCTGTTTCAGTTTCAGATTCAGTTCAGCCTGTTGAGAAAAATTCATCTGCTGTACAAAACAGCGTGGTTTCTATTAATCCCGCTCAAGCAAATGTTGCAAAGTCAGATATTAAGGCCGGACAACAGGCATTGCTTGAAAGCTATCCTGACTTCATAACCAAAATCGAGAACAATACTGTTTATTTCAAGGACGGCTCCACGATGGTTTACGATGATGGAAAAACTAAAAATTTCCAGACTTTACTTGATGATGGAGATATAGAGGATATGTTTTTTGTGCCTTACGATTCGCGTATTACCCCCCCACCATATCTTTATGATCCGGGTCGCTCTCGTTCTGAAGCATTGTATAAGAAGATGTACGGATCTTCGTCAGCTGCAGTTGCGCGTACTCTCGTCAATGTCCCTTGGTTTGGGAAATCAGTGAAATTCACTAAAGTCAATGGTGCCGCTGATGCTTTAAAAGCTGTCGCAGCTGAGATTGCCAAATATCCTGAACTCAGGAAATATATTGCCAGCTCAGGTACGTTCTACTGGAGGACAGTTCGCGGAGCGAAAAGACAAAGTGCTCATTCTTATGGTATCGCTTTTGATATTGCTGTTCCTCATTCCGATTATTGGCAGTGGACCAACAAGACAAATGATGAACTTAAGAAAATCCAATATAAAAACCGCTTTCCCCGTAAGATTATAGAAATTTTTGAGAAGCATGGTTTTATATGGGGCGGTTCGTGGTATCATTACGATACAATGCACTTTGAATATCGACCTGAGATTCTGCGTTATTCTGAGCTTGTGGGGCAAACCCCCGCTCATAAATAACATGTAGAATTATACTATAATCTAAAACCCTGGGTTCTCCCTGGGATTTTAGTTTAGCTTGATATGTAGAGTAGGGGGCAGCCCGGAGGGCTGTAATCCGTTTAACCCCGGGTGCTTGTCACCCGGGGTAGTCAGCAGGGATGCCATCGGCCCCGGCGGGGGCGTACATCCCCGCCGCAACAAAGATGTACGCCTCCTCCGGAGCCGTATATTAGCTTGTACCTGTCCCCGGGTGGCAAGCACCCGGGGCTAAGCTGATAGCAAGCCTCCGGCTTGCAGGGGCCCTCATAGTTTATGCCCAGTCCCGGATATCCCAGCTTACGTTATGTGCTGACGAAAGTCGTTCCATTTCGTCAATTAGATTAGACTTCTTGTGATGCAACTCCTGATTGATAATGTAGAGTTTGCATTTTTCTACATTGCTCTCATCCAAGGTAAAAGCGTAGTACCCATCGGCCCATCCCTGGAAATCTGCGAAGTCAGGATTAGACTTCATCCAGTTTCCGCTTTGCAGCTTTATATCGCGTATCAGGTTTGCGAGAGCTATCGAAGGATGAAGATTCATAAGGATGTGGACGTGATCCTCAACGCCATTCATGCGTAGAAGCTGACAATTTTTGTTTTTTATGATACCATAAATATACGCGTATAGCTCCCGTTTATGTTCGGGTGGAATTGTCCGCTGGCGGTGCTTTGTAGCGAACACAATATGGTATAATGCGCGATACTTGCTCATGGATTTTATGCCATCACAGCCGGAAGCCCGCGTCCGTCAGATACTGCCGGAACTTCGCTGAGAATGGCTCGCTTGTGCTTGCCGGATAGCGCACGTCGGTAAAGACCTGTGCCAGAGTCTGCTTGCCGTTCTCGGCCACAAACTTCGCGTTCTCGGCGAAATCATCCTTGGCGCGGTACAGCTCCTTGATTTCCTCATCGCAGAATTCAGGATATTCCTCCTCGTAGACCACGGCGCGAAGCGGAAGCCGTTCGCACTGCGCCGGCTGACCGTCAGGCCAGCCGATGGCTATGCATCCTACCGGCACCACGCCCTGCGGCAGCTTCAGCGCGGCCGCTATCTCGGGAGCGTTATAGGTTGTGGTGCCCAGCCAGCACGTGCCCAGCCCCTGCATCTCGGCTATAGTGATTATCTGCTGCGCGTAGATAGCGGCGTCGATGACGGCAGCCGTCAGCCCCTGGAGATTGCGGAACTGCGGTACGGCATCGCTTACCTCACACCATCGCTCAAACCGCCGCACGTCGGCGCACACCGTGACAAGCACCGGCGCCTGCGAGGCCGGCTGCGAAAAGTGAGCCGGACGCAGAGCTTCCAGGCGCGCCGGGTCGCGCGTTACCACAGCGCTGTACAGCTGCTTATTGCCTGTGTTCGGAGCCCGCATCGCATCGCGGAGTATGTTGTCTATAAGCTCGCGCGAGGGAGCCTCGCCGCGGAAAGCACGCACGCTGCGGCGATTACGGAAATAATCGGTATTAGTCTGATTCATAGTGTCTGATATTTTGGAGCAAATATATAATTATTTTTCTACATACACAAACCCGGAATTTTGGTTTTTAGAAACTTTTGGCGGTAGATAAATTTTATAAACTTCTGCATCACAAGTATATGGTGTTTCAAAACGGACAACTTTCCGAATCTTCATGCTATAAAACATCTTTTGATTTTTGGATTTTACAAATTATTGACGCAACTTTGCATTCCCGTTTCAATATAACCTACAATAAGTGGAAAATAAAGTTTACACCTACGACGAAGCCTATCGCGCTGCGTTGGAATACTTTGGCGGCGACGAGCTGGCTGCCAATGTCTGGGCCTCCAAATATGCCCTCAAGGATTCGTATGGCAATCTCTATGAGCTGACACCAGCCGACATGCACCGCCGGTTGGCCCGCGAGTTCGCGCGCATAGAGTCCAAATACCCCAACCCCCTCTCCGAGCAGGAAATCTTCGACCTCTTCGACCATTTCAACTATGTCGTGCCGCAGGGCAGCCCCATGGCCGGCATCGGCAACGACTATCAGGTCGGCTCACTCTCCAACTGCTTCGTGATCGGTCTCGACGGCCACCCCGACTCCTACGGCGGCATCATCAAGATAGACGAGGAGCAGGTGCAGCTCATGAAGCGCCGCGGAGGTGTAGGCCATGACCTCAGCCATATCCGCCCCAAGGGAAGCCCTGTCAAGAATTCGGCGCTTACCTCCACCGGACTTGTGCCCTTCATGGAGCGCTATTCCAATTCCACGCGCGAGGTGGCTCAGGACGGCCGTCGCGGCGCGCTGATGCTCTCAGTATCCATCAAGCATCCCGACAGCGAAGCCTTCATCGACGCCAAGATGGAGGAGGGCAAAGTCACAGGCGCCAATGTCTCGGTACGCATTGACCACGCTTTCATGGAGGCGGCCACCAGCGGAGCGCCATACGTCCAGACATATCCCGTGAATCCCGCCCCAGGCGAAAAGATACTCAAGGAAAAGGAGATAGACGCCTCCGTATTATGGAAGAAGATAGTCCACAACGCCTGGAAGAGCGCCGAGCCGGGCATACTGTTCTGGGATACCATCCGCACCGAGAGCCTGCCTGACTGCTACGCCGACCTCGGTTTTGAGACCATTTCTACCAACCCCTGCGGCGAGATACCGCTCTGTCCCTACGACAGCTGCCGCCTCATAGCAGTCAATCTGTACGGATATGTCGACAATCCCTTCACTCCGCAGGCTTCATTCAACTTCGACCGTTTCCGCGAGCATGTGGGCAAGACCCAGCGCCTCATGGACGACCTGATCGACCTGGAGATGGAGAAGATTGATTTGATTATCAACAAAATCCAGAGCGACCCGGAGACCGACGAAGTCAAGAACACAGAGCTGCATCTCTGGCGTAAGATACGCGAGAAGACACTGAAAGGGCGCCGTACCGGCTGCGGCACCACCGGCGAAGGCGACATGCTCGCGGCCCTCGGTCTGCGCTACGGCACCCCCGAAGCCACCGATTTCTCCGTCAAGGTACACCGCGAGCTGGCGCTGGCATATTACCGCGCTTCAGTACGCATGGCCTCCGAGCGCGGTGCCTTCCCCGTCTTCGACGCCGAGCGCGAGAAGAACAACCCCTTCATGCAGCGTCTGGCCGAGGCCGATCCCGCTCTTTATGAAGATATGCTGAAGCACGGACGCCGCAATATAGCCTGCCTTACCATCGCTCCGACCGGCTCCACCTCCATCCTGACCCAGACCACCTCCGGCATCGAGCCCCTGTTCTCTCCATATTATATGCGCCGACGCAAGGTAAACCACGACGACAAGAATGTGGTTGTGGCCTTTGTCGACAAGCAGGGCGACGCTTTTGAGGAATATCCTGTCGTACACCATAAGCTCCTTGTCTGGATGAAGGCCAACGGTATCGAGGCAAAGCGCGGTGCCACTCCCGCCGAGATGAGCGCCATTGTGGCCCGTTCGCCCTACTTCAAGGCTACGGCCAACGATGTGGACTGGCGCGAGAAAGTACGCATGCAGGGAGCCGTCCAGAAATGGGTGGACCACTCCATCTCCGTGACCATCAATCTCCCGGCCGACGTCAGCGAGGAGCTGGTAGGGGAGCTCTACGCCCTGGCCTGGCGCTCAGGCTGCAAAGGCTGTACCGTATATCGTGACGGCTCCCGTGACAATGTACTCAAGGACGCCACCGAAGACGACGACAAGCTCTCGCTCGTCCACTATGCCAAGCCTGTCGCCAAGCGTCCCATCGAACTTGACGCCGACGTTGTGCGTTTTCAGAATAACAAGGAGAAATGGATTGCCTTCGTCGGTCTCGACGGCAGCGGCAAGCCCTACGAGATATTTACCGGTCTGGCCGATGACGAAGACGGCATTTTCTGTCCTAAGAGCGTCTCCAAAGGCAAGATTATCAAGGCTGTCGACGCAACCGGCAAGAAGCGTTACGACTTCCAGTTTGTCAACAAGCGAGGCTACAAGACCACCATCGAGGGCCTCAGCGACAAATTCAATCCTGAGTTCTGGAACTACGCCAAGCTCATCTCCGGAGTGCTGCGCTACGGCATGCCCATCGATCAGGTGCTCAAACTTGTCGACGGGCTCCAGCTGGACTCCGACAGCATCAACACCTGGAAGAACGGCGTGGTGCGCGCGCTCAAGAAATACATGCCCGACGGCGCCAAGGCCAGCGGACAGAAGTGCCCCCACTGCGGCGCCGAGACACTCGTCTACCAGGAAGGCTGTCTGATCTGCACCACCTGCGGCAACTCCAAGTGCGGCTGACAAGCCGGCGCCGATGCAGTGTCGCGGCTTGCCGCTTAATGACGTTAACCTAATCGGGGAGCGGCCTCTTTGGAGCCCGCTCCCCATAGCAAACCTAAAAAAACAATACTACTATGAATCAAGATGACAGGATATTGGAAGCACGGGGCATTACCCCGGCCCAGGTGGAGACACAGCTCCGTCAGCTCCGCGCCGGCTTTCCCTGGCTGCGCATAGAGGCTCCGGCTACTCCCGGCAACGGCATACTCTGTCCGGACGCTGCGGCTCGCGAGCGCTATGTGAAGATATGGAACGACTATCTCGCCGACGGCGCCAAGGTGGTCAAGATGGTGCCGGCCAGCGGCGCCGCGTCACGCATGTTCAAAAACCTATTCGCCTTCGTTTCCGGCGATTCGGCAGAGCCTGACACCCCCTTCATGCGCGACTTCTTCGCCGGCATGGCCGACTTCCCTTTCTTTTCCATACTCGACGACAAATGCCGTGAGCTTTACGGTCTCGGCATCAAAGAGCTTGTCGACGCCCGGCGCCACCGCGACGTGGTCGCCGCCCTCATAATGGAGCAGGGATTGAATTACGGCGCGTGGCCAAAGGCGCTCCTTCCGTTCCATCGCCATGACGGCAAGCTCCGCACTGCCCTTGAAGAGCATCTGGCCGAAGGCGCCCAATATGCTGCCGGATCCGACGGAGTCGTGCGGCTGCACTTCACTGTCAGCACAGAGCATATACCCGCTGTCAAGGCTCTGATCGAGAAAGCTGTGCCGGCGCTGGAGCAGGAATACGGCTGTCGTTACGATATCAGCCTGTCGGTGCAGAAACCCTCCACCGACACCGTAGCCCTCGGCCCCGACGGACAGCTCTACCGCGAGAACGGCGAGATTTTCTTCCGCCCCGGCGGTCACGGAGCCCTCATCGAGAATCTCGGCGAGATAGACGGCGACGTCATTTTCATCAAGAACATAGACAACGTCGTGCCTGACTCCCGTCGCGCTTCCACCATCGAATACAAAAAAGCGCTCGGCGGAGTGCTGGTGGAGACCAGACGGCAGATAGACCACTGGCTCGGTCTGCTGCGCACCTCCCTCCCGTCGCGCCCTGTGCTAAACGAGATACTCGACTTCCTGCGCGATACACTCTTTATCCGTGTTCCCGGAGCCTCGGCGATGGACGACCTTGAGCTGGCCGACTTTCTGCTCTGCAAACTCGACAGACCGCTGCGCGTCTGCGGCATGGTGCGCAACGAGGGCGAGCCGGGCGGAGGGCCCTTCCTCGTCTATGGCAGCGACGGCACCGTATCCCCGCAGATACTCGAAAGCACCCAGATAGACCCGGCCAATCCCGCGACCCCCGCATTGCTCAAGGGCGTCACGCACTTCAATCCGGTTGATCTGGCAGTAAGCATCAAGGACATGGAAGGCGACAGCTTCGACCTTGCCGACTTCGTAGACCCGCAGACCGGCTTTATCTCCTCCAAGAGTCGCAAAGGGGTGGAAATCAAGGCTCTTGAGCTTCCCGGCCTCTGGAACGGAGCCATGAGCGACTGGAACACCATCTTCCTTGAGGTCCCCGCCGACACCTTCAATCCCGTCAAGACCGTCAACGACCTCCTCCGTCCCGCCCACCAGGCCTGACCCACTTCCTCTCTCCTCCCTCTTTTTCCTCCTCCTCTGCGATATCCCCATGCCGCTGAGATTATTTCCTGCTTCCCGTCAACAATCCCTCCGCCTGTCGTGTTCACATAAGAAACACGATACTATGAATAAAGTTACAGAAAAAATTCTCAAAGAGCAGGATGACATGATGACCCGGATGAAGACGGGTGTCATCGAGAGTCTGCGCAAGATGGACAAGGCAGCTATCCTATGGGGCGCAAACGTGTTCGGCACCACATCATATCCTCTGATCTCCGACACCGGCGGTCGTATGCACGAAGTCAGCGGACTGGCGCTTACCGGCAGCGGTCAGCTCGGAGCCGTCATCGATCTTCCCGGAAGCGCGGCCATTACCGGCGTGCGCGCGCTTGACCGAAGGTCTATGGCCGACGGTCTGAAAAACGCCCATATCGTTACCGCCGGCACCCCGGAAGAGTGGGAGATACTCTGCGACTGCTACGACGTGGCCGCCCAGGTCCTCAAAGCTGGCAGCCTCGAACACAGCCCCCAGCCCTGGTGGTAATCTCTTGTTGATGCATGTCATAAACTGCATTTTGTTTGCTTTTCTCAGCCGAGGGCGAAGCGGTTGCCGGGGTAGCGCAGCAGGTGGCCGTCAAACTCCATCTCGGCCAAAAGGGCGAGAAGCGCGGGTACCGCTATACCCGTGCGCTGCGCTATGATATCGAACTGCACCGGTTCGGCCGAGCCGCGCAGACAGTCGGCCACGAGCTTCTCGTCGCCCATAGGCTCAAACAGGCTCATCTGCTCCGGCGCCGCCTGTCGGACGCCGGCATCGCTCCATCCGGCTGTCTCTATTATGTCTCCGGCCGATGTGCATATCTCTGCGCGTCGGCTGCGTATCAGGTGGTTGCATCCGGCCGAGGCTTCGTCGCCTACCCTGCCGGGCACAGCCAGCACGGCTCTGCCGTAGGAGTCGGCGCAGGACGCGGTGCTGAGGGCGCCCCCCTTGACCGGAGTTTCGGCTACAAGCGTGACAGCCGATATGGCCGCGACTATGCGGTTGCGTTCCAGAAATTGGCCGCGCCACGGGCGTGTGTCGTGAGGGTATTCGCTGACTATCGCGCCACCGGCCTCTACGATGCGGTGCGCCAGGTCGCGGTGCGCCGACGGATAGATCATACCCAGCCCGTGAGCCACTATCGCCAGGGTCGGCATCCCCGTCTCCAGCGCGGCGGTATGCGCGGCGCAGTCTATGCCATAGGCCAGTCCGCTTACGATGCTTACCGGGGCGCAGCGCTCGCTCAGAGCCTCGATAAGACGGCGGGTCATAGTCGTGCCGTATGCGGTGGCGCGGCGCGTGCCTACCACCGACAGCATGCGCTTCGCCGTCAGGCTTCCTTTCCCTAGAATGTAGAGCATACGCGGGGCGTCGGCTATGTCGCGCAGTCCGTCAGGCCAGTCGGGATCGGCCGGACTCAGGCACCGTATGCCGTGGGCCGTCGCGTATTCGTACTCTGCGGCGGCGCGCTGCAGGGCTTCCCCGCGTCTGGCCAGGTCGCGCGCCATTCCTCTCGCGCCGCCGGTGGCTCTGGTTACCTCTTCGGCGGGCATGTGCAGCAGGCGGTGCAGTCCGTCGTCGCCGAGCAGTCCGGGCGCTTCGGCGGGCAGTCCGCGGAGCAGCGAGAAAGCTATCCTTTCTATTACCTCTCTGGCTGCGGACATCACTTCATGTAGGCGTCGAATAGCTCGGCCAGTTCGTTGCCGCGCGTCAGCCGCCCGTCCTTGATGCTTACCACGGTGACGGTGCCGCGCGCCGCGTATTCGCCGTTGGGAAAGACTATGTCTTGCTGAAAGATGAAGCGCGCCCCCTTGCGTTGCACGCGCAGACAGGAGATGAAGCGGTCGCCGACGCGCAGCGACGACAGATATTCCACCTCGATGCGGCGCACCACCGGGTCGATGCCGCGCTTCTGCAGCTCGCCGAACGAGGTGCCGGCCTCGGCGCAGAACGAATGGCGCGTATGCTCCATATAGTGCAGATATACAGCATTGTTGACTATGCCCTGAGAGTCTATCTCGTAGTCACGGACTACCATCTCCATGGCGAAGCAATATTTCTTGTTGTCTTTGAGTATTGGCATGACTTTGGTTGACACCTTTTTTATTAATCTACCTGCAAATTTAGGCAAAATTCCCGTGCCGCACAAATCTGCTTTCAATCAGCTGGTGTATAAAGTGAAATAAAGTATATAAATGTTAATATATAATAATTATCGTGTGGTAAATTATTGATATACAGCGAATGTATTTTGATTTAATTGTATTTTCCTTAATTTGTCAAGTATCGGGAGTAACTTTGCATAGAAATATTGACAAGTATAACGATAAAAAGATAAGAAATATGAGACAGAAGACTGTGATGAGACTGATAGCGGGCTGTGTGGCGGCCTCCATGGTGCCGGTGGCTGCAAGCTGCCGCACGGCACGCAAGAATGAAACGATGCGCCAGAGCGTGGCTGCTGAAAGCGTGGCTGCTAATGTCAGAACCCTGTTGGTGCGCGATACCCTGTACAGCCGGATGGCCTGGGCGGCGGACAGTGTGACCGTAGACAGCATCGGAGCGCCCGTTGCCGCCGGCACGCCTCCGGTCTCGGGCCGCGGGACGGCGGGACTCTACGGGGTGCGTATCTATGGGCCGCGGGGCGACACGCATACGGAGAGGAAGCGGGAGGCAGCCGTGCGCGACACGGCGTCCGGCCGGAGCCGCGCCGGTATGCGGACAGAGGCCGCGGCGCAGACCGCCACGCGTTCAGGCCCCGGCGCAGGGAGCCTCGAACTGGCCTTGTTGGCGCTCCAGACGCTGATTCTGGTCATAGCGCTGCTCCGCCTGAGGCGCGCCCCGGCTCCCTCGTCAGGCGCGTCCTGATCGGCATGGTGGAAATTTTCAGTCCGCCGTGACGCTGATACCGATTTTTTTCGTTAATTTTGCACCGCCAAGATCAGGCGAGACAGATGACCCGTCAGGAAAGCTACATACAGGCAGTGAAGATATTCAACCGCTGGCTTGAGCAGAAGCATCTGCGCAAGACTCCGGAGCGCTTCGCCATATTGAAGATGGCCTGGCAGATGAGCGGCCATTTCGGCGTGGACGCGCTTCATGAGGCGCTGGAGAATACGTCTTACCACGTCAGCCGCGCCACTGTCTACAACACTGTGTCGCTGCTGGAGGACTGCGGCGTGCTGCGCCGTTACCAGACGGGCAGCGAGGCGCAGTACGAGACGGCGGGACGAAGTCATCTGCATCTGATATGCAACCGCTGCGGCGCCGTGCGCGAATACGATGCGAGCGCCGACATAGCTTCGCTGCTGGCTCCGTGCCGCTATGAGGGCTTCACTCCGGCGTGGCTCTCGGCCAATGTGTATGGCATCTGTGCCGACTGCGCCGCCAAGGCCGCGCCTGAAAATTGTAATACAAGTACTAACTGAAAGATATGAAAGTAGATGTGCTGTTGGGCCTCCAGTGGGGGGACGAAGGAAAAGGAAAAGTAGTCGATGTGCTGACACCGCGTTATGATGTGGTGGCACGCTTTCAGGGTGGCCCCAACGCAGGTCACACTCTGGAGTTCGAGGGTAAGAAATACGTACTGCGTTCCATACCCTCCGGTGTGTTCCAGAATGAGAATGTCAACATCATAGGCGGCGGCGTAGTGCTCGACCCGGTGCTGTTTGCCGAGGAGGCAAAGGCTTTGGAGCAGAGCGGGGTGGAGCTGAAGAAGATACTCCGTATCTCCAAGAAGGCGCACCTCATACTGCCTACCCACCGCAAGCTCGACGCCGCCAACGAGAAGGCCAAGGGCGCCGCCAGGATAGGTACCACAGGCAAGGGTATCGGCCCGACATACACTGACAAGATTTCCCGCAACGGTCTGCGCGTGGGCGACCTGCTGCACGATTTCGACAGCAAGTATGCCGCCGCCAAGAAGCGCCATATCTCCATGCTTGAGGCTTTGGGCGGCGATACTGACGTGGCCGATCTGGAGAAGCAGTGGTTTGAGGCCGTAGAATATCTCAAGGAGTATCCTATCGTCGACTCCGAGTACGAAATCAACGATTATCTGAAGCAGGGCAAGAGTGTGCTGTGCGAGGGTGCGCAGGGCACTATGCTTGATGTCGATTTCGGCTCCTATCCTTTCGTGACTTCGTCCAATACCGTGACAGCCGGAGCCTGCACCGGTCTGGGTGTGGCTCCCTCGCGTATAGGCGATGTCTACGGTATCTTCAAGGCTTACTGCACCCGTGTGGGCGCCGGGCCGTTTCCTACCGAGCTGTTTGATGAGACGGGCAAGACAATCCGTGACCTCGGCCACGAGTACGGCGCAGTGACCGGACGCGAGCGCCGTTGCGGCTGGATTGACCTGGTGGCTCTGAAGTACGCCGTGATGGTAGACGGCGTCACCAAGCTGATTATGATGAAGAGCGATGTCCTGGACGGCTTCGATACCATCAAGGCCTGCGTGGCCTACAAAGTGGACGGCGAGCTTACCGACCGCTTCCCCTTCGATGCCACAGGGGTGGACATCGAGCCTGTGTACCGTGAGCTGCCGGGCTGGAAGACAGATATGACCGCCATGAAGTCTGCCGACGAGTTTCCGCAGGCTTTCAAGGACTATATAGCTTTCATAGAGAAAGAGCTGGGTGTGCCCGTCTGCATAGTCAGCGTGGGTCCGGACCGCAGCCAGACCATCGAACTGAAGTGAACCCGGCAGACCGGGCGCCCGGCCGGGCGCCGGTCTGCCTGAAATCATAAATTATCCTTAATATCAATATACCAAAGAAATGGCAAAAGTAAAACCGTTCAAGGGGGTACGTCCCCCGAAAGAGATGGTAGAGGAGGTAGTAAGCCGCCCCTACGATGTGCTTAACTCAGAGGAGGCCCGCGCCGAGGCCGAGGGCAATCCCAAGTCGCTGTACCACATCATCAAGCCTGAGATAGATTTTGAGCCGGGCTTCGACGAGCATGATCCGAAAGTCTACGAGAAGGCTGTGGAGAATTTCCACAAGTTCCAGGCAAACGGCTGGCTCGTGCAGGACGACAAGGAGAAGTATTACATCTACGCCCAGACTATGGACGGCCGCACCCAGTACGGCTTCGTCGTGGCCGCATGGGTGGACGACTATATGGAGGGCCGCATCAAGAAGCATGAGCTGACCCGCCGTGACAAGGAGGAGGACCGCATGAAGCATGTGCGTGTCAACAACGCCAATGTAGAGCCGGTATTCTTCGCTTTCCCTGACAATGCCGGCCTGCAGGAGATAATCGACCGTGTCACTGCCGGCGAGCCTGAGTATGACTTTGTGGCTCCCGACGGCTTCGGCCACACATTCTGGGTAATCGAGGACGAGGATACCATCAAGAAGATTACCGAGGAGTTCGCCGCTATCCCCAACCTCTATATCGCCGACGGACACCACCGCAGCGCCGCCGCCGCTCTGGTGGGCGCCGAGAAAGCCAAGAACAATCCCAACCATAAGGGGGACGAGGAATACAACTATTTCCTGGCTGTGGCTTTCCCCGCCAGCCACCTGAAGATTATCGACTACAACCGTGTGGTACGCGATCTGAACGGCCTTACTCCCGCCGAGTTCCTGGACAAGCTGGCTCAGAACTTCGAGGTCAAGAAGATGGGCAAGGAAATCTATCATCCCGCCGGTCTGCACAACTTCGCCCTCTATCTGGACGGCGAGTGGTACAGCCTGACGGCCAAGCCCGGCACCTACAATGACCAGGACCCCATCGGAGTGCTTGACGTGACCGTAAGCTCCGATCTGATTCTGCGTGACATCTTAGGAATCACGGACCTGCGCAGCGACAAGCGCATAGACTTCGTAGGCGGCATCCGCGGTCTCGGAGAGCTGCAGCGCAGGGTGGACAGCGGCGAGATGAAGATGGCTCTGGCACTGTATCCTGTCACTATGGATCAGCTTATCAACATCGCTGACACCGGCAATATCATGCCTCCCAAGACCACATGGTTTGAGCCCAAGCTCCGTTCCGGTCTGGTAATCCATAAACTTGACGACTGATTTTCCAACAATCTATGAAGCTCCCGCAAGGGAGCTTTTTTTATATGCCGATATCGAGGCTATATGAAAACATGTTGTTAAACATATTTTTATTCGTCGGGCTAAGGTTGCCCGGTTGGGGAATTTTTGCTAAATTCGCATGAAATTAGCCTCGCTGTGCCGTGTAAATGCAGTGGGTATGCTATATTGCTGAATATAAATAACAACTAAATAAATTCTCAGAAATTATTCTTTTTTTCTTAGAACTATGAAGGTAATCTTTAATATCAATTACCGCACCCGCTGGGGCGAGTCGCTGTATATCAGCGGCAATGTGCCTGAACTGGGCAACGGTAATGAGGACGCCGCCCTGCAGCTGAATTTCATGGGCGGTGAGAGCTGGCAGCTCGAGGTGGATTTCGACAGACTCGAGGCCGGATTCGACTACCATTATATAGTAAAGGCTCCGGGTCAGGCCTGGCGTCTGGAGTGGGGTGAGCCCCACAGGTTTGAGAAATCGGCCGGCGCTGCTCTGACCGAGGTTTACGACCGTTGGCAGGATCAGCCCTACGACAAGCCTTATTATTCCAGCGCGTTTGTAGACGGTATGCTCTACCGTCCGTTCCGCTCGCAGCCTCTGAAGGCGGATAAAGGCACGCTGAATATCCGCGTGCAGGCTCCGATGATCGCTCCCGACGAGGTGCTGGCCATAGCCGGCGAGGGCCGTGTGCTGGGCGACTGGGACGTGAAGCAGGCCGTACGCATGAACGATGCCCGCTATCCCGAATGGGAAGCCAATCTGCCTTTGGCTGAGATAAATCTTCCCTGCGAATACAAATTTGTAATCCTCAAGAAAGAGAGCGGCGAGGTTGTGGCCTGGGAGATGTGCAACAACCGTGTGCTCGACCCCGAAGTGAAAGACCGCTTCAACGATGTAGTCGTGGTAGCCGGCATGCGCTTCGTCAATCCCCTGACACCGTGGAAGGGGGCGGGTACGGCTATCCCCGTATTCTCCATACGCACTGAGGAGGACTTCGGCGTGGGCGACTTCATGGATTTGTACAAGATGGTGGACTGGTGCGCCATGACCGGACAGAAGATACTCCAGCTGCTGCCTATCAATGACACTACCATGACCGGCTCATGGACCGATTCGTATCCTTATAACGCCAATTCTACTTTCGCCCTGCACCCGATGTACATACGTCTGCAGGCTGTAGGTAAGCTCAAGGACAAGGAGCGTCAGGCGTATTACGAGGCTTTGGGCCGTGAGCTCAACCAGCTCGAGGCCGTGGACTATGAGCGCGTGAACAACGGCAAGATTGCTTTCCTGAAGGAGATTTTCGCCGAGAAGGGCGCTTCGACGCGCCGGGAGAAGGCTTACAAGCAGTTTGTAGAACGCAACGAGTACTGGCTGCGCCCGTATGCGGCCTTCTGTGTGCTGAGGGACCTGAACGGCACTCCCGAGATGGACAAGTGGGGCGAATATGCCGAATACTCTGCCGAGAAGGTAGACCGCCTGTATGCGGAGCATGAGAAGGAGATGCTGTTTGTATATTTCGTACAGTATCATCTGGACAAGCAGATACGCGGTGTGCGCGATTACGCCCATCAGCAGGGTATAGTCCTGAAGGGCGATATACCTATAGGCATTTCCCGCACAAGCGTCGACGCGTGGGTTTATCCGCGTCTTTTCTTCATGGACAGCCAGGCCGGCGCTCCGCCAGATGATTTTTCGGTCATGGGCCAGAACTGGGGTTTCCCGACCTACAACTGGGAGGAGATGGCCCGCGACGGCTTCGCGTGGTGGAAGGCCCGCTTCGGCAAGATGAGCGAGTATTTCGACGCTTATCGCATAGACCACGTGCTGGGCTTCTTCAGGATATGGCAGATACCTATCGACGCTCTGCACGGTCTGCTGGGTATCTTCCATCCGGCTCTGCCGTTCACACCTGACGAGCTGCGCAACGATTTCGACTTCTGGATCAATCCCGATGTACAGGCCCGCCCGCTCATCTTAGAGTGGATGCTGACCGACTTCTTCGGCGGCGAGACGGGATATGTCAAGGAGCATTTCCTGAATCACACGGGGGGCGACCGCTATGAGCTTAAGCCTTTTGTCGACACGCAGCGCAAGGTGGCCGAGTATTTCGCCGGTCAGGAGAAGAATGAGAAGAATGATCATATATGCAACGGTCTGCTGGGGCTGATAGACAATGTCCTCTTTATCGAAGATCCGTATGAGAAGGGCAAGTATCATCCGCGTATCGCGGCTCACTTCACACATCAGTACCGCTGTCTGAGCGACTACGAGCGCTGGTGCTTCGATCGACTTTACAACGATTTCTTCTATCATCGCCACAATGATTTCTGGTATGGCAAGGCGATGTGGAAACTGCCGCCGCTGACAGACAGCACCAAGATGCTGTGCTGCGCCGAGGACTTAGGCATGATACCAGACTGCGTGCCGGCCGTGATGAGCAATCTGCAGATACTGAGTCTGGAGATTCAGAGGATGCCCAAGGATCCGTCGGTGGAGTTCGGCAACACGTGGGCTTATCCGTATTACTCGGTATGCACGTCGTCGACCCATGATATGCCCGGTATCCGCGGCTGGTGGGAGAGTGACCATGATATGGCCCAGCGTTTCTATAACCAGGTGCTGCATGAACCGGGCGAGGCTCCGTATTTCGCCGAGCCGTGGGTATGCTCGCGTATCATAGACCTGCAGCTCAATTCTCCGTCGATGCTGTGTATCCTGCCGCTGCAGGACTGGCTGAGCATGGATGGGGCGCTGCGCCGCGAGAAGCCGGAGGATGAACAGATAAACATTCCGGCCATATCGCGCCATTACTGGCGTTACAGGATGCACCTGAGCGTCGAGGATCTGATGAGGCAGTCGGCGTTCAACGAGGATGTACGGCGCCGTGTCGAACATTCTGGCCGCCTGATTGGCTAAATGGGCCCAATATAAAGCAATTACGCAGAATACGCGCAGAAAGAATCGTGTCCCTGCCTGGGGCGGACTCGGTACCTTTAGCGGGAACGGAGGCGGCGGAGGAGGGCGTCGGGGTCGGCGAGGATGGCGTAGGGGATGACCAGGAGGCCGGGGGGGCGGCCTTTGAGGTAGAGGGTCATGTCGCGGAGTCCCGGCTTGATTCTGATGATGTCGGATATGGGGATGGACTGGGTCGTTATGGCCGGGGCTGGACTGTCTGTATTTTTGCAGTCTCCGGTGTTTTTGCAGTCTTCGGGGGATACGGTTTTGTCGGGGAGGGGCGGGATGGCGGCTTTGAGACGGATATGGGTGTCGGTAAATGTCAGGGTGTGGGGAAAGGCGTTTGGTACGGTGCGGGGTGAAAGGAGTGTGTCTATGTAGAGATAGGCAAGGAGCATGGGGGCGAGGATGAGGGGTATCATGAGGGCTATTATTATCCAGCGGATGTCGAGGATGATTGCTGCTGCGGCCGCTGCGGCGAAGAGGGGGAGGAGTATGGCGGCTATGATGGTACGGCGGGGAGCCAGGGCAGCTCTGAGCAGTCTTGCACGCGGTATGGAGAATTCGGGGGTTGTCTCGGTCATGAGCCTGGTCAGTGTTGTTGGTCGGGAGTCTTGCGCAGGCGGCGGTATGTCTGGCGGTTGAGGTCTCGGAAGCGCTGGAGGTAGCCTGTGCCGCGATTGTCGATAAGGCGGCTTAGGTCTACGTAGCGCTTGCGGTTGCCGTCGGGAGCGGAGAAGATCTGTCGTTTGCGTGCTTTGGCTTCGTCGCAGAGTCTGGAGGTGCCTCCGGGCTGGATGCCGCGCAGGCCTTCGTCTACGCCATCGGGGGCGCACCAGACGGGTACTACTTGCGCGCATGGGGGATAGCCGAGCGCTGTCCACATGACGTATCGGCGTCCGGGTGTGTCGTCCCGGTCGTCGGGGCCGACGGGCGGCACTCCTTCGATTACGACGGAAGCTGTGGTGGTATAGCGGGGTATGAAGTCCTGGTCCACGAGCCATCGGCGGCTGGTGTCGGCGCTGAGGTCGCGGCCGTATAGGTCGTGGTAGAAGGAGCAGGAGAGGACGTCGGTAAAGGTCCATGGAGTCACGGCAGCGTCTGCAATGTAGGGGTCGAGCAGATGTATGGCGTTGCGCTCCCGTATCTGTCCGTGGCCTTCGCCGGGACGGCCGGAGTGGCTGTAGTTGGTACGAATCAGAACGCCTCCGGGGGCGTCGGCGAGGTCGAAGCGGGTAAAGGAGTGGTTGTTACATTCAAAGTATGCTCCGTCGCCGTGTGCGTCGATTACTCCGAAGTTTGCTTCCACGCCGAGTGGTCTGGGGAGTCTGCCGAGCAGGTCGGCGAAGTCGTCGACAGTACGGCAGTGGCGCAGGGCTATTGTCATCAGATAGCCTTCGCGGTCCATTTTGGAGTCGGGGACTTTGTCGTCTTTGAGATTGTATGAGGCGGTGTTCATCACGGCGAATCCGGCATCGTTCATGCCTATCCAGGCTTGCTCGCGCCGTCGGTCGGAGGCATTGTAGAGGGCTACGAACGCGAGTTCGCCCGGGGCGGAGGGAGGCATGTATTCCACTACATTGTCAGTGGCCGAGGTATCGCGGTTTTTCCAGAGCAGCGGACGCCCCGATGCGGAGGCGCGGGCCGAGACGAGAGCCGATGTGCATGGGTATGCGCATGAAGCTGCCATGGATAGGGTCAGAATAGCAAGAGTGTGTCTGAATCGCATGGCACAAAGTTACGTAAAAAAATCGAAATGTGAAAAAGCGGAGCCTTTAAGTTAAAGAAAGTTGTATTGTCCGGGCCGGGCAAACCAAGGTGAGGGCGAGGTGTTTATAATAATGAAAGCGAAACACTATAGCTACTGTAACTGAATGACGCGAAAAAAGCAATGTGAGACAACGAAGGCAATTATTGAAAGAGTAATGTTCACCGGTTCGAGAGGATAGTTGAACGTGTTTTTTAGTTTTAGTTAGATATAGTTTATAGTAGAGAGCGGAGAGGGGTTCCAGCAATGGAGTCCCTCTCTTGTGTGTGCGCGGACACGGCTCTTTCATTTAAACTAAAATAAAGAGCACATCCTCCCTTACCCGCTTCAGTCCGGAGCGGGTAATTTTTCTATGTCTGTATGTCAAAAAGTTATCCTGTTATCAAAATCCTGATTTTTTCAGTTTTGGCTTAAA
>JAGBIJ010000049.1 GCA_017935045.1 Muribaculaceae bacterium
TACGCCCTTTTTCCGAACTGACAAAATATTTCTGTGAAAAAATTACAGAAAAATTACAGCCATACCGCCAATACTCTGTAAACCATACAAATACAGAAGTGTTAAAATATGTAAAAACATGCGCCGCCATCGAACTTTTTCATTCATGGCGGCCAACAATCCGGGATAGGTGGATTAATCAGACGAGGCAAAATCTTCTGACACCACCAGATTTCTTGTATACCTCATACATGCTTGACAGGAACCAAACCATAGTCCACAGCAAACTCAATGAGGAGGGCTCTGGCTGCATCATGGTCGTTGGGTATGCGACCATCAAGTATAGCTTCCTTGATACGGTCTTTAAGCTGGCCAATAACATTACATGGCTCTATGCCGAAAATGGCCATAATTTCTCGACCGTCGACCGGAGGCTGAAAATTGCGAATACGATCTTTCTCTTCCACCTCCACCATACGCCGACGCACCATCCCGAAATTCTGAAGGATTTTGCGCACTTTGACAGGATTCTTGGATGTAATGTCCGCTTCGGCCAATATCATAAGGTCCTCGGAGTCGGCACCGGCCTCAAAAAGCATGCGCCGGATAGCGGAATCAGTCACACCCTCCTCCCCTACCGATTGCGGACGCATGTGCAACCCTACGAGTTTGGCTACATATTTCATGTGTTCGTTAAGGGGCATTTTCATCCGTGAAAAAATCTTAGGTATCATCTTTTCGCCGATGAAATTATGATTATGAAAAGTCCACCCGAGCTTTTCATCATAATGCTTAGTGACAGGCTTGGCTATATCGTGCAAAAGCGCAGCCCAACGTAGCCAAATATTGTCAGATACACGCGCTACGTTGTCAAGCACCTGGAGCGTATGCTGAAAATTGTCCTTATGGCCGCGGCCATCGACCGTTTCCACACCGCTGAGAGCCTCAAGCTCAGGCAGGATATAATGCAACAATCCTGTCTGATGAAGCAGATGCCAGCCGATAGACGGGCGCCTCGAAGCCATAATCTTCATCAGCTCTGTATTGATACGCTCTTTGGTAATGATGCGTATACGCGCAGCATTGCGTGAAATAGCCTCAAAAGTTTTTTCCTCTATATAAAAATCAAGCTGGGTTGCAAAACGGACCGCTCGCATCATACGCAAAGGATCATCGCTGAATGTGGTGTCCGGATCCAGAGGCGTGCGGATAAGTGAATGATGCAAGTCTACAATACCGTTGAACGGGTCGAGCAATTCGCCAAATGTACCTGCATTCACACTGATTGCCATGGCGTTGATGGTAAAATCACGCCTGGCAAGATCCTCGTCGAGCGTACCTGCCGACACTTCCGGATTACGTGACTCAGGCGTATACGATTCCTTACGCGCACCTACGAACTCAAGCTCTATGCCTCTTGTTTTGATTTGAGCTGTGCCGTAAGTGCGAAAAATATTGACGCGCGTGTTGCGCCCCATCGAGGAAGCTACTGCCCGAGCCAGCGCAATACCATCGCCGACAGCTACAAAATCAATATCTTTCGACGGTCTTTCAAGAAATAAATCACGCACATAGCCACCGACAATATATGCCGGCAGCTTGAGCGTATCTGCCGCATGTCCGACCTTACGCACATACGGCAAATCTATATCATCCTTAAGATTCATCTGAATCACAATAAATTAGCGATTTCTTCCGGGAACGGTGTAAGACATTCAAGTCCGTTGTCAGTGACATGATACGTGTTTTCAACTCCAACGGCACCTACACCGGGAATGACGAATTTCGGCTCCAATGCGATAACCATGCCGGCAGCCAGCACATCCTTGCTACGAGCCGTGACCACAGGCCACTCATTAAGCTGTATGCCTACACCGTGACCTACAAACAGAGCTTTCTGTCTATGTCCCATAAAATAGTCCGTCAACCCGGCCTTCGCGGCGATTTCCATCGCTTTTTCATAGAGCGAAGACACCGGGACACCGGGGACCGCCATCTTCTCCAGCTCACGCAAAATATCCATAGAAATACGGTGTGCCCGGAGTGCGCGCTCCGGTATGTCGCCTATGCTCCACACGCGGGTCATATCAGACTGGTATCCATTAAAATTGCCACACATATCGACCATTACGGTAGTGCCAGGCTTCATGGTACGGCCGTCTGCGCCGACGGGCAACGACATATCAACACCGCCACCTCCCACTGCAAAATCGTATGGCGTAGGGCAATCAGCATTGTCTCCATTAAGCACACTGCCCATGTTTATCTCCATAAGACGACCCGATGTACGATAGTATCCCAAACATCCCTCGAGCCTCAACTGCCGTTCGATTTCGATCTGAAACTCAACATCAGTCATCTCCTCTTTATAAACATGAGGTATCTTTTTATAAGCCGCCGCCTGACGCATACCGTCGGCATGAATCAGCCTAACCTCCTCGGCAGTCTTGATCATGCGGGCAGACCTGAGTACCGGAGAGGCATTACGTACCGAGCAATCGCCCATTGCCTTATGCAGACGCACCACATCGCTATAAGACAAATCATCCATTTCCAGACCCAGCACGGCAGGCTGACTATATCCGCGTTCGGCGAGCAAAGCAGGAATCTGCTCTGGCTTGCGCAGCGATACCACATCATCGCCAAGCAGATCTATAGGCCTGATTACAAAACATAAGGGTCGGCCTTCGGCCGGAATATAGATGTAACCGCGAAATACCGCGAAACAAATATAATAGAGATTGGCATTGTCGGCTATCAACACGGCATCAATTCCTTCTTCGCGCATGCGGGCGCGAACCTTTTCTATATGGAGATGCGATTCTTCAGTGAGATTTAAGATTGCCATGACTATTTTTCATTTTGATTTTTCAATTATAAGACCTATGCCCAGCAGTCCCTCGATGACCGGAACAGACATGTCTGGTCTGAGTCTCAGGTCATACAATTCCGGAACCTCCACACCACGCGCCACCGTATCGGTATACATATATATGCCTTTGGCACTGCGTCCCCGCCAAGAGCCGGAAGGGTCTGCAAGAGTCAGGTGTATTGTATCCGGCAATTCAGCGACACGCCGCTCATCCTGCTGTGTGAGCAACCATAAGTCGGAAAACGGATAACGTTCCGTATGACGTACTGCCAGAATCAGATCATACCGTGCAGTCTTGTCCACAAACAGTGTGGAATCCAACTGAGCGGTCGGGAAGTCGCAATATTCATCAGTCGCCCACCCCTGCGCAGGTATATCGACAAACGAGGAGTACACAACATCAGACCGCGAGCAAGAAATCAAAACGGCGCAAAACACCGTCATGACTCCAGCGAGCCATGTACGGGGATGCTTTGCTCCGCTAAATTTCAAGCCCTCACTTCTCATTCTTCTGATTCTGCGTATTTTTGTTCTGCTGCTGTTTCTGAGCCGCGTCCTTAGGTTTGCGAGGCTGACGCTGCCGTCCTTCGCGCTTCGGAGCTCCCTCCTGCCGAGGCTGCTGACGCTCGGCGCGTTGCCGTCCTTCCGCTTTAGCCTGCCGGTCATGCTGGGGTGTCCCTTGCTGTGACGGCTTCTTCTTGCGCCGCTTGCGCGATTTGTCGAAGCGATTGATATTCTCCTGACCCACCAGGTCCACAAATTCTTTGCGTGATTCAGATGCAGCTCCGGCATTGGACAGCGCATCTACTTTCTCGCCGTTCTTGTTGAGAGCTATAATCTCAGCCACTCTGCGCGCCGGGATTGTCACGCAATTTACCGGGACATGTTTGTCTGTAGAATAGGTCATTTCTCCGCTCAGGATGTCAGACTTGAAGTGGTAATAAGTTGCGTCCTTGGTCTCCAGAGGCACATCGCGCGGAGGCAGCGACTTGGATGCCTCCATATATGTATCCACTTCAAAATTCAGGCAGCACTTCAGCTTGGCACACTGACCGGCCAGCTTCTGCGGATTCATCGACAGATCCTGAAAGCGGGCCGCACTCGTTGCGACCGAGACAAATCCGGTCATCCACGATGAGCAACACAGCGGCCTGCCACACGGGCCTATGCCGCCGATACGGCCAGCCTCCTGCCGCGCACCTATCTGCTTCATCTCTATCCGGACATGGAAAGTGTCGGCCAGAACCCTGATCAACTTGCGGAAATCCACGCGTTCATCGGCGATATAATAGAAGATTGCCTTGGCGCCATCCCCCTGATATTCGACATCGCCTATTTTCATATTCAGATTCAATTCCTCCGCTATCTTACGCGAGCGAATCATAGTCTCCTGCTCGCGTGCCTTGGCCTGTGCGAATTTTTCCAGGTCAGAAGGGCGCGCAATACGAAAAATGCGCTTGAACTCATGGTCGGGCTTAAGGTTAGCCTTGCGTATCTGCAACCCTACCAACTTGCCCACCATAGTCACTTCGCCCACATCATGGCCCGGACTCGCCTCTACTGCCACCATGTCGCCCAAATGCAGATCCAGATGCGAGGAATTGCGATAATACCCCTTACGGGTATTTTTGAACTGCACTTCCACCATCTCATAATCAGAGGCGTCGGATATGCCGTCAAGCCAGTTAGTGGCATAGAGCTTGCCTCGGGGCGGCTCATGGCATGCGCGGGCACAGGAGGCGCAGCCGCCTTCCTCACACGTCCCTTCCGCCCCCTTCGGGCACTCCAGACAACGCGAGGCTATCTCGTCAGGCAGATTCCGGCTGTCGGTATTATTGTCAACCATACAGTCCTCCCTTACTTAGCGAAACTTACGGCGCGCGTCTCGCGGATTACAGTAATCTTGACCTGACCGGGATAAGTCATTTCATCCTGTATCTTACGGGCAATCTCTGCCGACAGCTTCTCGGTCTCTACATCGCTGATCTTCTCAGCGCCGACGATGACTCGCAATTCACGGCCGGCCTGGATAGCATAAGTCTTGATCACACCCGGATAAGACAGAGCCAACTGCTCCAAGTCATTCAGGCGCTTGATATACGCCTCTACAATCTCACGACGCGCTCCGGGGCGGGCTCCGGAAATGGCATCGCAGACCTGGACTATGGGAGCCAGCAGCGATGTCTGCTCCACTTCATCGTGATGGGCGCCTATGGCATTGCATATCTCAGGTTTCTCTTTGAACTTCTCAGCCAGTTTCATACCAAGAAGTGCGTGCGGCAGCTCGGGCTCGTCGTCGGGCACCTTGCCTATATCATGCAACAGACCTGCGCGACGCGCCTTTTTGGGATTGAGGCCAAGCTCACTGGCCATCACGGCACACAGATTGGCCGTCTCACGTGAGTGCTGCAGCAGGTTCTGGCCGTAGCTGGAACGATATTTCATACGTCCCACCATACGTATTAGCTCCGGATGCAGTCCATGTATACCAAGGTCGATGGCTGTACGCTTGCCAGTCTCGATAATTTCTTCTTCCACCTGCTTACGAACCTTGGCAACGACCTCCTCGATACGGGCCGGATGTATACGGCCGTCAGCTACGAGCTGATGCAGAGCCAGACGGGCTATCTCGCGGCGCACCGGATCGAAGCCGGAAAGCACGATTGCCTCAGGAGTATCATCGACTATGATCTCAATGCCGGTGGCCGCCTCCAAAGCACGTATATTGCGGCCCTCACGGCCGATGATACGGCCCTTGACCTCATCGGAATCGATATGGAATACCGTCACGCTGTTCTCCACAGCTGTCTCCGTAGCCACTCGCTGTATGCTTTGCACCACTATGCGCTTAGCCTCCTTAGAGGCAGTCATGCGGGCATCATCCATAATATCGTTGATATACGAAGCCGCGGCCGTCTTGGCCTCGTCTTTCAGGCTCTCTATCAGGCGCTCCCGGGCTTCCTCGACCGACAGGCCGGAGATATGCTCCAGATTTTCCATAGCCTGCCGGTGCATATTCTCAACGTCCGCTTCGCGCACCACCAGCGCCTCTTTCTGCTTCTCTACCGCAGACCGCTGATTGTCAAGCTCGTTTTTGCGTTTGGCAAGTTCGCTCTGCTGCTGGTTGAGCTGTATCTCTTTCTGTTTGGCCCGTGCCTCCGAAGCCTGTATTTTCTGCAGCTTCTGGTTGGCCTGACGCTCTGCCTCGTTTTTGATTTTCAGCTCCTGCTCCTTTGCCTCAAGCAGCTTTTTTTCCTTGATTACCTCACCCTCGCGCCGGGCCTCGTCCACTATTATGTTGGCCTGCGAGCGGGCATTCTTCTTACTGCGTGAGGAGGCATACATATAGCCGGCTATCAAGCCTACTATAGCAACCGCCACACATGATATTATTGTTATTTCCATGACTATAGAATGATTGATAATTCACATTCAACACATGGAAACGACATGAGTCAGAAATCCGGGATATTGAAATAAAAAGACAAACGGGGAGTGTCTGCGATTATATCAGCGAGTATCGATTAAGACGCGGTCAAGCGTTTTCTCAAAATCGAGCAACTCGCGGGCCGTCTGCTCCGAACGTCGGGTCAGGGCGAGATAATAGGAGGCATACTGATAAGTCATCATGGCCAGCAACTCCTCATCCGACTTGGTCGGGAACATGTTCCGCCAGTTGGCATACAGCTCGGCGATGCGGCTTTCCGTCTCACGCACATGGTCTTGCTCAGCGAAGTCTACCGTAAGAGGGATAGACATCCCGACAATTTTGATGCGCATCTTTATTTTATCAGTGTCCTTCATCGCTATATATAGGTTGGAAGCGTCCGGAGGTCAGTCCTCGCGCAACTGCGATATACACTTGTCAATCTTTTTAATCAATCCGGCAATGACATCCTGGCTTTCCCTGGTATCGTCAGCGGAAGGGGCTATTTTGTGAGAAATACGCAAATACTCATTTTCAGTTTGCGATTTTTGCAAGGCCGCGCTTACAGACTCCAGTCTGTCCGTCAACTCCCTGCATTGCTCAAGCGCCTCATCCCGTTGATTTTTCACAGCCTCGTAGCGCTGGGTCAGAACTTCGACCTTGGCTTTGAGGCGCGAGAGAATTTCAGAAATATTGGCTGCCATGTCATTTCCAAATTTTTACAAAATTAAGAAAAAAATCCGAGAGCGCAAAATTTTCAGATTTCTTTGATAGAAAAGCTGGAACAAGTCAAATGAACTAATTGCGCTTGTTATAAGCATGATAGCCGTTATCAATGTTGTGATAATTTTCCTGCTTTTGACCCTATTTTCTCAAAAAGCACTCCTTTTGTACCCCGGATTCTATATCCTGGGAGTGAGTGAACTGGTAAGGTCTGTGTCTGTAACCGGCAATTTTCAGATTATTATACCCCGGATTATCTTTGCGCAAAGTTTAGAGGCTGTTTAATAACAAATATGAATTATGGGGTCGAAATCGCAACTTGGATTTTGTCATGCAGGCGAAGTAGCATAGCGGGCTATGCGACTGAGACAAAGGGCAAAATACATTTGCGATTTCGAGACCGCGCAATAATAACTGAATTGAATAATGTTACACACAATGATAAACAATAAGGATAATTTGCATTGTCCGCCGGATTTTCGTCAGAATCCGGCCGCGCCTCAGTCGCATAGCCCGCTATGCTCCTTCCACTTAACCGTATTCTGCCTGAAAATCCGCCGCCCCATAATTCACATTTGTTTTTTAAACAACCTCTTAGATTTATGGCAAAATTAGAAAAATCGCAAGAAGCAGAATCCCACGCTCCGACAGTCAGAGTTGAGCGATGGACGTGCCAGCCTCTACCTTGAGTATTATCTCGGCAGAACTGAAACGCCTCTCCTTGACGAGGACAGCAATCAGGTGTTGTACGCCGAAGGTGCGATGGCGGGTAAAACCGAAATACAAAATCAAACACCCACACAAGAAAGAGAACCTCAATCTGTATATTTGGCTTCATCCCCGCAAAATGCTTTCAAAATTGTAATTCGGTTAATACACATTGTTTCAGATAATTGCTTATCGAAGCCTTGATTGCAAAGATGCTGTTAGTACGTATTGACGTATGAACACCTGAAAGTATGAACATCTGAAAGTATGGATGTAGATACGTATGAACAGATGACTGAATGAACTTATGAGCAGATGGATGTCACGCCTTATGGATGAATGACAGGAAGGATTGCCGTTTGAATGTATCACCTATTTGTCATTCAGATGACCGACTGACTTGCCATCTGACCGATTGTTACACAGGTATCTTAGAATGAAAACGGTCGGATTATGCCTGATTAACGCACATCCGACCGAAATTTCGGTCGGATACGATAAAAACGGTCGGATTATGCCTGGTTTCGGTCGGATGGACTTGAAAGCAACCATCTAAGCCCGATACATTCAATTGTCCCTTCTTCATTCATTTCAACAAGATGCCTCCCCAAATATCGAAGCTGTTGCTCCTGTGACTTATTAGATGGCAACAAGTCCTTAAGGTAATCATATATGATCTCTCGGCGAGCGCCTTCTTTTCCTGCATTCTGCAATAATTGCAGAACCATCTGTTTTAATATGGCTTTATCTAAACCTTTTGCTTTCGTATATTGCGGGAGCTGTCTGGAAGCTTTAGCTACACCAAGGGATATGGTGTAGTTCGGGGCTTCTCCCTCAATCAGACCGCGCTGAATCATGTCCTGCGCGACTGTTTCGTCTATACGATGTCCCTTTGGATGGCGTCAAGCGAGATAGCCCTTAAATGTGCGAATGGTGCAACGCCGAAGCGACAAGTCAATATACCACAAGACATTTCTGAGGTGTCTAAAGGGTCTTAACTCTTTATATCAGTATACTACCTTTACATATAATTTGGGGTATACCGCATTATTTACAACTTTGTGAACTGTTAATTTAATGCCATTTTTTCGTCCTTTGAATAGATAGTTATGTCCTCTTTTAATCCAACCAATAGGATTACCATCATACAATACTATAATGGCAAAGGGATCTTTAATATTATCAGGTTGTTTCTCAAATTGAAGTCTACCACCAGGCTTAAGTGCGGAAATATCATATTTGGTAATTGTAAGACCGGCAATATCTGTAATAAAGGCTTGTTTATTTTTACTTTCTCGTTGAAACGAGGGTACAAATTCAAACATATCAGACATTGACATTCCCTGAGTCATGGCCAACAGCATAATAGGGTCCGAAGCCAAGTTGTCATCTAAAAGCCAAAAGTCTAAGAGTTCTTTGCGGTCTTCACGCTCTAAATTTATTAGACGTAAAGCAAATAAACTTTTGAGATAATCCGAATCTTCTATAGGAGACTCAGAAAATGGTATACCCGGGTAACCTGAAAATTCAGGAGATTTTCGTTTTGCTTCTTGAAAGCCTTCTTTATCATATAAGAATGAAATGTTGCCATTACCCGACACAGTAATATGCCCAATGGAAACTCGACTTTCTCCTCTTGAAGAACGCCACATAACCGATATTTTCTTAAAAGGATATTTCATATTGGTATATTGTTGTATATGTGAGTAATTCGTGCATCTATAATTTTAACAATTAATCGTTTGCGAAGTTCAGAGAGCCTATAGCTCTCAAAACCTGTTGGTGGCAAAGAACAATCAATGTTATTGACTATTCTGGTAAATTTCTCCTTATTATATCTATTCAAATGATTAGATAAAAAGTGAGCGCATTCTTCTGGATAATTCTCTAATAAATATACAATAGTATCATTGAAAGTCGTTTTTCGTTCAGATACCCGAATATCTGGGCAGCCATTAGAAAAATATTTTTCAAAACTTCTTGAATTATCTTGAAGCATAACTTGTAAACGGTCTTCTGATATTTCTCGTCCTAAACTACTGCCATTGTCAAAAAATGGTGCAAATTCATATGTATTATCATGAATTAATCTAATTGTTTCCTTCCGAGTGAGATTAAATTCACGGTTAAAATATGCAAAGAATAGTCTTCTATTTCTTCTAAACTCAAGCCATTCATTACGTAATTCTTTATTGATTAGTAATTCTAAAAACTCTTTGAATGAAAGTTTTCTTGTTATTGCATCATCAAGTTTTAATAATGTCTTGTTCTTTTTTATTAAAGCCCAATTCTCAGAATGTCTATCCGTATTACCAATGATACAATCAAATAAGAGCATCTCGATAGCAATTCTCTTAAATTTGCTGATTCCTATTCGGGCTAAACTTTTTTGGACTAAATCTAAAAAATGCTTTTGCTTGTAATCTGGATCCACGGGGAAAGAAGGCATTACATTGGCGATGATGCGAACACCTTCAGTTATTTCTTCATCATCTTTCGCCATGTTCTTTGATATGCACCCTAAAACATTTTTGTAAGCAGCGATGTCATAACGAAGAACAGGCAATTTAAGCATCGCACCTAATTGATAGGCTACAATTTCCGACCAAAACTCTGATGGAAACTCTTTGACGACTTTGCCATCAACGATTTTTTTTTATGATGTTTTGAAATAGTAAGATTCATTATTGGGACTTAACACAACAAATTTACTTCGTGTACCCGAAGTGTTCATTTCATATAGTCTTTCCCAATCATCTATTACAAATAATCGAGGATATGAATCAGCCATCTAATATTGTTAAAATCAGGGGTTAGTAAAGGAACGAAAACTTATTTTGCCAATGATAATAGTATTTCCTTAAGGTCGTTTAGCCATTCTTCGCAAGGTTCATCTAATGGCGCTATGTCAATTCTCTTTCGAGAAAATGTTTCAACAACAGCTTTAAGCCACTCGGAGGCAACTTTTGATTGTTGTTTTTTAGATAAATCTTCCGTTTCAAATTTAACCCAGTCAATGAATTCCATTAATTGAATGGAAACACCAGTTAAAATAGAATATTCCTTTTGACGCTCGACAACTTCTTTTTTGAGCATTAAGTTTGAGTCTACAATAAAGCCTGCAGTTTGAACTCCGGGATTAAATTCTAATTTATCCTTGAGTTCTGATAATTCTTCATAGAGATATGGTTTCCCATATTTTGCGTCCCACGACTCAACTATGATTTTACCATCGCGAAGTTCTATGTCACCAACATTGCCATGCTTCTTGTTAGCAGATCGCATTTGAGAAAGCGGTACCAAATCTAATTCAACAATATGTTCAGAACAAAGAGCCTGCATCAAACTATGTATGACAACTTCAAAAGCACGAGCGGAATACTGAGTCTGATTGAAAAAATTAGATAAAATTGAAGTTGTTTCGTCTATGGAAAGAGCAGGCAATTTTGGTAAAATTGCACAGGTCTCATCCGCTAAAATTTCAAATTTGTTAGAACGATTTATAAGCAAGGATAAGAAGTAATGTAAAGCCGGCAATGGCTCAATACTACCATCTTCAAGTGCATCCACTACTGAAATCCATTCAGCAAAAGGACCCCTCATATCTGCTTTATAGAGTTGCGAGTAGGGATAATTTTCAGCTAATGAACGAGTCATCATTACACCATCCTTGTTAATATTAAGCAGTCCTTTCTCTCGCAAAAAAGGAGTATTATAGGTATTGTCTAAAACTCGCATTGGAATACCATCGACCCATGAAAATCCGTTACGACGATTTGAACCTTTATGCAGACGAATTGATTGCGAAGGTGTCAAACTTTTTATAGTGATTTGCAGAAAAGCTAATCCTACTAATGCGCGACCTGTTTCGCTCGTTATTCCATTGACAAGTTTATCGAGCAATATTTTGGTTTCTGGAGAAACCTTTGAAAAATCATAAGTAGTGATGTTACTATACAATTTTTCAAGGAATCCATTATCCAATTGCTGTCTTATGAATGAGTATCTCTTATTGGCATCCTCGTTTGTTTGACCTTCATAGAAAACAACGGCATTATTATCGTAGTGAAGCTCACTGCGATTTTTATAAACATCTAAATGTATTTCGTGTTTCTTTTTCATTAAACCAAAGTCTTGTTGAGTTGGACACTTTCAGGTAAAAGTGTAGGAAATTTATACGGTAATAACCATTCATTTTCTTTCATTTGAGGATTGGTGACATTATTGCGAATCTCAAAAGCAAGAGAACGAAGAAGTTGAGCCGTATTAAGAACGCTGTTTTCGCTAATTCTCCAAATAGAAGCGAGCGTTTGTGTAGACAAGTTTCTCCCAACGCACATTCCGGAAATTATAGGTTCAAAAATATTACGATTGGGAAGTGTCGTATCTAAAAGCTCGCAAATTATGTTAGATGGATACTGATAGTATCCATTCAATTGTACGAGGTCGGCTTTTATCGCATTAGTTATGAGTTCTCGGTCTAAAACTTTCCATGCCATCGTAACACCCTTCCAGTCAGAAGAAGTTATAATAAGCATAATCTGGGAAGCCGGAACATCCCAAGAAGATTTGGGAGTTACTTTAATCGTAGTGTCGAAAAGTAAGGCTTCGGACTCCTCTTTAACACTAATCACAAGAATACCGGACCAAGTTACACAAATGTTAAATTTTCCGTTTTCGTCATTTTCTACATACTTAAACCGATCAGACAAAGAAGCCTTGAAAGACCGATCAGCGCATTTGGGAACTGATGAAATAGAAAGTTGTTTAATAGCTTCTGCCGCTTTCTTGCGGTATGAAGCAGTTAAATCTCTTTTTCTTTTTCTGAAAGATAGTGTCGCACCTGATTGAAGCAACTCAAGTTCAAATGGAAAATGAGTGTCAAAAACTTGTATGCGAATCGCTAATGCAAGCATACGAGCAAGTTGTGGTGGAACGGAATTACCGATTTGGTGAATAGCAACTAATCTCGAACCATTAATAACATAGTCATCCGGGAATGTCTGTAAACGCTTATATTCAGCACAAGAGAAATATCTGCTATCCCAATGTAGGGGACCAGTATACTGTCCCCCCTGTGCTTTAATGGTGCGCACGGGTTCTTCGGGATCCGCCTTATACATAAAATCAGAAAACTTAGATCTCCATGCGAAAATCGGATTCGGGTGACCCATTTCAGAAGTATAGAAACTATAATTTAGTCCCGGTGGAATATCATTAATTAGATGGCCGAAACGACCATTTATTCCGGTTTTCTTTTCTTCGTCAGATAAAACAACATTTGTAACTGCACAACCAGCACTATAAAATGGAATATTACGAGAATCAGGTCCATGTGTGGGGCGAGGAAATCTAAAAGAACCTTCTTTAAGACCCACTATAATTAATCTTTCTCTATGTTGTGGAACGCCGTAGTCCGCAGCATCTAATATCATATAATGCAAAGAATATCCCACTTCACGGAAGCTTTGCTTAATTTCCTCCCATGCTGTTCCATTTTGAGCGCCTACGATACCATAGACATTTTCAAACAGGAAACCTCTGGGTTGTAGCTTAACAAGAAGCCGAACATACTCACGGAATAGGACACCACGAGCATCAGAGGTACCCAATACACCAGAGGCACGACGCCCTGCAGCACTGAATGTTTGACATGGAGGGCCACCAATAATAAAGTCAATTTCGCCGATATTGTCAGCAGTGTATTCCCTAATGTCAATGCAGTTTACTTTGCTATTCTCGAATTTTTTTCCTCCGCCTGAATTGATTCTTAAGGTCTCAGCAAATTTTGACTCAATTTCAACAGATTCGATTATATCAAATCCAAGATCATGAAACCCAATATCCAAACCACCCGCCCCAGAGAACAGGCTAAGAGTTCGAATTGGTTTGATATCGTTTACCGTTAAAAAAGTTGATAAAGCCCTACCAAATGAGTCAGGCCACCCCGGAGTATTGCACTCGCATCCTAAGGATTGACATATCTGGAATATATCCATCCCTTGAGGTTCTTCATCATCAAACAGGCTCTTCATTCGTTGTACAATACAATTGGAACTTCCGAGTAGGCTGACAGGCGACCAAACCTTTATGCGGCTACAAAGAAGTTCCGTAATATGTGGCATAAGAAATGTTTCTTACATGGATGGTCTTCGTCAGCGCAAGCGCAGATTAGATTGCAAAGTTAACATTTTTTTTCGAAACTTCCTGCATCCGATGCGGTTGCCCTGTCATAAAAACTTTGAGTCTCTCTGTTGATACAAACTTTAGTATGCCTCCCAAATAGCACACACATCAAACGGCTTGTTGGGTGCTTCAATGATGTTTATTTGAGAGGACTTCAAATGATGTCGATGGGATATATACCCAGTGAAGAAGCGCAAATCAACAGAGTTAAAAATCTATAACGGATGACAATTATTTCAAATCCATTTGCTCCGGCTTGCCGCCATCTTTCCCAAAAGTACACTATTAGTACACTGCAATCCGTAGATAGTGCTGATAATCAGGATAATTATGGATGTATATAGAAAATTTCCGGGAATTTTCGCTCTGATACAGAGCGGAAAATATGCGGCAATCTTAAAAAAGACGGTACAAAAGCATTGAAACTCAATATAATTTGCTAATTTTGCGGAAATAGCCGGTTTAGCGCTCTACCGAACGCATGCCAACTCGGCGACTACATTATAAACGAATCTGCTAAAAATCCCATTGTATGAAAAAGCTCCTGCTGCTATTATTATGTCTATTCAATGTCTGCGCACTCCGTGCAGCTGAGGAAGCAATAATGTTCAGCGTCTCCGATTCAGAATATAAATCTAAAACAAATCTCAAAAACATCGAGGTGTCGACTGATGAGGAATTCGACTTCTATCTCACTGACATCAATGGCAAGACGTACGATTTTATCGGCAACATGGTGTGGTGGGCACCGAACACAGTAAACAGCTACATCGCTTTTGCCAAAGACGAGGCAGGTGCCGGATATATTGTTTTGCCTTCATTTGAGAAACCCATACAATCAATCTCCATCTTGCCTTCGGCAGACAATTACACTAATATTAAATTTATTCTTTGCACTATAGACTCAGATGAAGCCCTCTACACATTCTCATACAAAAATTCCCAAGCCGTCAAATTTACCCCTGAGATTCCTCTGAAAGCCGGCGTCCGGTACAAAATAATGAGCGCCAACACAAAGAACAAGCTCGGACTCAGAAATATCCGCATTACTTTCGCCGAATCTGCAATAGAGCCGGCTGCAGTCAGCAAACCGGCCTTCACTCCGGCAGGTGGCAACATATCTACTACAGACGAAATCACACTCAACTGCGCGACTGAGGGTGCGACCATAAAGTATCAGATAGACGGAGGCGCGGAAAATACGTATCAGACAGCTTTCAGTCTTGCTGCGGGCGAACACATCGTAAAGGCATGGGCGACAAAAACTGGAATGACAGCAAGCGAGACAGCCGAGGCTACATTTACAGTTTCCGAACCTGTTACCCCGACTCCGGACAATGGCCGGAAATTCCGCCTGATTACATCTGCAGATCATCTTATCGAAGGAAAAAGCTATTTATTCGCGGCAAGAGGCGCGAGCGCGACATGCGTTATGGGCAAGCCTAAAAATGCAAGCGCCATAAATATACAGAAAGCTGAGACAAGTTTCGACCTCAACGCTTCTGAAATCAAGATTGCCAATGACGCGACCGAATTTTCGATTCTCACACTCGGCAAAGGCCCGGATACCGCGACAGGCAGCAGTCAATATTATTTCACTGACGGCAGCACTTCCGGAAATATCAAATACCTGAATCCCGGAACTTCAACTACTACCAACGAATTATTTCTCACTGCTCTGTCAGCGACCAAAGTCAAGCAAGCATATTGTACTATTGAATTTACGGGCTCAACCCCTGCAATCATATTCACATGCAAAACCTCAAGAAACGAAATGGCTTATCAGAAATCAGCCAATTATTTCTCGTGTTTTAACAGTGCTTATGTTACCGACTACTGCACTCCTATACTGTTATTTGAGGAAGTGCCTGTTGAAAGCTCAGAGAAAAAGGACGCAGGATTAGCTTTCACTCCTGAAACTGCCGAGATATTTATTGATGACACAGCCGCTTTCAATGCGCCGATTCTGAGCAATCCTAATAATCTGCCGATAGACTATACCTCGCTTGACGAGACAGTAGCTATCGTTGACAAAACCACAGGCAATGTCACTATTAAAGGAGACGGCACAACTGAGATTCACGCCGTTTTCGATGGCGATGACGAATACAAGGCAGCCGATGTCTTCTATACTCTGACTGTCAAAGACCCCTACGCCGGCTCTTACACTTTTGATTTCATCACTAAAGACTATGGCCTGCCCCGCTCCCCGGACTCTCAGGAGACGGTATACAATCCGGATATCACGATAATAAATAACGACACGAACCCTGACATCAAGATTACTGTGACCAATATTACCGGGAACAATTACCTCAGCAATCGAGGATGGGACTTCAGCGAAGGGACATACTCAATAGAAGTCGAGATGCCTGCAGGCATACAGATGCAGGAAATAACATTCGACACATCTGAAGCGTTAAGTGACATCTCCAGTACATCAGGCGCTGCTAACGGCAACGTATGGAAAGGAGAAAGCCGCAAGGAAACCATTACATTCAGCGCCACAAACATCGTAACCCTTGCTTCGCTTAGTGTGAAGTACACAGTGCTGGAGGTAGAGGAGCCTCAGGCTTACTGCTACTCGGAGGAAGTAAGCCAAGGACAGACCGCCAAGGAGGGCGACATCCGTTTCTCGACCGCCGAAGGGGCTGAAATATATATCTGCTTTGAGCCGATCGCATCAGCCGATGCCGTGCGGCGCGCGGCTACGGATTATACTCCCGACGAGACTCTGACAGCTGATGGCAAGACATTCACGCGCTTTACCGAGCCACTGTATCAGGCGCAGGAAAAAGGCACGCTGCACTACATAGCGGCTCGCCACGGCCGCCTGAGCAACATAAAGACCCTGTATATCGACACTCTTACCGGCGTGGACAAGACCGGAGTATCCACGCCGGGAATCCGCTGGTTCGACCTGCAGGGACGCTCCGTGGCCAATCCTGTCCGGGGGATTTACATCAAAGTTGCGGGCGACAGGCATGAAAAGACAGTAATCCGCTAACACATTATCACTTATAGTTTATCTACGCGGGTCCGAGACGGCAAAGTCCCGGGCCCGCAGCTGTCGGAAGCAGGTAAATCACGGTCGTGTTAAAGGATTTTAATACTTTTCTTAATTGCCGTATGCTGAAAATTCTTTAATTTTGCAGCTTGAAAGTGCCTCTACCGCATCCTGCAGGGACTGCGGCGGCTCTCTACAAAACAGGTGTGAGACAAGCCTTGCTCTACATATTCGCATTGTTTGTAGCCGTAGCTCTGGCTGTCGGCGCATCGGAAAAACCGCAGTCGGCGGCGCGCGTGCGCCACGAGCCGGTAGTCCGTGCGCCGCATGACAGCGTGTCCTCCGACTCTACAGCCTCGATCGTGGCAGCTCTGACTGACACGGCCGCCGTGCAGGTGGAGCAGGGAGCGAAGGCTCTGCCGGACTCCGCGGTAAGCGACACGGGCCGCCACCGGGTAAGCCCCTTTGTAATGCAGAAGGTAGACCTGGACCAGCCCGTGAATTTCTCAGCCAAAGACTCCCTGGTTCTCATAGGCGACAATCAGGCCTACATGTATGGCAACAGTACCATCAAATACGGCGAAGTAGACCTCAACGCAGGCCGCATAAAGATGGATATGGATTCCTCGACCGTCTTCGCGTCGGCTTCCATGCCGGATTCGGTGCTGAAAGCCGTTCCGGCCAAAGGGGAGAAAGCTCCGGAACCTGACTATCCCGTCTTTTCCGACGGTTCAGGAGAATACCAGAGCAAGACGATGCGCTACAATTTCAAGACCGAACGCGGCTACATTACCGACGTTGTAACACAGCAAGGAGAAGGATACCTGACCGGAGCCGTCACTAAAAAGATGGAAGACGGCACATTCAATCTTGAGGGTGGACGCTATACCACATGCGACAACCACGAGCATCCCCACTTCTATTTCCAGGTAACCAAGGGCAAGATGCGCCCCAAGAAGAATATCGTGACCGGCCCGGTATATATGGTGCTGGCCGACGTGCCGCTGCCGCTCGCTCTGCCATTCGGCTTCTTCCCGTTCAACAAGAGCTATTCGAGCGGTATAATCGTGCCCTCGTTCGGCGAGGACTACAACCGTGGCTTCTATCTGCGCGACGGCGGATACTATTTCGCCATCAACGATTACGTGGATCTGGCGCTCAGGGGCGAAATCTATACCAGAGGGTCGTGGGGACTATCGGCCCGGTCCAACTATGCCAAACGCTATAAGTACAAAGGCTCGTTTGACATATCTTATCTCAATACCATCAACGGCGACAAAGGGGATCCGGACTATATGTCGATGAAAAACTTCCGAGTGACCTGGAACCACTCGCAGGATGCCAAAGCCAACCCTAACCTCAGCTTCTCGGCCGCGGTAAACTTTGCGACCTCGGGTTACACGCGCAACGATCTCAACTCTTACTATAACAATTCATTTACGGAGAACACCAAAAGCTCCACAGTGAACCTCACATACCGTTTCCCCCAGTCCAAGTGGAGCGTTTCGGCTACCGCCAATATAGCCCAGCGCACCCAGGACAGCACTCTGACGGTATCGTTCCCGAATTTCACGGTAACACTCTCGCAAATCGCGCCCTTCAAGCGCAAACGCGCAATAGGCGGTGAAAAATGGTATGAAAAAATCAGACTGTCGTACAGCGGCCAGTTTCAGAACTCACTGACAGCACAGCAAGACGTCTTCTTCAAGAAAAACCTGATCAAAGACTGGCGCAACGCCATGAAGCACAGCGTGCCGGTAACCGCAACCTTCTCAGTACTCAAATATCTGAATATATCGCCGTCTCTTTCGCTCAACGACCGCATGTATTTCAACAAGATACGCCGCAGCTGGGATCCGATGGCCGGCACAGCGGGAGAGGTGGTAAATGACACCACCTACGGCTTCTACAACGTATTCGACTTCAATGCCTCGCTCTCGTTCGACACCAAAATCTACGGTTTCTACCGTCCCGCCAAGTTCTGGGGCGACAAGATACAGATGGTACGCCATGTCATCACGCCCACGCTGACTGTGAGCGGCGCTCCTGACTTCGGAGCCTCGATGTGGGGATACTATGGTTCTTACGAGCGTCCGGGAATCAACGGCGGCGACCCGGTGCGCACCACATACTCGTATTTTGACCACGGCCTTTTCGGAGTGCCGGGACGCGGGCGTCAGGGCATTGTATCGCTCTCCATAGCCAACAATCTGGAAATGAAGGTCAAGAGCGACGCTGACTCCACAGGCATGAAGAAAATCTCACTGATTGAGAATTTCACTATCGCCCAGAGCTACAATATGGCGGCCGACTCGCTGAACTGGAGTAATCTGGAGACATCGCTGCTGCTTCGACTGACCAAAAACTTCAACCTGAACCTGAGCGCGGCATGGGATCCTTATTGCTACGGTCTCAACGAGATGGGCACCCCCGTGAAAATCAACAAACTGCGTATCAGCGCAGGCAAGGGCTGGGCGCGTCTGGCCCGGACCGGCACATCATTCTCCTACACCATAAACCAGGACACTTTCCGCAAGAGGAAAGGCAACGATACATCTTCAGACAACGACGATCTTACCGACCCATCCGACGAGGATGAAGATGACGAGCCGCAATACGCCTCTTTCGCCGACAAGGCGGCTGCCGCGCGCAAGCGCAACAGCAAAACTACAGAAGACAATTCGGACAGCGACGGATACGAGCCGTGGACAGTCCCCTGGTCACTGTCGTTCAATTATTCGCTCTCCTATGCCTACGGCGAGTTTGACTACAATAAGATGGACTACAAGGGCAAGTGGACACAAAATCTGTCGCTCTCCGGCAATCTGCGCCCTACTCCGAACTGGAACTTCAGCTTCTCAGCCTCTTATAACTTCGACCTGCACAAGATAGCGTATATGAACTGTTCGGTGTCGAGAGACCTGCACTGCTTCACGCTTACAGCTTCGTTCGTTCCGGTCGGCCCCTATAAGAGCTACAGCTTCCGCGTGGCAGTCAAGAGCAGTATCCTCAAGGATCTGAAATACGACAAACGTTCGTCATCTTCCAACGGAGTCTCCTGGTACTAACCGTCCTCAACTCCTGGTATGCCTCTCCTTGCATAGCCGTTATGCGTTGCAGCGGTTGAAAGTCGCAAAATATCGCATCTCGACTGCCTGATATTCAAATAATTACAAATCAATAAACTTCGCGCTTCATTCTGCGGGTTCTGCAACACCCTCGATAGACACAGTATGCAAAGCCGCGAAGTTTTACAATCACTGCAACGTTTTGCTTTTTGCTTGACCTGGGGCAGACGGCAGCTCTGTAACCGCGCCCCTTTACCCTTTCCCCGGTGTGACGAAGCTGCCCCGCCTGGGTAATTCCCAATATTTCAAGAAATATCCCTGCGGGGCAGCTGATTATGATTATTATGCTCAGTAGTTGGTTGCGACGTATTCTGACCTCATTTTAGCCTCCTCTTCCGGGGTAGCCACGCGCAATACTTCAACCACATAGCTCTTGGCGCTCTCTTCTTTTGGCATACCGTATTCGCGATGCCATCCGAAGTGTGTATGAACTACCATTTCGTCATCGCTGAGCGAGACGATATATTTAGTATAATAATCCCATCTGATTGTTGGAATTTCCGCAGATTCGAACCATTGACCAGATACCTCGTCGTAGCAATACGGAATGTTCTTGCTCAACTTGTTGGTATCGTATTCCGAGGATAACGGATAGATATAAAATAGCGTTAATACGCCCTCTTTTGTGAAATAATATCCTGTTACCGGACCATCGCCAATAGGTATAAGCTCATATTCGTCGTCGCGCAATACCGAGCCGTCGCTTTTAAACCATGTGGAGCTCTTTCCAATCCAGAGCTTTCCCGTGGCTTTTTCCATAAACTCCTGATGGGTAACGGGAGCGTTGACTTTATCGGGGTCGGGCACATCCGGCCCGTCGTCATCGTTGCAAGAAACCATCAAACCAAACAACAGCAGCACGCTCAGCCCGCATACTATTCTTCTAAATGTTTTCATAACCTTATCTTAGCTTATTATTTATTTGATCGGAATTATTTGATCGGAATAAAACCGGGAAATTAGTGAATATTTTTTCTTTCCGGCAAATTTATAATCAATTTTTTAAGTTTGCAAATTATAAAATATGTTATAAAACATATTTTTAAGAAAAAATAAATTAAACCAACAAAAAAACAGGAATACTCCATGAAGCTTACTAAAGACAGATGTTGTGCAGACGTAGTGTCGTTTATTTCAAAATGGGAGGAAAGAGCCGAACTCGGCGTGCATCGAGAGGAAACGCGCGTATGCCTCCTGGCCGTGAGCCTGCATTTGCGCCATAATTTTTTCTACAGGTTTGGCCGCCCGCAGGTCGCGGCTTTTTGAGAAGAATTTGTCAGCGTAGCATATCAGCCGTTCCTCGGTGCTGAGGGGAATCATGTCGCGGTGCGGCAGCGGCAGATTTTGCCCCATTATCTGCTTGACCGACAAGCCGGAACCGGTATGCCGCTCGCATACAAACGCATGACGGGGCAAACCCTCGGCATCAAGTATGGCACGTCCCTCCACGCCGTGGCGAATATACGGTTCCGGACCGAAACAGCAGATGGAAGGCGCGTCGACACGCGCCACGCCTATGTCGTGGAGCATGGAGGCTTCCTCCACAAACTGCATATCCACACCGCCGCCCATTCCTCGGGCAATGCGCAAAGCCAGGTCGCGGACTGCTCCGCTGTGACCGGTAAGAATCCTGTACAGACAGGCGTTGCCTTCTGTATATTTCCGTAAAAGCGCGTCAGTATCAATCATATACGTATAAACGAGCCGTCGGCAAGCCCGGCGGGGCCTGCCGACGGCAGATTCCTTAAAATTATGAAAATATCAGTCCTCTACGATGTCGCACCAGCCGTGTACATCTTCAATCTCACCGTACTGGATACCGCGCAGATGATTGTACAGCTTAGTGGTCACTTCGCCAGCCTCGCCGGGCTTGCCATAAGTGTAGACCTTGCCGTTGTCAAGGTCATCTATCTGGCCTATAGGCGAGCAGACAGCGGCGGTGCCGCAGGCGGCCACCTCGCTGAATGTCTCCAGTTCCTCTACGGGGATGTGGCGGCGCTCCACCTTCATGCCGAGGTCTTCGGCTATCTGGCGCAGACTCATATTGGTAATCGAGGGAAGAATAGAGGGGCTCTCGGGAGTGACGTAAGTATTGTCCTTGACGCCGAAGAAGTTGGCGGCGCCGCACTCGTCAAGATATTTCTTCTCCTTAGGATCGATATAGAGCATCACAGAGTATCCGAGCTGATGCGCCTTCTCGCCGGCCACAAGCGACGCGGCATAGTTGCCGCCTACCTTGATGGAGCCGGTGCCCTTGGGAGCCACACGGTCATACTCGCGGCTCATACATACCTTGGTGGGCTTGAAGCCATCCTTGAAATAAGGGCCGACGGGAGTCACGAGCATGATGACCATATATTCATCGGCAGGCTTGACGCCGACGCGGGCGCTGATACCGATCTCAAGCGGACGTATATAGAGAGATGCACCGGTGCCGTAAGGGGGGATGAAGCGCTTATTGAGTTCCACGACCTTGCGTACCATCTTGCAGAACAGTTCTACGGGCATGGGCTGCATGCTGATTCCCTCTGCGCTGCGGATGAAGCGCTTGGCGTTTTCCTCCATGCGGAAGATACGGATCTTGCCGTCCTTGCCGCGGAAAGCCTTCAGACCCTCGAAGCTCTCCTGACCGTAGTGCAGGCAGGAAGCCGCGATGTGCATAGGCACGTATTCAGAATCGGAAACCTCAATCTCGCCCCACTTGCCGTCTTTGTAAGTGCAGCGTACATTGTAGTCAGTCTTCATGTAGGAGAACGTAAGGTTCGCCCAATCGATGTTTGTCTCTTCCATTACATTAGATTTTAGATAAGGGCCTTATAACTAACTATTGCTCCTGCCATGTCAATGCCGGGATGGTATTGACCTGCATGCACGGAACTATATGTCTGTTAAACTGTCCCTGATATATATAGTTTAAAGTATAATTTCTAAGGGCAAGTATCCGTCAGAGCGCTACTTTGCAGGTCATGTCACCGATTTTTACGATAAACAGGCCGTGGGTGCCAAGCGACAGCTGCGACACGCCGGCCGGCAAATTCTCCTGAGAGACAAGCTGTCCGAGGATGCTGAAGACCTTTACCTGCACCGGACGGCTCGTATAAACCAGGATTGCGCCGCTGGCCGTACGTACCTCCAGATCTGAGGTGCGCGACACGACGCGGGCTTCGCTCAGTCGCTCAGAGCGCACCGTCTCCCAGCCGCGCGCCGAGTAGGCAGCGACAGGCAGCGACATACAAATAGCGCTAATTAACAATATTTTAGTAAAAAACTTTCTCATTATCTCCAGCAGATACTGCTTTGCAGGGCAAAGTTACAAATAATTTTTCAATTCCGCCCTATCCCGCTATGACAATTCTGATACCGGGACTAAAAATACCCTCTTATACCCCTTAGACCGCGCCGCTGCCCTGAGGTTTAACCCGCCCCTCCCCGTAAAGTCAGACCAGTCGGACAAATCAGACCCGTCAGACCAACCGAAGACCTGCCGCAATACATAAGTAATCGTATTTCCGACAATATATAGGCACAATTTTTAAGCGTCATTAATTTTTTTGGAATAACGAGAAATTATTTGTAACTTTGCCCGTGCATATCGCTCGCGGAGCCTCGATATGGGCTAAGTTGGCGGGTGCAGACATAATAAGAGCGTTTATCCGACGCTCGTTCTTGGCTTACAGAAATCTGGCAGTTTCACAATCCAAGTCAAGAATGAGACAACGATAGGCGTCTTTCGGGTATGATATACCTTCATCCCAGGGGTCGGCAAAAGTCGACTCCGTTGGGGCATATCATACAGCGTGAGACTCCGCGTTGCTCGTTCTACTTGGATGGGCACATGCCAGAGCCTCTGTAAGCGGGACGAGTCAACAGATACAGACTCTCACGCTCTTTTTTTATACCTAAACCTGAATCCGGGGAGTCTATAGGGATGATAGACAAATCATGAAACAAGACAAGAAAGAAGAGCTTCAGTCACGCCGTCAGTTCTTCAAGAAAGCCGCCAAGTCAGCGCTGCCGATCCTCGGTTTGGCAGTTTTAGCCAGTAATCCGCTGATCAGTAAAGCAACAACAGCAATGGGATGCAGAATAGACGCATGTACCGGCACATGCACCGGTAGTTGTTCTGGTACCTGTAGCAGTTGTTCTGCAGGTTGTTCCCGCTCTTGCATGAGCGGATGCTATGGCAAAAATCGATATTAATTGGGTATAAGTATGTGCAAATTCTATGGTGGCTGAGTTGACTTGTCTTCTTAAAGCCACCATAGAATAGAGCTTCTTAGATAGTCGAATCTCATGGATGGGATTAAAAGCAATAAAGTTATTTGGAAAGATGGAACGGCGAAGAACATTACGTTCATCGTTACGAAAGATTGCCAGCTTGCATGCAAATACTGCTATTTAGTCGGGAAGAACGAAAAGGAACGTATGTCATGGCAGGTTGCAAAATCTGCCATAGACTATATTCTTGACCATAAAAGTGATTTTAATGAGGAGTCAGTCATTTGGGATTTTATCGGTGGAGAACCTTTTTTGGAGATTGACCTGATAGACCAAATCTGTGATTATATAAAGAAGGAACTATATATCCGTGGTCATCATTGGTTTAATTCATATCGGTTCAATTTTTCCACAAACGGCATCAACTACGATTCCGAAAAGGTACAACAATTTATAGCCAAAAACCGCGAACATCTGTCAATCGGCATAACCATAGACGGCACCAGACGCAAGCACGATCTGAACCGAATATGGAAAGGCGACGGACCGGAAAAGGGCTCGTATGATGACGTTGTGCGCAATATTCCTCTGTGGCTTAAGCAATTCCCGCACGGTGGAACGAAAGTGACCATCAGCTCGGCAGATATTCCTTATATAAAGGAAAGCGTGCTACATCTCTATTCCCTCGGCATACACGAAGTGAATATCAACGCAGTGTTTGAGGATGTGTGGAAAGAAGGCGATGACGATCTGTTTGAACAGCAGCTTACGGAACTTGCCGACGCTATAATAGACGGCGGATGGTACGAGGATTATGCTTGCTCTTTTTACTCTGAAAATATAGGCAAACCGTTGGACCCGGTATATGACAATACCAACTGGTGCGGCGCCGGACGTATGCTGGCTGTTGACGCAGCCGGGAATTTCTATCCCTGCACCCGATTTGCAGCCTATTCGCTGAGAAGCAAGAAGCCCCTGATTATCGGTAATGTGCATGACGGCATAGACCGGGATAAGTTGCGCCCGTTTCTGACTCTTGACCGCACCACTCAATCGCCGCAGAACTGTATCGACTGCGAGGTGGCAAGCGGATGCGCATGGTGTCAGGGAGAAAACTATGACGCAGCCGAATCTCCGACCATCTATCAGCGTGCCACAGCTATATGCAAGATGCACAAGGCTCGCGTCCGCGCCAACAACTACTACTGGAACAAGCTGTTTCGCAAGCTGGAGCTGGAAGGCAGACGCGAGGAATACGAAGCAAACAGGAAAACGTCAAACCCGATATTGCCATGCTGAAATATCTGATAGTGATGCTTGACCGGGCATCGGTGCCTTTCTGCCACCATGAACCGGCTGAAAAGAATGAAGGGCTGATTAGCGCCGCTGACCTCAAGAACGCGATACGCTTCGGAATGAAAGAGAATCTGGTCATACAATTCGTTTATCCCGACCGCGCGATTCCGGCAGAGCTGGAAAATATAATCGAAACCATCGACCATGTAAAAATCAAGCCCTACCCTTCCGGCAAGGATGACGTGCTTGTCGCAGACATTGGGGCAATTCCGCAAAAGGCTGAGAACGAGACACTGGTCATCCGCGCTTCTATACAAGAGCTTGCGGAAAAGGTAAGCGAAGTAGAGAACGCGATTTACCGCTTCAAGCGTGTGAACATCATACTCAAAGAGCCTGATTCTATAAGCGAAGAAGATGCCGGGGCTTACAAGTTGTTTCTTGACCGTCTTACATATTATATAGCCGGGCAGACAGCAAGCGGCAAAGAGCTGCCGCAGTTCAATCTCCTCACAGATCGCATTTTGCTCGACAAGATGAATAATTGCGGCGCTGGCGACGAGTCTATTACCATCGCTCCTGACGGAAAGATGTATGTCTGCCCCGCCTTTTATTATGACGGCGACGCGCCTGTGGAGTGGGATAAAGAGGAAGGCTTGCAACTCCCCAACGCGCAGCTTTATCGGCTGGACCACGCCCCTATATGCCGCGCTTGCGATGCTTTCCAGTGTCATCGCTGCGTATGGCTCAATAGGAGGCGTACGCTTGAGGTCAATACCCCCGGACACACACAATGCATACTTTCCCACCATGAACGCAATGCCTCACGCAATCTGCTCGGCAGACTCCGCGAAGCCGGCATAGCCGCCACCCTCAAAGATATACCTGAATTAGATTACCTCGACCCATTTGAAATAGTCAAATAATGAAGAAAGAAATAGGAACGGTCAGCGCCGACGAGCGCGACGAGATACAGAAGCTGTTTGAGCGCCGCAACGGACTCAACGAGCTGGCGAAGATACTCACGCCTTCGGATGAAGAGCTGTATGAGAAGTTAGTGAAGGACCTGGGCGAAACTTCGGTAAAGTTTCAGAACTGGTGGGACCGCATGGCTGCAAACTACAGCTGGGAAGGCAGCGAGGACGGACATTGGGAGATAAATTTCGATACATGTGCCATTTACTTAGTGACTGAAAAATGATAATCTGCATGATAGGCGCGACGGAGATAATCCTGATAGGCGCGGTGGTTTTGCTCATCTTCGGCGGCAAGAAGCTGCCGGAGATGATGCGCGGCATGGGCAAGGGCGTGAAGAGCTTCAAAGAGGGGATGAACGAGCCTACCGAGGAAGAAATAAACCGGCGCGTGGAGGAGGAGATACAACGCCGTGCCGACGAACGGACTGCCGCCATGGTGGCCGCGCATGACGACACCGCGAAGTCTGAGGAAAATAACGACGAACGCAGTGAGTGAGGATGAAAACAGCGGATTGCTGTCTTTCGGAGGGCACCTCGAGGTTCTCCGGAAGATGCTGATCCGTATCGTGGCGCTCATTATAGCTTTAGCCTGCGTGATATTCTGTTTCAAGGACGAGACATTTCATCTGCTGCTCGCGCCCAAAAGCTCTGATTTCTGTACCTTTACGCTACTGGAACGACTGCTGCGCTCCCTGGGTATTCCGTTTTCGATGGGAAGCTACGACGTGCCGCTGATCAGTACCGAGCTCTCCTCGCAGTTTATGAACCATATCACTGTTTCGTGTATTCTGGCGTTGCTCCTTGCGTCGCCATACATACTGTGCGAGCTTTTCCGATTCATATCTCCGGCGCTGTATGAGAATGAAAAACGATATTCATATATCGTGGCGGCCATAGTCTACACTCTTTTCCTTCTGGGCCTGCTGATGAGCTATTTTATCCTGTTCCCGATTTCGTTCCGCTTTTTGGCTACCTATCAGGTGGACGGAAGTATCAGCAGCATGATTACACTCGACTCCTATATCTCTACGTTCGCTATGCTGACTTTTATGATGGGGGTGGTATTCCAGCTTCCGGTCATAGTGTACATTCTGGGCAAAATGGGAATCATAGACTCGGAGCTGATGGTAAAATACCGGCCATACGCGCTTGTTATAATCATGGTAGTCGCAGCCATCATCACGCCGCCGGATCTGTTTACACTTGTGCTGGTAACGATACCTATATACGGTCTGTATGAAGTCGGCATACTTGTACTCAGACGCCAGCAGCGCAAACACCTGATTTCAGACAGCAAAGGCTAAAGCCGACCCATATCCTCCATGATATCCCGCTTCGCGCTCAGACGCCGTGTCGATATCGCGCCACAGCTGCGGGCTGACTGCGGGCTGGAATCATCAAGACAAAAAAAGCGCCTTACGGCGCTTCTTTTATTTGTGTGCAGGGGATATCTCAATTCTGAGCGGCGGAGCCGGCGGTATCCACTGCCTCTACGGCTACAGCCTCTCCTGTTGCGACGACATTGGTGTCGCTGCTTCCTTCGGCGGGCATTTCAAGCACTTCGCCTACGGCTATCTCAGTTTCGCCTACGACCTCCTGATTGGCATCTTTTTTGGAACATGAACTCATGGCCACCAGTACGGCAGCTGCGGCGAAACTTAAAATCACTGTCTTTTTCATAATTTTCTTCAATTAATCATCTGTATTGGGAACACCTGTCTCAATAAAAAGTTCAATACCGCATGTATAAAAGAGGCCGGAGACACACATTGTATCTCCGGCCATTTGTATCTTGCGTGAGAATTAAAGGGGTGCGAAACTGTTTGCGGAGGCTGCGTTTGTGTTTTGGTATTAGAATTATGGTGTTGACTGTTCAGGATAGCAGGGCAATATCGACATCGCCCGTAATAACCTTCTTAGCAAGTCTATTAATAGCAGTTTTCCAAGTTTCCCGTGGTATTAGTTTCAAAGATAGAGTTTTAGTTTTACGCAAATATTGATGGTTGCGAGCCACCGGATCCAAACTGCTCCGCATCCCTTAATTCAATTCATGGCCGCCCGGTCTTTCGCATGGAGTGCCGTGTGGACTCAAATCGCCCTACCTCGGCTGGGCGGCCAACCACTCTCTCGTGATTACATGGCAAAATTACATACTATTTTTAAGTCCGCCAAATTTTTCAGCAATTATTTTTGACAATTTGCTATAAAACATATTTTCAAAATCCTCTATTCAGAATTACATGTTTTATATTTATGCTGTACAACATGTTTCCGCTTTCACTTTGTAAGTATTGAGGGTTACGGGGCATTTCCGCTCCTGAACCGACGCACGGATGTGAGTGTTGATAGAACATAAATCAATCAAAAGAATAAAACAATCCAAACAGTAATTATGGTACAATATCAAGTCAGCTTCGGTCAGGCCATAAGCCGTGCCTTTTTGAGATATTTCAATTTTTCTGCCCGCGCTTCGCGGTCCGAATATTGGTTTTTCGTGCTGTTCAATTTCATAGTAGGAGGTATATTCTCCGGATTCGCTTATTTCAGCACCGATGCCGGAGAAATAGTTACCTCAATCTACTCCATTGCAGTGATTATTCCGGGATTGGCATTGGCAGTGCGCAGACTCCACGATACGGGACGAGGCGGCGGATGGATTTTCATCGGGCTTATACCGCTGGTGGGCACAATAATTCTGATTATATTTTTCTGTCAGCAGAGCGAACCGACACCCAATCGCTTCGGACCGGTACCCAATCTTGTAGAACGGTGACCATCTGCTGACAAAAGAATGTAGAGAGACACTCCGCCGCGGAAGTATCTCTCTCCATCTAATTATATATGGTATGGGTCAGGCGAGGCGGCGAAGCAGGTCTGTCAGGAACTGCCAGAATTTTTCTACCGAAGGGATATTGGCCTTCTCGCCGGGGGAATGGATGTCTTTCAGAGTCGGACCGAAGGAAATCATGTCCATGCCAGGCATCTTATCCAGGAATATGCCGCACTCCAGACCGGCATGCAGGGCTTCGACACGCGGCTTCTCTCCAAACAGGCTCTCAAAGCTTTCTACAGCCTTGTGCAGCAGCTCGGAATCAGGATTGGGAGCCCATCCTACACTCGGATCAGCACATTCTACGAAGCAGCCGATATTCTCATACAGAGCCTTGATTTTGTCCGAAATTTCATCGCGGCGGCTGTCTACCGACGAACGCTGGTGGGTGGTTATGAGGAATTTGCCGCCGTCCTCTTTCTTCACGCTGGCCAGATTGGTCGATGTCTCCACCAGTCCGGGCACGGCCAGCGACATGCCCTGCACTCCATTAGGGGTGCCGAACAGAGTGGAAATCAATGCAAAGGCATCTGCGTCGCGGAGTACCTGAGCCGGAGCCTCGACAGCATCGAGAGTGAAAGTGAAGTCTGCGCCCTCAGCCAGCAGATACTCGGCGTGAATCATATCCGAGAACTCGCGGGCATAAGCCTCAAGCTCGGCGCACTTGGCGGCCGGTACGCCAAAGACAGCCTGACACTCGCGCGGAATGGCATTAGGCAGACCGCCGCCGCAGATATCGGCCAGCTGCAGACCGAAGCGAGCCTCGGATTCCCAGAGGAAACGGGCTATCTGCTGGTTGGCATTGCCGCGGCCCAGATGTATCTCCATACCGGAGTGGCCGCCTTTCAGATGATTGATATGTACCTTATAGAATTTGTATGCCGGATCGGCATCCTCCACAGTGTAGGGGAAATGACACAGCGTAGCCTTGGAGCCGGCGCAGCCGATGACTATCTGGCCGTGCTCCTCGCTGTCAAGGTTCAGAAGCACCTTGCCGGTAATCATGCCCGGCTCAAGCCCGTTGGCGCCGATAAGGCCCTGCTCCTCGTCTACGGTAAACAGGACCTCTATGGGGCCGTGGACCAGAGAGTCGTCGAGCAACACAGCCATGCCTGCGGCGCAGCCCATGCCATTGTCAGCGCCTAATGTGGTGCCGTTGGCACGCACCCAGTCGCCATCCACGATGGTCTCGATCGGATCAGTCATGAAATCATGCTTCGAATCATTGCGCTTTTCGGCCACCATGTCCTGATGTCCCTGAAGCACTACTGTAGGAGCATTTTCATGACCGGGAGTAGCCGGCTTGGTCATCACGACATTGCCCACGGCATCTGTCTTTACCGGTATATTGTGTTTTGTAGCCCAATCTACCAGAAACTGCTTCATCTTTTCCAGATGATGGGTAGGACGGGGTACCTTGGTTATCTCGTCGAAGCACTGCCAGAGCAGCGCCGGCTTAAGATCTGTGATTTTCATGATTTTCTGAAATAATTATTGTGAAAAACCGGAGCGCCCCGGCTGGCGGCGCGCTTCGGCTGGTTATTGTTCTTCTTGCTCCGGCTGTTCAGCAGCAGGCTTGTCCGCCGGAGTGGCGAAATCGCTGCGGAACTTGGCGTATGCATTGGCCATGCGGGTGTGATAGCCGCGTGCTGCGTAGCTGTTGCCGTTATATTTGCGTGCGAAGCCGCTCCAGTTCTTATTGCGCAAGTCTTCAAGCATACCGGAGTTGGTAATGAAATTGGCAAAGAGCTGCAGCTGCTCAAACTCGGAGTAACACATGCGGTCTACCATTTCCTGCACGGAAGCGCATCCACACAGCTTATAGTTGAATCCGCCAATCTGGAACATACCCCAGAATGTGCCCATATCCGCTTTCTCACGATTGACCTTGCGGGCCGCTATCAGCTGCCCCCATTCCGCGCGGGCATGGGCATTGGATATGCCGGCCGGCACATGCGACGAGGCCGGAGCCTTGGCGTTGCTCGTGGGGCGGCATTTGTTATAGACCGACCGGTCGAAGTTGACTACCGGCACGCCCGGCGCCACGAAGCCCTGCATTGCCGCTCCCGCCTCTATGCGGGCTACAGCCTTCATGGCTGCCGGCTCCACTCCGAGCTCGTCGGCCACTACGCGGTAGTCGTCGTCCGTAAGCGCTGAGTAGCGGTTGAGCGAGTCGCGGGCGACCATGGCCGCGCCTTCGGCGCGCCATCCGCCGGAGCGGACGGCTCCCGGAGACAGAGGTATGGTGTCGTAGCGCACCTCGCCCCAGGGTAGCATCACAGTGTCTATCCTCACATCCGGATGCCGCAGTGTCGCGGAAGCCACGGAACCTCCGTCCGGATACAGGCACGCGCTTGCCACGGCAAGCGCGGCAAGCGTAGTGCATGTCAGGACGGCACGGAGCTTTCGGCTCATGCCTCGGCCACCTTTTTCAGCGTCAGTGCCAGATGGCGCCAGAATTTTTCTACCGTAGGAATATTGAGTTGCTCGTCGGGAGAATGGACGCCGGTCATTGTCGGACCGAACGATACCATGTCAAGCTCGGGATTGTTTTCCAGGAACAGGCCACATTCCAGTCCGGCGTGGATAGCCTTGATGGCGGGTTTCACACCGAAGAGCTCCTCGTAAGCCTCGGCGGAAATCTTCATAATCGGACTGTTCATATTAGGAGCCCAGCCCGGATATCCGTCGGAGTGAGATACTTCGGCTCCGGCGAGCAGGAAGTGAGCCTCTACCTGACCGGCGATATCGTTCTTGCGGCTCTCCACACTTGAGCGCTGCGAGGTAGTGATCTTTATCTTGTCATCGCCCTCCATCTTGACAGCGGCCAGATTGGTAGAGGTCTCCACCAGACCGGGAATATCGCGGCTCATGGAGAAGACTCCGTGGGGCGCGCTGTAGATAGCGCGGATAAGAGCGACGGAAGTCTCCGAGTCTATGCAGAAGCCGGGACGCTCCACATCTTCGATGGCAAACTTCATGGAAGGCTCGATACCGGCGTATTCGCGGGTAATCTCGGCGGCATACTTTTCAAGCGAGTCGGCCACGCAGTCCTTCTTGTCACAGTGGATACCGAATACGGCGTATGCCTCGCGGGGGATGGCGTTGCGCAGGTTGCCGCCGCAGAACTCGCTGACGGCTATCTCGTTCTCGCGCGAGCAGTTGAACAGGAAGCGGGCCACCAGTTTATTGGCATTGGCGCGACCCAGATGTATGTCGCCGCCGGAGTGGCCTCCGAGCAGGCCGGACACGCTGACCTTCATATAGCGGAAATGCTCGGGAGCGACCGAACGACGGTAAGTGAATACAGCTGTGGTGTCAATACCGCCGGCGCAGCCCACGAAAATCTCGCCGTCATCCTCGGAGTCGAGGTTAATCAGGATTTTGCCCTGAATCATCCCCTCGCCTAAGTTGATAGCTCCCTCAAGGCCTATCTCCTCGTTGACTGTGAAGAGACATTCGATCGGGCCATGTACCAGATCCGGATCTATCAGCGCGGCCAGACAGGCGGCCATGCCTATGCCGTTGTCAGCGCCCAGAGTAGTGCCCTTTGCCTTTACCCAGTCGCCGTCGATGTAAGTCTGAATAGGATCTTTAAGGAAATCATGTTCCACATCACTGTTCTTTTCGGCTACCATATCCATGTGAGCCTGAAGCACTACGATGGGGGCGTTCTCATGTCCCGGAGTGGCCGGCTTAGTCATTACCACATTTCCGACTTTATCAGTCTTGACGCTGATATCGTGCTTGGCTGCGAAGTTGAGCAGAAACTCGCGTATCTGCTCCTCGTGACGCGAGGGGCGGGGTACTTTGGTAATCTCATCAAAGCATTGCCAGATCAGGGCAGGTTTAAGGTCTTTAACTTCCATGTATGAATTATCTTTATAATTATTGAGTTATTTTACATGTCAAACGAGGCGCACGAATATGTCGCCGTTTCCGAGACACAAAGATACGCATTTTTGGCCGAAGCGCAAAAAGTTTTCGCCAAAATTTCATTCCGCACGCCGCTATCTCAGAAAATTTGCGTAAATTTGCAGCGTAAATATCTGCGGCCGGGAAGTTCCGGCCCAAAACATGAATCCAAGTCAATGAAAAAAATCTGCCATACTATCTCCTGCGTGGCTCTTGCTCTGGCCGTAAGCGCCTCTTTCGCAAGCTGCGGCAAATCAGACAACAAGGACGGCGATCAGGCCAAGACTACAGTGAAGACCAAGACCAAAAAGGCCGACCCCGGCACGCTGCCCAACTACCGGTATGTGGACTCTGATTCAATCCTGGCAAAATACAATCTGGCCAAGGATTACAACGAGGAGATGCTGCGTCTGCAGAATAATTACGAAAATACCGAGCGCCAGCGCCAGTCTGCTCTTGAAGGACTCGCACGCCAGTATCAGCAAAAGATGCAGAACAACGGCTATATGAACCAGCAGGCTTACGAGGCCGACATGAAGAATCTGCAGCAGCGTCAGCAGTCCGCACAAAACGAATTGGGACAGATGCAGATGAACATGCAGAATCAGGCTCTTGAGGCTCAGAAGACTGTCCAGGACTCGATTCTGAACTACATCAACGAATACAACAAGTCACACAACTATGACGCTATCTTAATGAAAGCGGCCACCGTGTACATCAACCCTGACCTTGACATTACCGATGAAATAATCGAAGGGCTGAACGAACGCTACAACAAGGTCAAAAAGTAATTTCCGTCACTGCCGACATCCACGGGGTTCGCCGCTACAAACAGCGGACCCCGTTTTATTGTTTAAGAGGGTGTATAAACCAAGAAGCCATTTGACACTATGATTGAAGACAACATAATCAGCACCGAGGCCAACGAGCGCACCGTACTCGTCGGCCTGATTACCCAGCGGCAAAGCGAGCAAAAGACGCTGGAGTATCTCGACGAACTGGCGTTTCTGGCCGAAACCGCCGGAGCGCAGCCGGTCAAGACTTTCCTCCAGAAACTTGACTATCCCAATCCGCGCACTTACGTAGGCAGTGGTAAACTGGAGGAAATACGCGCATACGTGGAACAGGAGGAAATCGGTATGGTAATCTTCGACGACGACCTCTCGACCAAGCAGGTTACCAATATCGAGAGGGAGCTGAAAGTCAAAATTCTGGACCGCACAAGCCTCATCCTCGACATTTTCGCACGCCGCGCCCAGACTGCTACAGCACGCACGCAAGTGGAGCTGGCTCAGTACCAGTATCTGCTGCCCCGTCTTACACGTATGTGGACCCACCTTGAACGCCAGCGAGGCGGCATAGGCATGCGTGGTCCGGGCGAGACGCAGATAGAGACTGACCGACGCATTATCCTCGACAAGATTTCGCGTCTCAAGGAGGAGCTGCGTCACATAGACAGGCAGAAGGCCATACAGCGCAAAAACCGAGGCAAGCTGACGCGTGTGGCGCTGGTAGGCTACACCAATGTGGGCAAATCCACAATAATGAATCTGCTGAGCAAGAGCGACGTTTTTGCTGAAAACAAGCTTTTCGCCACGCTCGACACAACGGTGCGCAAAGTTACCATCGACAATCTTCCTTTCCTGCTTACCGACACCGTAGGATTCATACGCAAGCTGCCGACCCACCTGGTCGACAGTTTCAAGTCTACGCTTGACGAGGTACGCGAGGCTGACCTGCTGCTTCACGTCGTAGACGTAAGCCATCCACAGTTTGAGGAACAGATAGAGGTGGTCAACCGTACTCTCAGCGAGGTATGCGGTGCCGGAGAGAAACCGATGATTATGGTATTCAACAAAATAGATGCCTTTACATATACACCCAAGGATGCCGATGACCTCACGCCGCGTACACGCGAGAACATACCGCTGGAAGAATTTGAGCGTACATGGATGGCCCGTACTTCCGGCAACTGTGTGTTTATTTCGGCAAAGAAAAAAATAAATATCGAAGCGCTCAAACAGATGCTTTACGAAAAAGCCCGTGAGATTCATGCCGAACGCTTCCCTTACAACGATTTCCTTTATCAGAAATACGATGACCTCGATGATTCCGAAAACTGATTTTCCTCCCGTAGATGCCGGCGGCGTGTCGCGCCTTGAGGCGCAGGGATGCAGGGCTGCCGATTGGAGCCGTGTGCGCATTTCCCCTGATACAGACCTGACACTGATACAGGGATGCCGCTTCTATGGCGATGTAAATATCGGTACACTCCGTACTGACGATGACAATCCGCAGGGTCTGTACGATGCCGTGATACGGGATTGCAGTTTCGGCAACAATGTCTATATTTCCGGAGTGACAGGCCACTTGCGCGGTCTGACCGTAGGCGACAACGCATATATAGAGAACGCAGGTGTAATCGAAGCCGAACCGGGCGCTCAGTTTGGCGCGGGTACCGAGGTAGCTGTTCTCGACGAGACCGGGTCGCGTCCTGTGGTCATTTTTCCAGGTCTGACTGCCCAGCTCGCGGTATTGATGGCCCGACGCCCGCGCTGGGCCGAACGGCACCTGCGCCCTATGCTTGAGGAGGCTCTGACAATATCTGACAAACCTGTAATCGGCGCCGGAGCGCGTATAACGGGCGTGCGTCTGATGCGCAACGTGCGTGTGGACCGCGGAGTCTGCGTTGACTATGCCTCGAGACTTGTGGACGGAGATATAATCAGCAATGCGCCGGGAAACGCGGCTGCATACGTAGGCGCCGATGTCGACGCCGAACACTTCATAATAGAAGACGGGCGCGTAGACTCGGGGACTCTGCTCCGTAATTGCTATGTCGGCCAGGGAGCTTCGCTCGACAAGCGGTTTTGCGCCCACGATTCGCTATTCTTCGCCAACTGTGCCTGCGAGTGCGGCGAGGCCTGCGCCATTATTGCCGGTCCCTATACCGTCAGCATGCACAAGTCGTCGCTTCTCATAGGTGGCCAGTACTCTTTTTTCAACGCCGGCTCCGGCACCAATTCCTCTAATCACAAATACAAGCTCGGCCCCGTACACTGGGGCGTAATGGACAGAGGGGTAAAGACTTCGTCCGATTCATACATAATGTGGGGGGGACATATCGGCGCTTTCTCTCTGCTGATGGGAAGCCACAAGCAGCATCCCGACACGTCTGCGCTGCCTTTCTCATATCTGTTCGGCACACAGGAAGGCCACACCGTGGCCTGCCCGGGACTGATGCTCTCCAGCTGCGGCCTGATGCGCGACGAGCTGAAGTGGCCCAAGCGCGACGCACGCGTCAAGGCGCGTCTGCCGCTGCATGACAACATAACGTTTGATGTATTCAATCCCCTTACCGTGCAGGCAATGATGCGGGCCGTCACTCTGCTGGCGGAGCTGAAAAACACATCTGTCAGTTCTCAGGGATACCATATTTACCAAGGCATACGCATTACTCCCAAAGCCTGCGACAGAGCAATAAAGTATTACTGTCTCGCCATCGCAAAATATATCTGCGGACACCGGACCGCAGAGGAAACAGACGACACCTTCATAAGCGTGACCTCTCAGAATCCCGCAGACTACGAATGGCGCGATGTAGGAGGACAGCTGATGCCTCTCGATGTCATCGACAATCTATGCCTGGCTGAGTCCCCGGCGGCTCTGAAAGAGGGCCTGGACAGGGCTTTCGCAGAGTATCGCGCTATGGAGCGCGCCTGGATAAAGGCAGCAGTTACCCCCGCTCTGCTGGAAAAACTGGGTGATCTGGACAAAGCTGCAGCCCGGCTTGATAAACTGACGACTCAGGATAGGGAGACGTATCTCGAAACCCTCGGTCGACACAATACCGGGCTTGAACTCTGATTCCTTTCAGCGTAAAGGTCTGTATGCTACAGCTACAGGCATACCTACCACACCCGCAGGATACCTGACGGCAAATTCACGGGCCGAAGCAGCTATGGTATCCAGATTGTCGCTGCGGCGTGCCACCACCAGATAATCTGGCGCGCCGCCGCTGCGCATTACCACGCATGGCCATCCGTCGGCCGCCAGATTTTCTGCATGCGCCTTGGCATTGGTAAGCATGCGGTATGTGCCGACCGTAAGATTATAAATCTTTGGATCGGCGCGTCGCCCCGAGTCCACAGCCTGCGGAGACCACTGCCACATCATAGGCACGGATTTCACGCGAACGCTGTCGACTGTGCCCCGTACGTAGGGAGGCAACTGCTCCTGTACCATCATTGCATATTCCTCGTCGTCGAGACCCTCGCGCGCACGCTGCTGCGCTCTCTCGTAAGCGAGCCGATAATTTTTCTCGGTGGTCTTGCAACCACCGAGAAATATCGCTGCGAGAGCCACCGACAATATACATATTACCGATTTTCTCATCATATTAATCAATCTATGGGTTCAAGCACCATAATCTCACGAGGGCGGAATCTATATGTGCCGCTTTCATTCAATGGTACAATCTTGCGGCCGGTAAGCACGTCACGATAAGCGGCCCCTTTAGCCAGCGCCTCGGCATAGCGCGACATGTCAACATCAAGCTCATTGTCCTGACCGTTGAGTATGACTGTCACTTCGTCTCCCTCCGGAGTGAAGCGTTTGTAGAGATATATGCCGTTGGTCGGCATGAAGTGAGTCATCTTGCCTTCCGACAGAGCTTTCTTGCCCTTGCGCCACTGAAGCAATGTGCTGAGGAAATCGTATGCTTCGTTCTGCTTGTCAGTGCGTCCCGACGGGAGGAAATTGTTGACCTTATCTCCGGGGAAACCACCGGGGACATCGCGGCGCACGTTACCGTCGCCAGGCTTGCGGTCGCCGGCCATAAGCAATTCCGTGCCATAATAAATCTGAGGAATACCGGGCAATGTGAGCAGCATGGTCACGGCCTGCTTCCATGCATTCAGATTTTCCGGTTCTTCGAGTATCACGCGTTCGGTGTCATGGTTGTCCAGGAAGCGCAGCACATTCAGCGGTTCGGGATAAATATAGTCCAGAGCTATGTGGTCATAGATTTTGTTAAGACCATTCCAGGGATCGGTCTGCTCCTTATAGGGAGCCAGGTCACGACTGAGTATCATCAGCGGGAAGTCCATCACTACAGGCAGACGGGTGTCTCCCTCGTTTCCGGCCAGCCTGGAACCCTTCTGCCAGTAAGCCTCGCCGGCAGGCGTACCGAACCAGCACTCGCCCACTATATTGAAATCGGGATACTCGGCAAGCACGGCATCACACCAGTCGCCCATTGCATCTTTATCGGCATACGGATAGGTGTCCATACGTATACCGTCGATTTCCGCCTCCTCTACCCACCAGATGGAATTCTGGACCAGATACTTCATCAGATGCGGATTGCGCTGATTGAGATCAGGCATCTCTTTCACAAACCAGCCGTCCACCGAGAGCTTGCGGTCATAGTCGGAGGCATACGGATCAGTAATGGTCGACAACCGGTAATTGGTCTGCCGGTAGCCGTCGGAGAAATTAAACCAGTCTGACGACGGACGCTCCCGGAACCAGATATGCTCCGAGCCACAATGATTGAAAATCATATCCATTACCGTCTTTATACCTCGGTCGTGAAGCGATGAAATAAGGCGTGCATAGTCTGCGTTAGTGCCGAAACGCGGGTCTACCTTATAATAGTCGGTAGTCGCATAGCCATGATATGAACCGCCGGGCATATCATTCTCCAAAACGGGATTCAGCCATAAGGCCGTGACGCCGAGACTGTCGATATAATCGAGATGCTGCTCTATGCCTTTGAGATCGCCACCGTGGCGCACATTCAGATCCGAGCGGTCGGCGCCTACGGGGAAACGCATGGATTTGACGGAATTGTTGCGCGAATCGCCGTCGGCAAAACGGTCAGGCATGACCATATACAGGACATCGCCTGCATCAAACCCGGCTGCGCCGCGGTTGGCATGACGCTGACGCAAGGTATAGTCATAATCTTTCTTTTTCTTTCCGTCCGTAAAGGTAAACCGGAGCTGGCCGGGCTTGGCCTCAGGACTGACGGTAAGATAGATGAACATATAATTGTCACTGCCGTCCAGGCGCGCCACGCTGTCTATGGAGACACCCGGATAGGGGGCGAGACGCACCTCGTCTTTCTTGATGTCTTTTCCGTACACCTGTATCTGAAGCGATGTGTCACGCATGCCAGCCCACCAATGGGGCGGATCGAACCTCTGCACGTCGACAGAGGCTTGAAGACCTGTCGACATAGCCGCCATAGCGGCCACAAAAATAAAGTTAAGCTTTTTCATGATAAGTAATGTTAGTCAAAAAAACTGCAGACCGCCTTGCGCCCGGGCGCAAGACAGTCTGTCTGTGTTATGGATTTCTTCTGTTCCGTCTCATCATCCTACCTGTATTACCAGGAAGTTGGTAGTGCCCCAGAAGCGGGCGGCATTGGTAATGACGATGCTCTTCATTCCGTCTGCCGTAGTCTCGATGCGATAAGAGTCGGCCGGCTGACCGGTAAGAACCTTTACTTTCTTGTTATAGCAGGGTATTACCTGAAGCGAACGCTTGTCGGAAGCCTTGAAATAATTGGAATTATATTCTTTCTGCAGCACTTTCTTCTTGTGCAGGATATTGTTCTTCTCAAGCTCTTTCTTGGTGCCGATAGCATAGAACACACGGTTTGCGTCGTTCACGAGTTTCTGATTGACAGCGGCGGCGGAATCAGCCTTGGCTATAGCCACCTCTTTTGCAGCCGACTCGGTCTTGACCTGTTCCTCAGTCACGGTTACCTTTTCGTTGAGCGCTGTAATCTCCTGCTTCGCATTCTGAAGCTGGTTGGTCAGCTCAGTGATTTTAGCCTCCTTCTGGCTGATGACTGTCTTCAGGCGGGCTACCTCCTTGGCCAGCTGGCCGTTTTTATCATTGGTAGCGTTAAACTGCTGTGTCAGTTGATCGAGACGAGCCTGCTTGGCCTGCAGCTCAGACTTGATACGGCTCAGATTGTCTATGATTTCGGCACGCTGGGCTCCGTCTTCCGAACCGCGGAGATTGTAGAGCAACCCTTCCTGCACATTGATTTCCTCAATGCCGGAATATATGTCGCTCATAAGGAATATCAGCGAATCCTTGCTGTCCTGAGCCATCTCAAGACGCTCGTTGAGAACCACGGCCTGCTGCTGGAGTGTATCCTGCGCATTGTTTTCCTTCTCCTTGCTGCACGCTGTAATCAGCAATGTGGGGAGAGCGATAGCTAACAAAATTTTCTTCATAGTAGAAAGTATGTTTGTTTTAATTTATAATTCAGTGTCGGAGCCTGTACAGTCGTCCGGCCTGCGACGGTCTTCTGCTCCGGATATGACTATAACAATCTCCCCTTTCGGATTGTTCTCGGCAAAATAAGCGGCAAGCTCTCCAAGAGTGCCTTTGTGGATAGTCTCGTGAAGTTTAGAAATCTCGCGGCATACCGCCGCACCACGGTTTTCGCCAAATGCGTCTGCCAGCTGGCGCAGGGTGCGCGGAAGGCGTTTCGGCGATTCGTATATGACGCAAGTGCGATTGTCTGCCGCAAGCAAAGCCAGACGTGTAACCCTGCCCTTCTTTGGCGGGAGAAAGCCTTCGAAGACAAATCTGTCGCACGGCAGGCCGGAAGCTACCAGCGCCGGAACAAACGCTGTGGCGCCAGGCAGACATTCCACATCAATCCCGGCTCTGCGACACTCACGCGAAAGCATGAAACCGGGGTCGGAGATACCCGGTGTACCGGCATCGGAGACAAGAGCCACATTCATGCCACCCTCTATCTGAGCCACTATCTGACGCACCGAGTCATGCTCATTATATTTATGATGGCTGCGCATGGGCGTATGCACATCGAAATGCTTCATCAGTATTCCGCTCGTACGCGTATCTTCTGCAAGAATCAGGTCGGCTTCTTTGAGGACTCTGATCGCGCGGAACGTCATATCCTCCATATTGCCCACCGGCGTCGGCACAATATACAGCTTTCCGGCCATGTCTCAGCGTCCGTTGTCGTTAAGATAGCGTTCTACAAACGCCGCAAACTCCTGTACCTCCACACTGTCGGGGTTCCACTGAAGCTCATTGAAGATGTAGTCGTTTACCTCATCCATGTCCTCCATGGTCTCGATCAGAGCCAGCGCATCGCGGAAATCCATGTCATTGTTGCCAAAGAGCTCGCGGCGGAAACGAAACTTGTCGTTGACTGTCATATACTTCGACAATGATTTTCTTGCGAAGTCAGCCCGGCTTACAGGCTCAGGCTCAGATATATCTTCTGCCGGTTCAGCCTCAGTGGCGTGCTCCTCGAAGATTGAGGCATCAGTCTCGTCATGAATCTCCGGCGTCTCTATGGCGGGCAGCACCTCGTCCACAAACACCTTTTCCACATCTTCATGCTCCTGGACCGCTACGACGGCTTCATCCGCAGCAGCATCTTCCGATACCTCTGCGGCAGGCATATCCAAAGCGGCAGCCAGATCGGCCACTACATAACATTTCCTCACAGCCAGCTCAGCTACAGCCTGCCGGTGGCCGGCATCACGGCGCAGAGCCAGTTCCACCAATCCTTCGGCTTCATACAGGCTATTGAGTATCTCGCGTAATTTTTCTTCCATAACCATTCTTGTTTATCAGCGCCTGAAGGTGTCGAGCAACATCTTCTCAGCACGTTTGCGTACGTTTGCACGCACGCCAGGAAAATCATTTATCATAATTACCACCACATGTGTGGGGGCGTAATTGTCATCAAGCAGATAGCCGGCATAACACTGGACACCATTCATAGAGCCGGTCTTCATAGCGATATATCCCTCCAGCTCCGTGCCTTTGAGAAACGATGCGAGCGTGCCCTCCATACCGGCCAAAGGAAAAAACGACACAAAGTCCACATTGTACGCCATCTTGGCGAGGACATCGGCCAGGAAGCGGGCTGTAAGACGGTTCTGACGCGAAAGGCCGGAGCCGTCGACTATCCATACGCCGGCCATGTCGGCGCCTTTGTACTTCCAGGTGTCCATCTCTATTTCCGCGCCGGCCTTTGTGTCGCCCGGCTTGCCGCTGAGCAGCGCGAGAGTACGCAGAAACGCCTCGGCATAGAGATTGTCACTGCGCTTCATGCAAGAGCGCATGATGTCGTCGATAGGCGGCGACAGATGGTCAAGTATAGGCTTGCCGCGGTCGGTATCCTCGTCATAATCGCCGTCGGCTACTGTTATGCCCTTGGCAGCGAGAGCCGAAGTCAGCTGTCTGACAAACGAGGCCTGCGGATTGTAGACAGCCTTCTTGCCGCTCGCGTTACGCTGATAATTGAATCCGTGACAACCGGTGCCATAGTAAGTGGAAAGGTCTCCTTTTGACCATGACGGAGGTGTGGCGGGCTCAGTAAAGATACTGCTGTCCACAATTATTCTGCCGCCGATGGCAGACACTTTGCGTTTGCGCAAAACCTCGCATATCTCGGATATTATGTCGGTGCCTTTGGGTTCTACATTGGCGCCCAGCGAGGGGTCTCCGCCCCCCTCCACCAGCAGATTGCCCTCCAGTATTCCGTCTTTTATCGGCCCGCATGCATAAACTTTTGTATGATAGCGGAATTTCACGCCGCTTTTTTCCACCGTGGAAGCTATAGTGACGGCTTTGGTAACCGATGCCGGAAGCAGAGGAGCGTTTTCATTGTGAGAGTCCACGACCTTGCCGTTATTCAGATCTACAATCAGTACCGCGCATCTGTCTGACCGCAGATCGGCTGATGCGGCGAACTCCGCTGCCGGCGACTGGGCAAACAGCGCGAGGGCGATTGCAAGAAATATAATCAGGAAGGTAAATCTATTTTTCATCTGATAGCAGGGTTACAAGTCACAAAGGTAATACTTTTTACTGACATTTCCGAAAAATTCGCCACGCAGGCTTGCCTGTTAAACAATTTTTTTGTAATTTTGACATCGTTATACACTTGTTCTCTCCATCTAATCAACTAACTTATAATGACATACCCGCGACGCCCTTATACATTCGACCGAGTGGTACGCATACTTTTCTCCGTGCTGGCGATTTTGGGGATTCTATATGTCCTGAATCTCCTCAAAGGCGTGTTGCTGCCGTTTCTTGTAGCCTGCCTCATAGCCTATACGCTTGAGCCGGTCGTGAAATGGAACATGAAGATACTGCATCTGCGCAACCGCTTTGTGCCGGTCATCCTGACACTGCTGGAGTTTACGGCCGCAGTGTCCACTCTGGCCTTTATACTCGTACCCTACATCGCTGCGGAATGTGAGGAGATGGGCGTATTGCTCCGGCGTTACGCCTCGACTACTATCACGACTCCGTACCTGCCTTCCGAAATCCATGAGTTTCTGCGCGAGAACCTGGATGTCAACTCTTTTACCGAAATTATGAGCCGAGACGAATGGAAAGACCTGATAAAGCAGGCCATATCGTCGTCATGGTCATTCCTCAGCTCCGGTCTCAGCTTCATAATCGGACTGTTCAGCTGGATCATAGTCTTTTTATACGTCATATTCATAATGATCGACTATGAGAAACTGATGCTTTCGTTCCGTCAGCTCGTCCCGCAGACCCACCGCCGTCAGGTGCTCGGAGTCTTCCGCGACGTGCGCAACGCCATGAACTGCTACTTCCGCGGACAGGCGCTGATAGCGGCCATCGTGGGTCTGCTGTTCGCCTTGGGATTCTGGATCGTCGGGCTGCCCATGGGCGTACTGCTCGGACTGGCCATCGGCGTGATGAATCTGGTGCCGTACCTGCAACTTATCTCGCTGCCCGTCACGGCGGTGCTGTGCCTGGTGGCATCGGTCGACGGCGCCACTGACTTCTGGACCATCTTCTGGGAAAGCATGGCCGTCTACGTCGTCGTGCAGTGCATCCAGGATCTGTTTCTTACCCCGCGCATCATGGGCAAAGCCATGGGACTGAATCCGGCAATCATTCTCCTGTCACTCTCGATATGGGGATGCCTGCTCGGTTTCCTCGGCCTTATCATAGCATTGCCTCTGACCACCCTGATACTCTCATATTACGACCGCTTTGTCGTCCAGCCATACGTCAGACACAATGACCCTGACGACAAACCCAAGATACCGGCATCAACTCTCGACGCACCCTTCGACTGACTAAACAATCGGCATGAAACGAATCGGCAAACTATATTTCCGCTATGGCACCATGGGGTCGGCAAAGACAGCCATGCTGCTTACTCAGGCATATAATTTTGAGGAACGGCAGATGGACTATCTCTGCTTCAAGCCCGTAATCGACACCCGCGAACAGAAAAACGTGATCCGCTCCCGCATAGGCATAGAGCGCGAGTGCCGCTGGATATACAATGACACCAACCTGTACGAATACATGCGTCAGATATTCGAGCAGACTCTCTCGCTCCCCTCATGGCTGCTGATAGACGAAGCTCAGTTCCTGACGCCGGAACAGGTGGATCAGCTGGCCCGGGTCGTCGACGACTTCGGGTGTAACGTGATGTGCTACGGACTGCGTACCGATTTCCGCACAAAGCTTTTTCCCGGTTCCATGCGCCTGTTTGAGATTGCCGACAGCATCGAGGAGATAAAAAGCACCTGCTCGTGCGGACGCAAAACCATAGTCAACGCCCGCATAGACTCAGCCGGCAACATCATAACCCAGGGAGAGCAGGTGGAAATCGGCGGCAACGACAAATACATGGCTGTATGCCGCAAATGCTGGACCAACAAACGCATAGAGAAAGCCCGGAGCAACACTCTCCCCTTCCATGAAGGCGAAATCTGATTGAAATCACAAGACAAATAAACTACACTATACCATGTTAGACAAAGACTCAAGAGAAGAAATCATAGCCCTGATGCAGCGCGAGGTAGTACCTGCCATGGGCTGTACCGAACCGGCAGCCGTGGCTCTGGCCGTAGCCCGCGCCACCGAGCTGCTTGACCATAAGCCTGACCGCATCCGGGTAGGCCTGAGCGCCAACGTGCTGAAGAACGCCATGGGCGTCGGAATACCCGGCACCGGCATGATAGGTCTGCCCATAGCCATAGCGCTCGGCGCGCTGATAGGCAAGAGTGAATATCAGCTCGAGGTACTGAAAGATGTCACGCCCGAAGCGGTAGAAAAAGCAAAAGCATATATCAACGAAGGCCACATTGACATATATCTTGACGAATACGCGCCGGTGGTACTCTACATCGATGTCACGGTCAGCGATACCGAGGGTATGACGGCCAACGCCGTGATAGCCGGAAGTCACACCCACTTCTCGCGCCTCATAGCCCGCGACGGTGTAATACTCGACACTCTGGCCGAAGACACAGCCGGAAAGACGACCTCCGCCACACAGGACCGGGAGCTGGACATGCACACCGTATGGGAGTTTGCCACCGAAAGTCCGGTCGAAGAATTGCGCTTCATTCTTGAGGCCAAGCGCCTAAACAAAGCCGCCGCGCTCTCGGCGCTTGACGAAGGTTTCGGCCATTCGCTCGGCTATACCATCCGCACCAAAGGCGTGCGCTACTTCGGCGACACCCCGCTGGAACGAATGATGACATATACCTCCGCAGCATGCGACGCACGCATGGCCGGAGCCGTGATACCGGTAATGTCCAATTCCGGCTCCGGCAACCAGGGCATAACCGCCACGATGCCTGTAGTCAGCTTCGCAGAAGACTCCGGCGCCAGCGAAGAACAGCTTATACGCGCCCTTACGCTTTCCCACCTGACCTCCATCTACATCAAGCAGAGCCTCGGACGCCTGTCGGCACTGTGCGGATGCGTCGTGGCTTCGACCGCGGCGTCCAGCGGCCTGGTATACCTGATGGGCGGCGACTACGGCAACGTGTGTGCCGCCATCAAGAATATGATAGCCAATCTTACGGGTATGCTCTGCGATGGAGCCAAGCCATCATGCTCCATGAAGATAGCCAGCGGCGTAAGCACCGCAATGATGAGCGCGCTGCTCGCCATGAACGGACGCTGCGTGACCTCATCCGAAGGCATCGTGGACGACGACGTGGATGCCACCATCCATAATCTGACCTCCATCGGACGCGACGCCATGAAGGAGACCGACCGCCTGGTTCTCCGCATTATGACCTCAAAGTAACTGCCGAAATATAATTTTTATAAATCGTATAAAATTTATAAATCTTACCGCAAAAAGAGAGCGCCCCGGTTTTTGCCGGCACGCTCTCTTTTTCTGTCAGCGCTTATCAGCGCAGGAACTTGACTATGGCGTTGCCCTCAGTCGTGCCTATGACGGCGATATAGTAGCCGGGCGCAAGGTCGGTCACATCTATCACGCTGCCATTGCCACCCAGAGCCTTGGCGCCGTCGAGGGTGTAGACAGTAACAGCGCTCTGTCCTTCGCAGCCCTCTATCAGCAGTTTGTCTCCCTGCACCTTGGCGGTCACGATCTTCGGCACATAGACCTCGCTGACGCCGGTGTCGGAATCGCCCAGGACAAAGAAAGCCGCGCCTTCCACCTGCTTGCCGCCGGCAAACAGGACTATAGCGTAGGTCTGCCCTATCTGGCCGCCGGTAAAGGCTGCTTTCATCTTAAATGACTGCGATTCGCCGGCACCCAGGAAGCAGTCTACAGAGCCGACATTAGCCAGCGCGGCTCCGCCGGCGGCAGGAAAAATAAAGGCGTTGACGCTACCTGCATAATAGCCGGACTTGCAGCTCAGCACACCCTCCAATACGATATTGTCATACGGTACAGTGGGCTCGGCCGCTTCGTTGCCGCTCGTCACGCGCATATCGGCTGCAAGCTCGGCCGCCTCGGAAGGAGCCGATGTGATTCTTACCTCGACAGGCTCGCTCACAATCTGTCCCGCCGTATTGACAAACAGGAAATAGTAATCGCCGTCAGCAGGCTTCTCCGTAAACTTCGACACATAGTCGAGCGACATGCTCTCGCCGCCGAGCAAATCTATTGAAGCGACATCCGCCTGTGCTATCACGTTGTACTGCCCGTCTATCAGCACACCTCCCACGAAACCCAGATATTCAGCGGTACCGTTGTTGGCAACAGTAGCCGTGACGCGGAACGGAGCGTCGGAATACATAGGCGAAACCAGCTTCACATCGCTCACTTCTATATTGGACTGCACCGGATCAGCCGTGAATTTCAGCATGTCACTGCTGCACTCTACGGTCACTGACTGCTGCGAGTCGATGCGTACGGGTATATCTACCCATTTTCCATCGGAGCAGAGGATAGCCGGCGTGACCGTATAAGTGCCTTCGTCCGGGAAACCGGACGCGGCCACAGAGTATGATGTGGTAAAATAATTGGGCTGCAGCGATACCCTGGAAGTACCGGCCACATATATAGGCTCGCCGTGACCTGCGGTCAGCTTTACGCCTAAAGTGCCGTTGACGCTCACTATACTGCGGTTCAGAAATGCTGGCGACGAAAAACCTACTGTGCCGGCTTTGGTACAGCTTTCTGTAGTCGTGACGAAAGCGCCGTTACACAATATCTGGATGTAAGGCTGCGAATCTGCCTGCGGGCGGGTCATGCCGACCGTTATGCTCTGCTGCAGATTGAAGCCTCCGGTGCTTCCGCCTATGCCCTGAATCTCGGGATTGAGAGCCGATAGACGGAAATAGCCGTCGCTCATGCCTCCCCAGCCCCAGTTGATATGGAAATAGCGGTCAGACGAATAACCGTCGCAGACAAAGCAATGCCCGCCCTGGTTGCTCGCGCCCGAATAAATTACCGGACGCCCGGCGGCAAGCTCGCCATAGACTATATCTTCCCAGTCCAGCAGCTGATAATAGTTGCGCTCCAGATTGTGGGTAGCCTGGTCATAATTGAAATTTTCAACGAGCGCCCGGGGTATGAGCGCCGATGACGCGCCACTCGATTGCAGGGAGTAAGTCATCTTCACGCTGTAGCCGCAATCCCTCATCAGGGTAGCCACGGCTTTGCGCTGGGCGGCAGCAGCATCGGAGCCATATTCGTCGAGCATGGATAACCAATCGTATGTGGATTGCGCAAGATTCAGGCTCAGGGTCTGGCCGTTGAATGTGGCGGTGCCCGTGCCGGCGCCCTGGCCGGGCCACTGATGTACGTTCATGGCCTGCGCCATGGCTGTGGCTACGCAACCTGTGACGGCATGGTTATCGCCCTGCTGCGGACACAGGTCGTTGTAAGGAGCGTTCTGATTCCACAGAGTCTTGACTATAGGGGCTATAGCCTTTTTCTCGGCGGCTGCCCTGACAGGGACTCTGACAGTACGGCCTGAACGCATCATCTCGATTTCGGCGGCATACGTATCGAGCCAGTAACGCAGAGCGGGAGGCAGCTCGGCAACGCTCTCCGCGCCGCAGTCGGCATAACCGAGTACCGGGGTGCATCCGCTTTCGGCGGGAGCCACAATCAGCCCCTTGCCATCAGCTCCGGTAAAGAGATACAACGCCGGCTCCGCAGCGGCTGTGCGGAGCGTGGAGACCAGCCTCATGCCAGAGGCATCGGCCACGGGGGGAGCCTTGACCATTCCCTTAGAGATATATGCGCGGGCGGCATCACGCGCTTCACCAGGCGTCAGCTGCCGTGCCTGCACAGGAAGCGCTGCCAGCAGCATCAAGCCCATAATGCTGTAGAAATGTTTCATATAGTGGTATTTTAGATATCATTTAAGAGTTCGGCAACCGGGCAGTCCCGCCCTTATCAAGCGGTTTACCGCCGCCGTATCGGACGCGGCCTCGGTCTGAGACATAGGAAGCGCCACAACCTGAGTTACCCGGCAGTCCGGACTGATATGGGAACGAAGCTCGGCCGGCGAGGGAGGAGCCGACAGTGCGCCATACTGCGCATAAGTGTATGTAGTCAGCACCGTAGACGGCCCTACGCCCCGCCGGTCAAGATACCAGCTGTCTGCCAAAGGCAGCGGCTTCTGACTGTCATTCAGATCCGAAGGCGCCGGATAGGAAAGAATATCCCCCTTGGCGTCAAGGTTTATAGGCACAAGCTCGGCACAGGCGCCGCTCATCCGGTAAATGCGGGCCTGCGGAATCGCCCTCACTGGGCCGCCTATTATCCGGTCTTCCACAGGCATACCGGTCTCCACCGGCGCCACGCTTTTGCGCGACGGCCCGCAGGCACTTATGCCGCAGGCCAAAACAGTCGTGAAAATCAATGCTAATCCAACTTTCATTTACATACATTTAATAAATATCGCGTAATAAATATCGCGCGGAGCCGGAGCCGACATCAGTACATCGGCTGGAACGGCTCGCTCTTTTTCAGATGGCTGTTGATTTCTCCCGTACATCGGGCTACTGCAGCCACCTCTAATTTCATAACGGGCGCACCCGGCTTAAGATTGCATTTGTTCAGATCCACATAATATAGTCCCAGACTCGTGATAGGATGGAAATAATACCGCTTGTCCCTGATATTGGCAAAACTTATCCATTGCGTAGAGCTGACATTAGGCTCATCCTCCACAGTATAAGAGTATGGCACACAGGCTGTGCGCAGCACAGACTCCGTGATGCTTACAGCCAGGTCCGGATCGGCGGTCTTCTCGACATGGCGGATGTAATAATCGGCTCTGACGAACCTGTCCGGGCTTTTCACGGTACCGGGAAGCATGTCTTTGCCCTTTACCTTCTTCCAATAGTCGTTTATGGCCTGCATGGCGGGCCACTGCGGGTCATTGGTAAGCGTGCGTATGTCCTTGCCCTGATATATCTTGATGTCGCCGTTGTCAAACTCCAGAATAGCGGTATTGCCGCCGGCGTCGGTTATGCCCCAATGCAGAGTCGATACCGTACCGCCGTCAAACGTAGCGCCGCTGATGTCGAAATCGTGCTTCTGCAGCGCAGCCACACACTCGTCGGTCGTGGCGAAATTGTCGAGCATCCAGGCCACGAATACAGCCAAAGACATAGGAGACCGGTCGGCGGTCTGCGGATTGCTGTAGACGGTACCCTTGCAGAAAAGGCCATTGACAGTCAGTCCCTTCTCATTCATTCCCTCGGTAATTCCGGCATCATAGCCGACGGCGTAGACCGCGCCGTATTTCGAGACCCACTTCACGGAATTCTCCTGTACATTACCCTGCTTCGCCATCCCTGCGGGATATATATACACATTAGTAGGAATCGGTGTTTTCCAGTCAAGCGAGCGTCCTACCACATACAGGTCGCCGTCGCCTTCATACAGGACGCGGGTACAGGCGCCGGCTTCCGGCGACTGATGCAGCAGACACGGCGCCATCATGGCCAGCGCCGCGATACATCTTGTGTTCATCTTCATAGTTTCAAGTCCTTTAGAGTCCGCAGCCCATTGCTCCGGCCGTTGTTTAATATGCCTTTATAACCAAGTTTTAAGGTTAAAAGTTTCGCAATTATGATATTTTTCATTAACTTTGCGAACTCAAACCCACTCTTGGCATGGACTATAGAGCTACCGAATCCCGGCCCAAATCCGTCTACCGCCACAGTTCCGAACTCGGGCTGTGGATGGGGTTGTATCTGTTTCTTATGTCGGCCTGCCTGCTGGGCAGCATAAGGTTCCAGCCGCTTGTGCTGCTGATCTTCCCGCTGGGGCTGGGCGCTCCGGTAATGCTCTATTTCCTGCTGCGTCGTGTCTGGCGCCAGGATCCGTCGCTCCACACCTTCGGCGCCGTCTGGCTGGCCGGTATATGGACATTCATCTTCGGGTCGCTGATATGCGCCATACTGACAGCCGGGTGGATACTGCTGCTGGAGCCGGACTTCGTCAGCGCATACGCAGCACAGAGTCTGGCCACCATAGAGGGCAGCCCTCTTGCCGGACAATACGCCGCCGAGACCGCGCGGATGCGCTCCATGATACAGTCCGGAGCGCTCCCCTCCCCTATGCAGTTCATCTTTACGATGATATGGTCCACAGCCTTTTTCGGTTCGATTATATCATTGTTTATAGCCCTGATATTCAAGGCAAAAGAATTTAAAGTCAAAAACTAATGGACATTTCCGTAGTAATACCATTGTATAATGAGGCGGAGTCGCTGCCCGAGCTTACGGCCTGGATTCAGCGCGTGATGCGGGACAACGGCTTCTCCTACGAGATAATCTTCGTCAACGACGGCAGCACAGACAGCTCCTGGGAGACTATTACCCGCCTGCAAGCCTCCGACCCCGCCATCCACGGCATCTGCTTCGCCCGCAACTACGGCAAGAGTCCCGCGCTCAACACCGGATTCCGCCGCGTACAGGGCGATGTCGTCATCACTATGGACGCCGACCTCCAGGACTCCCCGGACGAGATTCCCGAACTGTACCGGATGATTACCGAGGATGGATACGACCTGGTCAGCGGCTGGAAAAAGAAGCGCTACGACCCGTTGTCGAAGACCATACCCACCAAGCTCTTCAACGCCACGGCGCGCCGCGTCTCCGGTATCAAGAACCTGCATGACTTCAACTGCGGCCTCAAAGCATACCGCAACAAGGTGGTAAAACACATAGAAGTCTACGGCGACATGCACCGCTACATCCCCTATCTGGCCAAGAACGCCGGATTCACGCGCATCGGAGAGAAGGTGGTACAGCACCGCGCCCGCAAATATGGCAAGACCAAATTCGGCCTGGACCGCTTCGTCAACGGATATCTGGACCTCGGCACCCTATGGTTCCAGAGCCGATTCGGCATCAAGCCCATGCATATCTTCGGTCTGCTCGGCTCGCTGATGTTTTTCCTCGGATTCCTGGCCACTATCGTCATACTGATACTGAAAGTCATAGCGATGTGTTCCGACTCCTACGACTTCTATGTGACCAATTCCGTCTACTTCTACCTGGGGCTGACGGCCATAGTGACCGGCACGCAGTTCTTCATGGCTGGCTTCATAGGCGAGCTTATCACTCGCAATTCCGCCGAGCGCAATTCTTACCAGATAGCCGAAGAGTTCTGATGTCACGCTCCGCTCTAATATCGGTCACAGCCTTACTGGGAGCGCTGCTCGCCTCCTGTGCCAACTCCGACTGCCAGGACTACCGCACTACCCTGCCGCTGGCCAGCTTCTACACCGACACCGGATCCGGAGCGCCGCAACAGGTGGCGTTTGACTCCATCACTGTCGCGGGCGTCGGCGTGCCCTCGGACTCACTGCTGCTGGACAACGCCCGCCAGGCCTCCGAGACATTTCTGCCTCTTGACCCTGCGCGCCGCAGCTGCTCCTTTGCCCTGATCTACTCCATGCGGCCCCTGATGGCCGACACTGTCACGATAGCATATACTCCGCGGCCACATTTCGCATCGGCCGAGTGCGGGGTAGTATATTACTACGACATCGAGGCCCTTGACCACACCTCGCTGCTCATCGACTCCGTCAGCTGCCTGACCGACCCGGTTACCAACCGCCCCGTAGAGAATTTCCGCATCTATTTCCACTACAATCCGGCTCCCGACCCACTGCCATGACCAGACTGACCGCCCGCTTACTACCCCTTCTTGCCTCTCTCTGCTGCGCCGCCAGTCTCTACGCGCAGCGCGAGGTCACGCCTGTAGAGTCAGACGACAAAAAGCCGGCCGTACCCGTGCTACACTACTACGACAAGCACGGAAATCCGCTCGACGAGCCGGTATTGTTTCTGGCCACACTCGACACCGTCGCTCCGGCCAAAGTAAACGCCCGTCCCGTTTACCCCACACTGACCGCCGTAGAGTTCGGCCTGAATTTCTTCGACGCCATCACAGCCATTACCGGACAAAAATACGGCGGAGCCGACCTTACCGCCACCCTGTCACTCTGGAACTGGCTCATGCCCGCCGTAGAGCTTGGCCTGGGAGGCGCCGACAATACTCCCAAAGGCAACAACTATACCTATAAGTCCGGACCCTCGTTCTATATGAAAATAGGCGCCGACTACAATTTCCTGTATAAAAGCAACCCCGACTACCGCCTCATCGCCGGCCTACGGCTCGGCGTCAGCCCCTTCTCCTACCGGCTGACCGATGTCTCCATATCCCCCGGCTACTGGGGCGACGCCGAGTCCATAAATCTGCCGGCGCAGTCCTCTACCGCACTGTATGGCGAAATCCTGCTTGGCCTGCGTGTCAGGATATGGAAAGCCTGGTCCCTGGGATGGTCCATAAGATTCCACCATCTTTTCCACACATCAGGCGGAGATGCCGGCCAGCCATGGTATATACCGGGCATGGGCGCCAAAGGCTCTAAAATCGGCGCCACCTTCTCCGTGGCATACACGCTTCCGTTGGGAAAACGAACTGAGGTTCAACACGAAAACACAGAAAAACAGTAGCCCGAGTCTCCTGATACATTGAATACACGCCCGAATACCCGATTATTTTTTAAAAAAATTTCGCAAAAAATTTGTACCATTAAAAAAAAGCCCCTATATTTGCGGTCGGAAATGTCGCTGACAGCCGATGCCGGACCTGCAGCAGACATTTGAATTTACTACATCTTCTAAGTATATCGTATCAACTAATTATAAACACAACGAGAAAATGAAAAAATTCTACACCCTTCTCGCCGGATTACTGATGGCCGGTAGCGCATCCGCTATCGTTACCACTACAGCTACGGTGAAGAACGTCGACATGAGCCAGCTCAAGTCGAAGATTGAGTCCGTAGAGAGATATGGACTCAAAAGTGAGACAGTCGCCCTGCCCGAAGGCATGCAGCGCGCAGTGGACGCCACCGGCACTCAGTGGTCGGTCATGATATCTTTGCTCGAACCTATGACCGAAGTCTTGCAAGGAATCAATGAGTTCCGCGAGTATCCTTTCTATCTGATGTACATGAACGTTCAGTGCATGGACGCTTCCAACAACCGCTTCCCTTTCTATATCTCATGGCCTTCTAAAGTAGCCGCCAAAGCTCTTGAGTCCGACGCACTGTATAAGGAATTATACAGAGAGATCGAGGGTGGACAGGAAATCATAGAATCAGCAGCTCTCAAGTATTTTGATACTCTGGAGGACGCCTACGCACCTGCTGACTACGAGGAGGTAGCTAAAGTATTCGAAGACGGAGTGGTACAACTGCAGATGCTGCCCTATGTATACTATCGCCCCTTTATTGTTCCGAGCGGTATTTTTGGCGCTAAGTTGAATTGGAACGGCGGCGAATATCTCTGCATGGGCGCTGTAGAGGTCGGAACTGCAGGTAACTCCCAGCTTGACTATACCAATGCCACCACTATCGAATGGCGCGGACTTGACTCCGAGACCAGCGACATCGAGCTTGACATAAACGCCCCTTACTGCAAATTCATTCAGCAACCGACCGGTGTGCTTGTTGAAGATGGCGGCCGTGTAGGTATCGCTGCTGTCCAGCTCAGCGGCACAGCTCTGATTTTCGGTTTCGCCAACCTTACATTTGATCAGATTCAGGAAGTCCACATATTCAACGTAGGCCGCATCACTTACGGTACAAGTCCCGAATCATGGCTCTATCCTACCGCATTTGATCCTTTGAACCAATATTTCCTCTGCTGGTGCCATTCCACTATGACTTACATGGCTCGCAATTCATCTACGGAAGAAGAAATGCAGAACTTTACAAACAACACTCTTCCTCAGGAAGAGAATTTCGGACTTGGCGCTCCCGGTTGGGCTACAGACGAAAACTACGAACTCACATACATGAAAGCTGCGCTTTGGGCTCCTGAAAACAGCGAGAATCCTTATGGTCTCTGGAAAATGCCCACAGCGAAGTATGAGACAAACTCCGCAACAGGTTCCATCCGTTACCTGAGCGCTCCTGCTCCTCACGAGCTTATCCAGCCTCTTAACTGCGATGCCGGTATCCACGACGGATTCTCTGGTATGTACTCCGGCTACCGCGCGGCTGCAGAACCCGAGCGTTCCTGGATTGGTATCGGTGACAAGAACTATGGCTTCAACTTCAAATACGCTACTGGCCTGACCGGTGATTATTATATTTCCGGCAACTTCAAGGGCAATATCATCTACCACCCCACCCCCAACAAATGGGTAGACGAGATGGTGGCTCTCCCCGCCGTAGGCAATATCGAGGCCGACGCTATCAATCAGGGTGACAACAGCGGGTCTGTCGAAGGCGTAATCAGCAACTCTCCCGTTGTAAGCTCCACTTACTACAACCTGCAGGGTCAGCGTATCTCCAACGCTCCTGAGAACGGTATCTACATCGTCCGCAACGTGAAGGCTGACGGCACTGTAGAAGCTGTAAAGGTCGTAAAGTAATCTGAACGACAACACAACCCCATAACGAGGGGCAGACCTGCCGGGTCTGCCCCTTTTTCTTTGTCTGAAGCGGGATTTTGCCGCGTCACATCTTTTTAGTAATTTTGCCACGTTTATGTACGTATGTCTCCGTCATATATGCTTGATCGCGGCGTTCATGGCCTCAGTGTCCGTCCAGGCCTATGGCCACGGTGCGGTATCGCGGCATGCCGCGACACCGGCTGCTTCCTGCTCAATCAGACCTGACAGCACGGCTACTCTGCCAGAGGCGGAGGTAACGGCGTCGGCTGCCGCCCCCGGCGTTGTCGCGCCCCAGACACTGCATGGAGCGGATCTGGAGAAACTCAACGCCCACTCCGTGGCCGACGCGCTCCGCTATTTTTCCGGAGTCCAGATAAAGGATTACGGCGGTGTGGGAGGAGTGAAAACCATCGACATACGCTCCATGGGCTCGCATCATACCGGAGTGTTTTACGACGGTCTGCAACTCGGCAACGCGCAGAACGGACAGATAGACCTCGGACGCTATTCGCTGGACAACATAGAGGAGATAAGTCTGTACAACGGGCAGAAAAGCCGGATATTCCAGCCGGCACGCGACTTCGCAGCCGGGTCGGCCATCTACATACGCAGCCGCCGTCCACGTTTCGACGCGGGCAGACGCTTCAATCTGACAGCACGATTCCGCACCGGTTCATTCGGCCTGGTCAATCCGGGCTTCAACGCCGACTGGAAGGTCTCTGACGCGGTCTCGCTGACGGTTTCGGCTGAATATACATACGCCACGGGGCGCTATCGCTTCCGCTACCGCAAGATGTATTCCGACGGCACCGTGGCCTGGGACACGACGGCTACACGCCGCAACGGCGACATACACGCGCTGCGCCTGGAGGCCGGCGCATACGGAACCATGAACCGGGGGCAATGGCAGGCCAAGGCTTATTATTATGACTCGGACCGGGGAATACCAGGCGCTATCGTCAACAACGTATGGAAAAATTCACAACGCCAGTGGGACCGCAACTTTTTCGTGCAGGGCAGCCTGCAGCGGCGCGAATCAGAGCGGTATGAATGGATGGCCAACGCCAAATACGCACGCGACCGCATGCACTATCTGAATCCCGACACCACGCTGATGTATATAGACAATACGTTTCATCAGGACGAGCTCTACATATCGACCACCCATAAGCTGACCATTATCCCGGGCTGGGATGCCGCGCTGGCCGCCGACTGGGTGCATAATTACCTCAGTTCAGACATGACCAATTTCCTCTTTCCGCGCCGCGATATGCTTCTCGGCTCCGTGGCCACATCTCTTGATATGGGCGACTTCAAGGCTCAGGCCGGATTGTTGATAAACTACGTGCGCGACACGCGGCTGCGCAATCCCGCCGACCGGCATGGGCCGCGCGACCCGAAGAGCTGGCACAGACTGACCCCTTCGGTATTCGTCGCATGGGCTCCGGCAGCTTGTCCGGAGCTGTCGCTTCATGCCTTTTTCAAGCAGATATTCCGCATGCCTACGTTCAACGACCTGTACTATACAGACATCGGCAACGCAGATCTGCGTCCCGAGCGGGCCACGCAGTGGGACCTGGGAGCGGCATGGTCGCGCAGCGGCATCTGCGGGCCGGGAGAGATACGCGTAAGCGCAGACGGATACTACAATCTGATAAGCGACAAAATCATAGCCGTGCCCAAGGGTACCGGACAATACCGGTGGATGATGATGAACATAGGGCGCGTACGTATTCTCGGCGCCGAAGCCAATGCCGATCTTACCGTCTTCCCGCTCCACGCCCTGGACTCGCCGGCAAGCGAACTGCGGCTGCACGGTCGGTTCAGCTATACCTATCAGCGTGCGCGTGACTACAGCGACCCTGCCGACTGCCTGGACGCCGCCGGCACCTACAAGGGGCAGATAGCCTATATACCGCTGCACAGCTTCTCGATAGCGGCCGATGCCGAATGGCGCGACCTGCGTCTGAACTACAGCTTCATCTATGCCGGCAAACGATGGCAAAACTCGTCGAACATTCCGGAAAATCTGGTTCAGCCCTGGTATACGCACGATATCTCGGCGGCCTACACGCTGAGGCTGAGACACTGCCAGGCCGGCATACAGCTTGAGGTCAACAATCTGCTTGACCAGCAGTATGAAGTGATAGCCAACTATCCCATGCCCGGCCGCAATTACCGACTGACCCTTTCATTTATCCTCTGACCATGAAAAAGCCGTACATACTGTTACTGAGCATACTCCTGACGCTGCTGACCGCATGCCGGGAAGATGATGTCATATATATCCCGGACCGGATTCCATCAGGCCAGCCGCAGCTTACTTCCGTAGCCGGCTTCTATCTGCTGAACGAAGGCAATATGGGCACCAACAAGAGTACTCTTGACTTTTACGACATGCAGACAGCCCTATACCACCGCAATATCTATGCCTCAATCAATCCTGACGTGCCCAAGGAACTCGGAGACGTAGGCAACGACCTGGAAATCTACGGCTCGCGGCTCTACGCCGTGGTCAACTGTTCGAACAAGGTGGAGGTAATGGACGCCGCCACGTGCCGGCGCATAGGCCAGATAGAGATACCCAACTGCCGATATCTGGCTTTCCATGACGGATACGCCTATGTGACGTCGTACGCCGGCCCTGTGGAAATACGTCCGGATTATACGCAGCGCGGATTCGTGGCGAAAGTAGACACAGCCACCCTGCAGGTCGTGGACCGCTGTCTGGTAGGCTTCCAGCCCGACGGCATCGCCGTAAGCGGCGACCGCCTGTATGTATGCAATTCAGGCGGCTACATGACGCCGAACTACGAGAATACGGTGTCGGAGATAGACATAGCCACTTTCCGGGAGACACGACGCATACCGATAGCCATCAATCTGAACCAGATAGTGGCCGACCAAAGGGGGCGGCTGTGGATATCCTCACGAGGCGACTACTTCGACACCGAAGCTGCGCTCTATTGCTACGACACGCGCAAGAACCGCGTGGAGGCCCGGCTGGACCTATGCCCTTCGTCGCTGTGGCTGGACGGCAGCATGCTGTACGTCACGGGTGTATCCTACGCCGGGGCATCGCTGCAGGCCGAACGCACTTATGCCGTAATCGACACGGATACGGGGGAAATCTGCAATCCGATGTTCATAACCGACGGCTCGCAGACCGACATACGCATACCCTACAGCGTGGCGGTCAACCCCGTAAGCAAAGAAATATATGTGACCGACGCACGCACCTACGTCAATCCGGGCTATCTGCACTGCTACAGCCCCCAGGGCGTACGCCAATGGTCGGTACGCACCGGCGACATTCCGGCCCACTTCGCCTTTCTTCCCCGATAATCTTATAAAGAAGATACCCGGAGACGCTTCCGCCTCCGGGTACCCGACAGTCAAATTTTCTTAACCTACTTTTTCGTCAAGCCAGGGATTGATGGCCTTCCAGTCAGCCACGGGCGGCATGATGCCCAGCGAGATTACCTCGTCGCGCAGAGCGCACAGGTGCTTGTAGCTGGCGTCGAGGGCGGCTTCCTCGTCGGGAGTGCCTTTCACGGGCTGGATGACGGCGCCATCTTTTGTAAGCAGCGTCTCCATCGCCATCATTATGTGCGAGAAGCGGTCGTTGTTGACGTATGTGCCGACAGGCCAGCGGAACGGCTTGCCACCCATAGCGGCGGCTATCATCTCCATGCTCAGATACGCGGGACTCTGGAAAGAGCTGCGGCCGCGCAGGTCGATGATGTTCTTTCCGCCTTGCACTACACGATGCTTGACCTCGGCCCATGCCTCGTCGGGGAAACGCGGTGTGCCTATCAGCTCATTGAGCGGCTGGCCGGCAACCATGGCAGTGGAGGCGAAGACCGCCATCTGCTCGCCGTGCCCGCCGTAAGTGCGGCAGCCCGTGATATCGTCGGCAGGAAGATGGAAATACTTGGCAAGCTCGCTGCGCAGACGAGTGGAGTCGAGCGCCGCCAGGGTAGTGACCTGACCCGGCTTCAGTCCCGAATACAACAGCGTGATAAGACCGGTAATGTCGGCTGGATTGAAGATGACCACTATGTGCTTCACATCGGGACAATACTTCTTCACATCCTTGCCGAACTGCTCGGCTATGGCAGCATTGCCCTTGAGCAGATCCTCGCGTGTCATACCGGCCTTACGGGCGGCGCCGCCTGAATTGACTATATATTTGGCGTCTTTCAGGGCGACATCCACCTTATCGGTAAAAGTCACTTCAGCACCCTCAAAACCGCAGTGACGCAACTCCTCAGCCACACCTTCAAGGGCCGGAAGGTAAGGGTCGTAAAGGCAGATATTGGGGGTCAAATTCATCATCAGCGCTGTCTGCGCCATGTTGCTGCCGATCATGCCGGCCGCGCCGACTATGACCAGCTTCTCTTTCGTAAGATATTCCATAATATATTCGTTCTAAGATTTATGTGATTATATACATTTTCAACACACTGACGTGCCAAATGTTCATTGCACACGTTCATTCCCCGGCATTATAAACAGAAAATCTCAATACGCTCACAGACAACATCCACGGCTCTTTCATTTAAACTAAAATAAAGAGCACATCCTCCCTTACCCGCTTCAGTCCGGAGCGGGTAATTTTTCTATGTCTGTATGTCAAAAAGTTATCCTGTTATCAAAATCCTGATTTTTTCAGTTTTGGCTTAAAA
>JAGBIJ010000050.1 GCA_017935045.1 Muribaculaceae bacterium
ATAACTTAGTTGAATAATTTTACACACAATGATAAAAAATAAGGATAATTTGCAATGTCCGCCGGATTTTCGTCAGAATCCGGCCGCGTCTCAGTCGCATAGCCCGCTATGCTCCATCGACTTAACCGGATTCAGCCTGAAAATCCGCCGCCCCATAATTCACATTTGTTATTAAACAGCCTCTAAATCTCAGAGTATGTTCGTTCAGAAGGGATGGTGCATGATGTATGAGCCGCAGAAGATGCAGCCGGCGATGGCAAGCACCTCGATGACTATGCCTATTATCCATGTGGTACGCGACGCTCCCTTTGTCTTGAAAAGCACGCTGCAGGCAGCCCAGACCAGCGCTATGCACGGTATGAGCATGGCTGTCATCACACCGACGGCTATAAACCATCGGGGCATAAAGCCGGCCGTCATGGGTGTGATGTCCGTTCCCAGGGTTATGTCCGGCAGCCATTCGGCCGTCAGTCCGGCCCATTCGCCTATCAGCACGCCGATCATGACCGTCAGTCCCACTATAAGCGCGAATCCTACGCAGCCTGACACCAGGCCTACGAAGCCCATCAGTATATTGCCCAATATCTGAAAGAATGTCATCTCGCCGGAGCCCCGCCGGCTGTCTGCGGCCACCATATTGCCTATGTTGCTGAGCGTAGCCGGCTGTCCCAGCTGCTCCAGCTGCTGCTCGGGTGTCTTTGCCAGAGGAATCACCATCCATAGAATACAATAAATCACGAACAGAGGGAAGAATCCTGTGAAGAATCCGAGTACCACGAGCAGGACACGCATCATATTGATGTTCCACCCGAGATAGGTGCCCAGACCGCTCAGCACGCCTCCCAGCACTCTGTCGTTGGCGCAGCGGTAGCACTTCTTGGGTACGAAGGTCGGCCCCGGAGGCGGCACGGCGGCTTGCGTCCGCGGATGCGGCGGAGGGGTCTGGCTGCTGTCATATTCCTGTCCGTCGGCTATGTCGGCGGGCTGCCCCATAGTCTCTATGACCGTATTGACATCCTCGATAGTCACTATAAGGTGTCCGTTGCGGTCAGCCCTCTCGGAGAATATCTCCCCTATCCGGCCCTCGATGTCGGCTACTATTTCAGCTCCCTCGGCTCCCTTGAATACCTGCGAAAGAGACTCCAGATAGTCCAGGAGCAGGGAATAGGCGTCCTCTTCTATATTGTAGATTCTGCCCGCGATGCTTGCTTGAAATGTCCTTTTCATAATCATTTTATTAGTCTGACACAGTAAAACTCTCGTCCAGGAGTATGCCTACCGCCACGTTTATCTCGTCGTAGACGGCTCTCAGAGTCTCGAGCAGCTCAATCCCTTTGGGTGTGAGGCTATAATATTTTCGGGGAGGCCCTGACTGCGATTCCACCCATGTGTAGGTAAGCATACCGCTGTTCTTCATACGTGTGAGCATGGGGTACAGGGTGCCTTCCACTACTATCAGATGGGCTTTCTTCAGCGTCGCTATCAGCTCGTAGGTGTAGGCAGGCCGGTGGCGGAGTATCAGCAGGACGCAAAACTCCAGCATCCCTTTCCGCATCTGTGCCTTAAGATTTTCAACTTTTATTTCTGCCATTTGTAGCTACCGGTTTTTTGACACTGCAAAATTACAATATTGCCATGTACTATGCAATACATAGTATAATGTTTAACTCTTTTTAACGTTTGGAAATTATACTGAAAATATCTACCTTTGTAGTTTAAACAAGCAGGCGACGTATAGGCGCCCCAGACAGCGACTGCATGTCTCGGACAGCCGTCTTCGCCTCCTCAACAGACTGACAATGAATCGTTCGGATTTTGAAATAATGGCTCCTGTCGGTTCGCGCGAGAGCCTGGCCGCCGCTCTTAAAGCCGGCGCCGACGCCGTATATTTCGGTGTGGAAGGCCTGAATATGCGTTCACGCTCAAGCGCCAACTTCACACTCGACGACCTGCGGGAGATTGCCTCGCTTTGCGCTGACCGCGGAGTGAAGACGTATCTTACGGTCAATACCGTGATGTATGACTCGGACATGGAGCTGATGCGGCGCATCATCGACACTGCCAAAGCATCGGGTATCTCGGCCATAATAGCCGCCGACATGGCGGCCATACTCTATGCCCGCTCCATAGAGGTGGAGGTACACATCTCCACGCAGGTCAACGTGACCAATACCGAAGCCGTACGCTTCTACTCGCAGTGGGCCGATGTGATGGTGCTGGCGCGCGAGCTGAACATGGAGCAGGTGGCCGGCATAACACGAAACATAGCGGAGCAGGACATACGCGGGCCTCAGGGCGAGCGCGTGCGTATCGAGATGTTCTGTCACGGCGCTCTGTGCATGGCCGTCAGCGGAAAGTGCTATATGAGCCTGCATGAGATGAACTCATCGGCCAACCGGGGAGCATGCAATCAGATATGCCGCCGCTCCTATCTGCTGACCGACCGCGAGACCGGAGCCGAGATAGAGGTCGACAACCAGTATCTGATGTCGCCTAAGGACTTGAAGACCATCCATTTCCTCAACAAGATGGCCGACGCCGGCGTACGGGTCTTCAAAATCGAGGGACGCGCCCGCGGCGCCGAGTATGTGGCCGAGGTGGTAAGCTGCTATGACGAAGCTCTGCGAGCTATCTGTGACGGCACTTATTCCGAGGCTCTGATACAGGGCTGGGACGGCCGTCTGGGACGCGTATTCAACCGGGGATTCTGGGACGGATATTACCTCGGGCAGCGCCTGGGCGAGTGGAGCGCGAAATACGGCTCGTCGGCCACACGGGTAAAGCGCTATGTGGCCAAGGCCGTAAGATACTTCTCCAGGATAGGCGTAGCCGAATTCAAGCTGGAGGCCGGAGAGCTGAACTTAGGGGAGGAAATGGTGATAACCGGCCCCACTACCGGCGCGATAATCATCCGCCCGGAGGAAATACGTGTCAACCTCAAGCCGGTGGAGCGCGTGAGCAAGGGGGAGCATTTCTCCATAGCAGTGCCGGAGAAGGTACGTCCTTCCGACCGTATGTACGTCTGGGATACAGTCACACCCAAGAGCAAACAAAACAACAAATAAATATACAGAGATGAACAAAGTAGTCATTATCGGCGCCGGAGGCGTCGGCACCGTCGTGGCCAACAAGTGCGCGCAGCACCCGGAGGTCTTCAACGAGATAGTCATCGCCTCCCGTACCAAGAGCAAATGCGACGCCCTGGCCGCCAAAATAGGCGCGCCCAACATCACTACCGACCGCGTGGACGCCGACTCCGTAGAGGAGCTGTGCGAGCTTTTCCGCCGCCACAAGCCCGTGCTGTGTATCAATGTGGCTCTGCCCTATCAGGATCTGACCATCATGGAGGCCTGCCTGCAGTGCGGAGTAAACTATCTGGATACGGCCAATTATGAACCCAAGGATGAGGCTCACTTCGAGTATTCCTGGCAGTGGGCTTACCGCGAGCGCTTCGAGAAGGCCGGTCTGACGGCTATCTTAGGCTGCGGCTTCGATCCGGGCGTGAGCGCCGTCTTCGTGGCATACGCCGCCAAGCACCATTTCTCCGAGATGCGCTATCTCGACATTGTAGACTGCAATGCCGGTAACCACGGCAAGGCTTTTGCCACCAATTTCAATCCGGAGATAAACATCCGTGAAATAACTCAGAAAGGCAAATACTGGCTTGACGGCAAGTGGGTGGAGACAGAGAATCTGGAGATACACCAGCCCCTGAACTATCCGAATATCGGAGAGAGAGAGTCTTATCTGCTCTACCATGAGGAGCTGGAGAGTCTTGTGCTGAATTTCCCGACTATCCGCCGCGCCCGCTTCTGGATGACATTCGGCCAGGAGTATCTGACCCATCTGCGTGTTATCCAGGATATAGGTATGGCCCGCATCGACCCGGTCATGTACAACGGACAGGAGATAGTCCCCATCCAGTTCCTGAAGGCAGTGCTTCCCGACCCCGGCTCGCTCGGAGAGAACTATACCGGCGAGACCTCTATCGGCTGCCGCATAGCCGGTCTGGACAAGGAGGGCAAGGAGAGTACCTACTATATATACAACAACTGTTCGCACCAGGCCGCCTACAAGGAGACCGGCGCCCAGGCCGTAAGCTACACTACTGGGGTTCCGGCCATGGTCGGCGCCATGATGTTCCTCACGGGCAAGTGGGTAATGCCGGGCGTGCGCAATGTAGAGGAGTTTGATCCTGATCCGTTCCTGGCCGCTTTGGCCGAAAACGGCCTTCCCTGGCACGTCATCACTGATGGCGACCTGGAGTTCCGCGACTGAGGCTAAAGGCCGGCAGAACACATCTACGAGGCTCAGGGCGACATTTGCCGCTCCGGGCCTCGGCTGTGTTTCGGGGGCAGAAAGGTAAATCTTATAAAAATTATAAAACTTATAAGATTAATAAGCCTGCGGCTCAGATACAGCGGTGGCCGCATCTTCTCACGAAGGTGCGGCCACCGTGTAGCCCATAGCAGAGTCGAACTGCTCTTTAGAGAATGAAAATCTCTCGTCCTAACCGATAGACGAATGGGCCAGATCTTCGGATGTGCCGGGCTATGTCATTTGAGCTATGAGACATTTGCATAGCCCGGGTTCAACCTTTATAATCAAATGCTTATGAAATGTGCTTATGAAAGAGAGTTGACGTGCTTGCTCAGTTTGCTCTTGAGGTTGCGCGCCTTGTTCTGGCTGATGATGTTCTTGCGGCCCAGACGGTCAAGCAGCTGCTCTACTTTGGGGAGAGCGGCGGCTGCCTCGGCCTTGTCGGTCATCTTGCGGATACGACGCACCGCTGTGCGTGAAGTCTTTGCCCAATAACGGTTCTCAAGTCTTCTTTTTTCTGTCTGACGAATTCTCTTTTCTGATGATTTATGATTTGCCATCGGATTTTCTTCTGTATAAAAAGTTCCTTGTATTAATTTAGTAGCCCATAGCAGAGTCGAACTGCTCTTTAGAGAATGAAAATCTCTCGTCCTAACCGATAGACGAATGGGCCTACTCTGTGCGACTGCGGCCTGCCTTCTGTCAGAGCCGGCACGCATTTCGCGGTGCAAAGTTACATACTTTTTTTAATCCCACAAAATAATTCGTCTTTTTTTTGAAAAAAGAGCTAAAGATAAGTCCGTTAAGGTGTCTGTGACAGGGGATTCAGGGGTGGAAAACATTGGCGCGGAGATTCCGGAGAATCTCCGCGCCGCGTTTCAGGCAGTGTTGTATGTATTATTTGACTACGACTTTGTGTCCCTTGACAATATACATGCCTGCGGGCAGGCCGCGGAGGCTGTCGCCCACGCGTACGCCACGGAAGTCGTATACGCCGTCTTCATAGGTGGCGTCCATCAGTATGCTGTCCACACTGTTGACCGTAAGGTTCCAGGAGTGGGTAATCTCATCGTTGGTGTGGCCGGTCTTGTCATTGGCCATATAGTCGGCATCGCCGAAGATACCGGACTTGATAAGCAGCATATATACGCCGTCTTTCTCAGGAGCCTTCGCCGGAGTCAGAGTGAAAGTGCCGGAAGTCTCGGTAGCGCGTATCAGCATGTTCTCGTAGTAGTTTGCCTCGGTGCAGGAAAGATTGGCGGCGGCGCCATCCTTGACTTGAGTTCCTTCGGGGAATACGAGTACGATCTGAGCAAGCGAAGTGGCGTTCTCGCCAGGTTCTACGGATGTGGGCTTCAGGTCGAGGACTGCGGTGGTCTGCGGTATGCCGCCTGTCACATGGAATGTGCAGGTATATGTATCGTTGGCGTGGCCTGATACGGGGTCGGCCTGCCATTCGGCGTCGCCGAATGTGCCGCGCGGTATGGTCAGCGTATAGTCGCCGTCTACTGTCAGGTTCTGGAACGGAGCGAGCAGCAGTACATTGCCGGTAAAATCATTCATGACGAATTGGAAAGCGCCTTCGCTTGAGTAATTGGCTCCCTCGCATGTCAGAGTGGCTTTGGGGGAATCCTCGCGTACGTTCATGCCTTGCGGGATGGTAATGGTAACGCTGTCGAACTGTACCATCTCAAGGTCCACGTCGCCAGCGGCAGGTTTGGTCTTGAGTACCTGCGCATCGTATGTGGCCTCGGAGCCGGCGCCGCCTACAACCGTGAATGTGCATGTGAACGCGGCATTGGCGTGGCCTGTCTCATGGTCTGCCTGCCATTCGGCATCGCCGAATGTGCCTTCGGGCACAGTGAAGGTATAGGTGCCGTTTTTGGTTATATTTCTGAACGCCACGGTGCAGATGCTGCCGTAGCTGTAGCGGATGTCGGCTTCCTCGCTATAGCCTGCGTTCTCGCATACCATTGTGCATTTTTTGCCGGTGTCGGGACGTGCGTTGGCGTCAGACATGGTAATGTTGACGGTCTCGAACTGGCGGCTTTCCAGGTCTACCTCTCCGGCTGCGGGGCTGGTGCGGGTCACTGTGAGGTCATAGACTACGGGAGGAAGGTTTACCAATGTGTATTCCAGCTCTATGGCGTCGTTGGCGTAGGGCTCGCCTTCCAGCGGAGTGAATGTGAAGGCTTCGGCGGGAATGGAGACTTTATAGTTTCCGGCCTCGGCGGGAGCGGGTGTGATGGTGTATGTCAGCACAGCGCCTTCGGATGCGGCTGCCACGGTACACTCGTAAGCCAGGTTGTCTTTGGTTATGGTCGGAAGAACCGTAGCCGAGGCGGTCAGAGCGCTGAATTTTGCGGCGTCTCCGGCAATGGTCACTTCATTGAGCTTCTTGACAGTGCCGGCAGCCGGTGTCACGGTGTAGGCCGGCGCCTCGATGATGTATGTGATTTCGTAGGCTTTCGCGTTTGTGCCGCCTTCTTCGGTATCGTCATATACGAGCAGGCTTCCTTTCGGAATCGTTATGACGTAGGTGCCTGGCTCTGTTATGGACGTGTCTGAGTAATCGGCGTCCTGCAGGGTAAATGTCGTAGTGCCTGTGCCGGCGTCGCTGAAGTCCCAGTGGTAGCCGGTCAGGGGGGCGCCGTCTTTGCTGATTGTTATATCGTCAGCATTGTTAGGCTCCACACCATAGCAGGCGGAAGTGTCGTATTTGAGTTTGAAAGAGCTGATGGATTTAACTGTGGAGCCGCTCACGGGGTCGAAAGTGAACTCGTCCTCCACTTCGGGCGCCGCTTCGATTATATAGGTAATCTCGTATGGCGAAGGGTTGCTGATTTCATTCCATGATTCGTCCCAGATACTCAGGCTGTTGGCAGGAATAGTGATGACGTAGGCGCCTGGCTCCGTTATGGTAGCGTTGGCGTAGTTGACATTGTCTTGCAGAGTGAAAGTGGTGGTGCCGGACTCGTTGTCCTTGCATTTCCAGGTGTAGCCGGTCAGAGTCGCGCCGTCTTTTTTTATAGTAACGGCATCCGCGTCCATGGGTTCGACACCGTTCAGCGATGAAGAGTAGTTGAGCTGGAAAGAGGACAGGGCTTCAATCTTCTCGCCGGAAGCGGGAGTAAAAGTAAAGTTCAGATCAGTTGCAAATACCGGCGCGGACAGCGCTACGGCTGCCAGGGCTGTAAAGAGTTTTTGCATAAAAAAGAAAAATAGTTGGTTAATAATATGTAAAGCATTGAGTCGCCGGTGTCCGGCGACTCAATATTATGGTATCAGCGTATGATTTCCTTCGTAGTCTTGTTGCCGCGGCGCACGATGTATATGCCGCTTGCAGGCTCGGCCACGCGTATGCCGTCGATGGTGTAGTACTCGGCCGGAGCGTCGTTGTCAGCCTCGATGCCCTCTACGCCGGTGTCGATGCCGAGAGCTTTGCAGAGGTCGAGGGTAGTGAATTTAGGCTCGGCCTTGTCGCTCATAGGTGTCTTCACGGCGTTGACCACACCGGTGCCTTCTTTGGTGTCAATCAGGTAAGCCACCAGTTCGAGGTTGTCCTGGTTGATGGCGGGCGATGTCACTGTAGACTGTCCGTTGGGATTGGTAACGGCAGTGTAAGTGTTGGGGATATCAAATGTTGTCTCGAAGACATGTCCCTGTCCGGGAGCCATCGGAGCGTCGGGTGTCGATCCGGGGAGTCCCCAGTAGCCGTAGTTGGCGCGGGCTACGTCCTGATAGTGGACTCCGGGCACTACTTCGGGAAGGAGGGTCCAGCCGTTCATGTTGCCGCCGCCGGGCACTTTGAAACCGTGCAGGTAGTTCTCTTGAAACCACAGGGTGTTGTTGAGGGTAACGTTGTTTTCAATCAGAATGAATCCGATTTTATAGCGAGATCCGTCTATAGTCATGGCCGGAGTCATGGTCACGGTGGCCTGTATCTTCGTAGTGCCGTTGTCATCTACATATTTCGCCTCCATGTCCATGCCGGCGAAAGTCAGCTCATTGGCACGCTGCGTCACGGTGTAGCCCAGCGATGCGGGGTTGGACGGGTCGAAAGTAAAGTCGTTGTCTCCTACGTAGAGTACACGCTTGCCGCGCTCCATACGGAAAGCGGGGGCGCCGTTGACGCCGAACTGGTAGGCATAGTCGGAGATGAACGAGGACATCGGGTCAGTGCCGTTGGTGTCGGTGTGCAGGCTGACCGGGATTACCTTTTCGCCGAGCTCCTCTTCCAGACACTCTATGGTGTATATGCCCTGCGGACAGTTGCCGCAGCGTGTGCCGGTGGTCTCCTCGAGCAGCACGCGGTGCTCGGGTTCGAACAGAAGGCCGTGGATGCTGCCGGAGCGTACTATAGGCTGCGAATCTGCGCTTGACAGGGTAACGGTCCAGGGCAGGCTCTGATCCCCCTTGACGATGCCGGTAAAGGTAAAGTCCTTCTTCTCGTCTTTGGCGAGCGAGGCGCCGGTCTCGGTAAGAGTGGTCTCGCCGGCCTGGAAAGTCAGCGTCCAGTCCTTGATGCCGCCTTCGAGAGTGCCCTGTATGGTCACGTCGACATTGAAGTCGCCCTGTACGGCGAGTTCAGGAGCAGAGGCGGTCATGTCGGCGGCGTCCAGACGCTGTACGACTATGTTGTCCAGAGCCAGAATGTCGCGGTCAGTGTTGCGGTTGGCGAAGGCGATGTATACGGTCTTGCCGGCGTAGTCGTCAAGAGATACCTGATAACTTGTAAACTCGTCATCGCATACATCGGGAGTGGCGCCGAGCGGCACGTCCTTGAATACCTTTACCGGCTCGGCCGGCTGCCAGTCGGCGGTCACGGGCTGCTCGGTAATATACAGTTCAAGGTCGCTCAGGGCATGATCGGCGCTACGCATCTGCAGGCTTTCGGCGTCAAAGAACAGGATGAATCCTTCGGTGGGTATGGTCAGGGCGCGGGATACGAGCCAATCGTTGCTCTGTCCGGCGGGATTGTATCCGGAATGTGAGACGAGAAAGCGGTTTTTGCTCGACGAGGTGTCGCGTGCGGTCCACCAAGGCTGCGAAACGCCGTTTTCATCCATGAAGATGGGGTTGAAAGTGGCGAGAGGAGCGTTGTGGTCAAGGTCGTACATGGAGAAATTGGTTGTCCATGTCGACTCCTGGAAGTCCTCGCTGAGAAGCACAGTGTGTGCCATGGCAGGCAAGACGCCCGCCGCCATGAGGGCGGCACAGAAGATTTTTTTCATTGTATGTCAGGAATTTGATTTGTTTATACTGTGATTTATCTTATTGTCTCTTTTGTGATTTTGTCGCCGCGGCGCACGATATATATGCCTGAGCCTGGATTGGCGACGCGTATGCCCTGCAGGTTGAAGTATTCGGGAGCGGCCTGAGTCTCGGTATCGGCGCCGACGGTGTCGATGCCGATGGTGGAGTCTATCTTGCGTATCGCGGCATTGACTATCTGGTTGTCATTCTCGGTGTCGATGATGTAGGCTACCAGGCGGCCGTCTTTCCAGTCTTCCAGCAGGTCGGGCTGCGGCAGGGTCCAGGTGCAGCTCACGGGGGTGTCGGGCTGCATTGTCTCGGCTATGGAGCCGGGTATGCCCTCAAGGGCGTATTCGGCCGAGAGAACCACATTGTTCATCGGAGCCAGATCGGAGAGAATACGCGAGGGGAGGAAATGGTATTGCAGTTTGTTGGTGCCGCCTCCCATATTCTGCTGATAGAAGTAAGAGTTTATCTCATCATAGAAGTAGAAGTCGGTAATCAGCGTGCAGCCCACGCGGTAGCGGCCAGATGTGTTGTCGAAAGCCGATGCGCTGCGCACTTCGGCCGAAGCGGTCAGTGTGCTTCCTTTATACGAGCAGTCGGTAATCTCTATGGCCATGTCTGTAGGCTGAGTGAAATATGAGTAGATAGTGGCTATCTTTTTGGCCTCGATATTGGTGGCCTTGATTCGGTTGAGCAGGATTCTGGGGAGCGAGCGGAACTGTATGCCGTTGTTGTACTCCTGGCATGCCAGATCATCGTTCACATGGTTGGCCAGCACTATAAGCCTTTCGCCGTATTCGCGCTCCAGTTGCTCGATTATCACGTTGCCGTCCGGGGGGCAGCTGTTGCACCACATGCCGGTTCCCTCGTCTATCACTATGGTGCGGGGATAGGCTGTAGCGTATACGGAGGCGGTGTGCAGGTCAGTCGTTTTGCCGTCGGCATCGATGCCTGCTACGGTAAACTCGGTCGAGGAGTTCAGCTCGACCGGCAGGCTGAATGAGTATTTTATTTCTTCTCCGATGGCCCAGGGAGTGTCGATGTCCATCTTCTCCACCAGTTTGCCGCCGGACATGAGGCCGAGAGCCGTGTATGGAGCCGGACGGCCGAGGTTCACGGCCGATCCGCGGACAGCGACGGACCCCGCGCCGTATCCTTCCAGGGGCAGCGTGGAGTCGGCGACGGCCACGAGAGTGTTCTCCGGGTCGCCAACGTCAATATCGTCTATGGCGAGCATATATCGGTTGACTGAGGTGCAGGTAAAGGATATGGTGACTTGCTTGCCTTTCCAAGCCGAGAGGTCGGCCACACGGGTGGTCCAGACATCATTTTCCCCTTCTGTGGAAAATATCACTGTCGGCTCGGCATTGCCCTCTTTGACCGTTATCTCGTAGCTTTCCGGCAGCTGGGGGAAGATCGAGAGGGCTTTCCAGCGGATTACGGGGTTGTCACCTTCGATTGTCAGTTCAGGGAGCGTCATAGAGGCCATCACAGGCTTGTCGCTGCGTGTATGAGTCGGGCATACGGCGGCGTAGCCGGCGTCGTTGACTTGTTCGACGGTCCACCCTTTATCGGTATAACCGTAGCGGTAGTCTGCTGAGGCGAGAGGCAGTTGTCCGGCGTTGGTCACAGTGATTGTGCGCGGCATGCCGCCGGAATTGAAGTTGGTGGAAAATATGTATGCCTGTGCCGGAGCGGCGCCTAAAAGAGCAGCTGCGGCAAGTATAATCATTGTGCGCATCGCGGGATAATGGTTTGAAGTTTAATGATGTCTCCGGAGACGCCTGAAGCGCCTCCGGAGAATGGTTGTAATAAGTCGGGGGGAACGGTTACTTCACGAGTACCTTGCGGCTGACCTTGTCGGCCTTCACTACGTAGATGCCGGGAGCGACGGAAGCGCTTGCGGAGTTGGAGACGAGCTTGCCGTCCAGGTCATAGACAGCCACGTTCTTGGCGCCGCTGACGCTGATGAGGCCGTCGGTCACGATGATGCCCACCTTCTCCTGCGGGTCGGCATAGATGCCCTGTACGCCTGACAGCGGAGTGTCGAGGGTAACGAGATAGGGATAATAGCGGTATTCGCCGTTGGATTCAAGTATTACCGCGTATGCTCCTCCGAATACGGAGCCGTCGGCATTGGTGCGGTCTACGGAATTCAGAGGTTTGCCCTGAGTGTCCACTTCCATAAATGTACGCAGCGACTCGGGTTTGCTGTCAAGTCCGTCGGGCAGCACGTTGGCGCCGGCGGTAAAGAGAATCTTTCCGTCTACTCCCATCGAAACGGCGGGAACAGCGCTGGTAACGGGTTGATATTGCCATGTGTCGGTGTTCACGTTGTAGACAGCGGCGAAGCTTGAGAATGTGCCTTCGCCGTTTTCGGGTACGGGTTCGTCAGTGATGCAGCGTTTGCCGTAGAAATTGCCGGCGTAGTCAGCGCCTACGAACATGCCCGACATCAAGTCGCCGTTCCATCCGTCTTTTACTCCGTCAAGATAGTTTACCTCAACATCATACAGATATTGACCCTTGTAGTAGAAAGGTTCCACCACATCTTTGTAGGTATGCCAGAATTTGGACTTTCCGTCTTTCAGTATGGCGGCTACCCATGAACCGGCGGCGAGATTCACCATGCCGCCGAGCACTGTGCCTTCCACCGTGCCGTCGGAGTACATGCTGCTGACGAAGAATCCCTGCATGTTGCCGCAGTCGGCATCGTTGTAGAGATGCAGCTTGTATCCGGCGGGTTTATCCTTGACGGTCTCAGAGCTGCTGTCATCGACGAAGTCGTCGTCGCGTTCCCATATACAGGGGAATGCCCGTGTGCCGGTGGCTACGCCGGCTTCAGGTACGGCTACGTATCCGCCGATAATCTTGCCATCGCCGGTCACAGCGACGGGATAGTTGGTGTTCAGCGCGTTGCCGGGCAGCTCCAGAATACGGAATTCGCCGTCTTTCCAGGTGCGGGGCTGGTACTGGTAGGTGTTGTTGGGCTTTTCGGAGCCTACGACCATACCGTCGTTGGTCACGCTGTAAGCCTCAAAGTCTACTCTCTTGCCGTTGACCTCGCGGTTGATCAGGGTAAGCTCGTTCGGCTTTTCGCGGTTCCAGAGATAGCTGAGCTTCATCTCGTAGTCGAAGATGACGGCGTACTGTCCGTTTTCAGAGATGCCGTAGACTTCGCCCATTATGTCCTCGCCGGTGTCGCTGGTGGGGTCCGGGAAGAAATAGAACTGATTGTCTGCCTGAGAGACAGAGGCCATGCCGAGCAGAGCGGCGGCCAGAAGTAAATGTTTTTTCATAAGAGTGTTGATAAACTATATTTGGTTTATGTTGTCTGTCATGTCTTAGAATAGCTCTCCCTGTTCGGGATGCCGGGAACGTCCCAGATGGCTGTATGCCAAAGCTGTTACCTCGCGTCCTCGGGGCGTGCGCTTTATGAAGCCCTCTTTTATAAGGAAAGGTTCGTAGACTTCCTCCAGAGTGCCGGGGTCCTCGCCCAGCGCCGTGGCTATGGTAGTGAGTCCCACCGGACCACCGTCGAACTTGTCGATTACGGTAAGAAGAATCTTGTTGTCGATCTCGTCAAGGCCGTATTTGTCTATGTTCAGAGCTTCGAGCGCCACACGCGCTATCGGCAGGTCTATCGTGCCGGAGCCCTTGACCATGGCGAAGTCACGCACACGGCGCAGCAGGGCGTTGGCCACACGCGGGGTGCCGCGGCTGCGCAGGGCGATCTCGTTGGCAGCTTCGGGCAGGCACTCCACATTGAGCAGGCGCGCCGAGCGCAGTACGATATTCTGCAGTGTCTGGTGGTCATAGTACTCCAAATGGCAGTTGATGCCGAAGCGGGCGCGCAGCGGCGCGGTCAGCAGGCCGGAGCGGGTGGTGGCGCCTACCAGAGTGAAGGGATTGATGGTAAGCTGCACGCTCTTGGCTCCCGGGCCTTTGTCAAGCAGTATGTCTATCCGGTAATCTTCCATGGCGGAATACAGGTATTCCTCCACTATGGGATGCAGACGGTGGATCTCATCGATGAAAAGGACATCATTGGGTTCCAGACTCATCAGTATGCCGGCCAGATCGCCCGGTTTGTCGAGTACGGGCCCGGAGGTGGTCTTGAATCCGACTCCCAGCTCGTTGGCTACGATATTGGAGAGGGTGGTTTTGCCCAGTCCCGGAGGACCGTGAAGCAGGGTATGGTCCAATGCCTCGCCACGCATACGCGCGGCCGCTACGAAGATACGCAGGTTGTCGGTAATCTTGTCCTGCCCTGAGAAATCGTCGAAAGCGAGCGGACGCAGAGCTTTCTCTATGTCCTTCTCAGCGCCGCGCGGAGTGGCGCCGGAGTTATGTATGTCAAATTCTGCGTTGCACATTTTCTTATCAAAATGTCAGTACTTATGCCGGATATTGGCGGTCCGGATGTCGTTTTCATGGACAGCTGCTGCCGTTGGTTAGAGGTATGCAATTACTATTAAAATAATTTGCATGTTTGATTCAAAGTTTATACGTTTTTCAAGCGAAATATGCAAATTCGGTTAAATCATGTTATAAACAATGAATGAACGGCGCAAAGGTACATAAAAAATTCAATACTGCAAACGGCTCTAAGAAATTTTTCGGGCTTTTTTTGTGTTTTAAGTATTATTAGCTAAATTTGCAGAGATTATGACGACCACCGATGATACGACCGACATACCCCCCTGCTCCGCGGCGCCGGGGAGCATGAGGTTGCGTAAAGCCGAGAGACTGCGCAGCCGTACTGCTGTGTTGCGTCTGTTTGACAAAGGGAAAAGCGTGTATGCTTTCCCTCTGCGGATGATATATATATCCCATACTCCGCAAGAGATGGCAGAGATGTACCGTGGGCAGACGCCGGCGGACATGGGTCTGCGGCAGATGCTCATCACGGTTCCTAAGAAGAAATTTCGCCATGCCGTGGATCGCGTGTGGCTGCGCCGCCGCATACGCGAGGCCTACAGGCTGAACCGCGACGCCCTTGTCCCCGCTACGCTGCCGGCCGACGCATATATACAGATGGCGTTCATATACGTAGGCGACAAGAAGGTGGGCTACGACGTTATAGAGAAGAAGATGCGCAAGCTGCTCGGCTCGATAGGCGCCGCTCCTGAGGCCGCGCCGGAGGGTAAGAATACAGCCGCGCCGGAGGATAAAAATAAAGAAAAGGACTGATGAGCGTGATAAGGAAAGCTGCGGTATGGGCGCTCGTGCTGCCCATAAGGTTCTATCAGCGGTGCATATCGCCGATGCTGCCCTCCGTATGCCGCTATACGCCGTCGTGCAGCCAGTATGCCGTGGAGGCGCTGCGCAAGCACGGCCCCGTCAAGGGCCTGTGGCTCGCCCTGAAGCGCATATCCCGCTGCCACCCGTGGGGCGGCAGCGGCTACGACCCCGTGCCCTGACCCCGTGCCCTGCCGACATGAGAATACTCGACTGCCATACCCACCGCCCCGCTCCCTATCCCGAGGGCATAGTCAGCGTCTCGCCCGATGACTGGGATCCGCTGCCCGGCCAGCTCTACAGCGTGGGGCTGCATCCGTGGTATCTGCCCGACGACCTGGACGCCGCCCTGAAGAAGCTGGGGCGCATCGCCCGCGACCGGCAGGTGGCCGCCATAGGCGAGGCCGGGCTCGACGCGCTGCGCGGGGGGCCGATGTACAGGCAGATGCAGGCTTTCCGGGCGCAGGCTCAATTAGCCCAGATGGCATGCAAGCCGCTGATAGTGCATAATGTCAGATGTACGGCCGAGATAGTTCTGCTGCGCCGCCAGTGGGGCGTGACGGTTCCCTGGATTATACATGGTTTCCGGGGCAAGCCCACTCTGCTCCGCATGTTGCTGGACGCCGGCTGCCATATCTCCTGCGGACCGCGCCTGAATAAGGATGTCTTGCCGTCGGTGCCGCTGCCGCGTCTGCTGGCCGAGACTGACGACAGTCCGGAGACAATCAGCGAGGTCATATCCGCCATGGCCGGAGCGCTCGGTATGGAGCCGGGGAAGCTGGCCGACAGGATAGCAGAGACGGCAGCAGAGATTTTTTATGTTTAAGAGGCTGTTTAATAATATGTTTAAGAAAATCCTTATGATACTCGCGCTGGCCGCTCCGGCAGCGTGCGGAGCAGCGGCTCAGGAGCCAGCAGTCTCCGATACAGTCGAGAATGTGGCCGAGACAGGTTTCTCCGCCTTCAGCTATCAGGGCTTCGATATGCTTGTTCCGGCCGGAAGTCAGGTCGAGATGACAGGCAAAGAGGCGGTGCTGAAGACAGATGACCACAGATACGGGCTGTCGCTCAAGATAGAAACAGAAGCCGATGCCTCGCCTGAGGCCGCCGCGCAGCTCTGCTCGCGCATGATAAGCGAGCTGAATATCAAAAACGCGCAGCTGAACCGGGTAATGATACATGGTATGGCCGGCGGCAGACTGCAGGGCACTATAGAGGGCGCCCTGATCAACGTCGTGGTCCTCGACGCCTCCCGGCGCTATGTCAAGCTGATCATCATTACCTCGCCCGACCTCGCTTCGTGGGCCGACCGTACCATCGACTCCCTCGCCCCGTCCCGCTGACCCGGCAGTACCAGGCGACATATATGTGCGGACTGTCGGAAAAAATCACTAACTTTGCAGTCTGTCACCATATAATATCAGGTAATATCAGGAGGTCATAATGGCGATGCCCACATATATAGATTTGTTTGCCGGCGCCGGCGGATTCTCACTCGGATTTGACAATGCGGGATTCAGAAATCTGTTTTCGGTGGAGCTTGATTCCGTTATATGTGCCACTTACCGATATAACTTTCCGGGGCATAGACTTATAGAGGCCGACATAGCCGCTCTTACGGACGAAAGCATCATGGAGCTTAAGGGCGATGCGGACGTAGACGCGGTCATAGGCGGCCCTCCGTGTCAGGGATTCAGTATGGCCGGCAACATAGGGCGGCGCTTTGCCGATGATCCGAGGAATCATCTGTTCCGGGAGTTTGTGAGGGTTGTCTCCGCAGTCAGCCCCCGGTGCTTTGTGATGGAAAATGTGGCGCGGCTGTATACCCGACTTGAAGGGGAGACACGCAGGGAAATAATAAGGCATTTCGAAGATGCCGGCTACAGGGTGGATGCGCGTGTCATCTGTGCCGCCGACTACGGGGTGCCGCAGCGCCGCAACCGAGTGATATTTGTCGGGCTACGGAAAGATATGGACTCGCCGATAGTCTTTCCGGCAAAAAAAGATGGCCCGCAGATGACAGTCAGCGAGGCAATAGGCCGCTTCCCGGCTCTCAACAGCGGAGAGGCTTCCTCCATTCCCAACCATGTGGCGATGCGTCACTCCGCGCAGATGCTTGAGAAAATGAGATATGTCAAGGATGGCGGCGACAGAAACGACATACCCGAGGCAATCAGACCGACGAAGGGAGATGTCAGGAAATACATACGTTATGACAGCACGCAGCCGTCGGTCTGCATCACGGGCGATATGCGCAAGGTATTCCACTATGCGCAGAACCGGGCGCTGACTGTCAGAGAACTCGCCGCCATACAGACGTTCCCGGACTCGTTTGTATTTCTCGGCGGCTCAGGCATGCAGCAGCAGATGGTAGGCAACGCGGTGCCACCTGTCATGGCGCAGGCAATAGCCGAGGCGGTAAAGCAGATGATCAGATGAGGTATCCCAAAGTAAACTATATAGGCAATAAGGAGAAGATAGCGGACTGGATCGCTTCGGTCATACCCGAAGACGCCACATCGTTTTTCGATGCCTTCTGCGGCGGATGTTCCGTAAGCTACAAAGCCAAGTCGCTCGGACTGCAGGTTTTTTCCAATGATATTCTTACGGTCAATTACCATATTGCGAAGGCTCTGATAGAGAATGACAGCCAGACTCTTTCCGAAGATGACCTGCGCGTCATATTCGGCGGAGAGCCGGCCGAAGGTTTTATGTACAGCCATTTCGCCAACAGATTTTATTTTCCCGAGGAATGTAGGGAGCTGGACAGAATCAGAAGCAATGTAGAGCTGCTGAATCATCCTTTGAAGCAGTCATTGACATTCGCGCTTCTGCGCAGGGCGATGATAAGGAAAATGCCTTATTCACGCTTTACCATCAACTGGGAGAAAATTACCGAACTGCGTGATGAGGAAATCAGCTATGCCAAGTACGGGCGCCGGCGCTCGTATCATAACAAGACATTCCGATATCACTTCGAAGATAATCTCGACCGCTACAACGAGGCGGTCTTCAGCAATGGCCGGAGCAATAAAGCCTATAACCTGGATATCTATGACGCCATAGACCAGGTGGACGCCGATGTGATCTATCTGGACCCGCCGTATGCCGGTACGATGAATGATTACTATGGTTTCTACGGGCTTCTCGATTCATATATCAACGGTAAGATGCAGCAGCCGTTTGCTCATAGCTTCACGGACAAGAGACTGATTAAGCAGCAGCTGTGTGATCTGTTCGCCAGACTGTCGAAATACCGCTACTGGATGCTGAGTTACAACAGCCGCTCGACGCCCTCCAGGGAGGAAATGTCGGAGCTGCTGTCGCGGTTTGCCGGCGATATCACTGTATACGAAATGCCATACGCCTACCGGGTAACGGGCAAGGAGAAGAAAAACAAGGATACGGAATATTTATTTCTTGTCAACACACGCTTATGAGAAACAGGGTAAACCAGGTATATGAGAAATACTGGAATTATACAGCGGCGTTCACGGATTTCGACGGAAATCTGTTCCGGCAGGTGGTACGGACGATCAGGGACTTCGTAGGAGAGCATGAGGGGGAAGCCTACACTCCCGATAAGTACAGGCTCGCGCAGCAGGCGTTGCAGTCGGCGGTCCCTGTCATTGATATGGCGAGCCAGCGCAAGCGTATCAATCAGCTTGTAAAGCTCGGATTCATACGGCCGTTTTTAAGTGGATACGCCCCGGAGACAGATGAATTTCTGGCTGCGGCCACGTCACGCCGACGCAAGAGCGTGGTGTCGAAGATAGTGTATAAGTATGCTAATCTTCTGAATTCTGTTACCAATGACATCAGGACCCGTCAGCTGGCCTTTCTGATAAAATCGCTGGAGGAGCTGGGATGTATTTCCGAAAGAGACCTCGCTACGCTTATGACTATAGATATCGAGAGCTTCGGCCGTGAGTTCGCTACCCGCGAGGATATCGACAGACAGTATTGTGACATGGATATCGACGGTTTCTATGAGCGTAAATACAATCAGGTGGACCATCTGCGCAATCTGCTGGGCAAGCTCGACGACCTTACCGTACACGATGGATGCGTCTATTTCAAGACCGATGCCGACCGGCTGTTTCCAGACGTAACGCAGCGGAGAGCGGTCAGAGATCCGTATCTGCAACGTGTGTATAAGTCGGAGCTGGAGGATGAGGTATGCGTGCATTACGGGAGCGAGACTCCCAGATGTATGCTCGACAGTCTGGCGCATCCCGTCCTGATAGCATCCCATATCAAGCCGTACAGCCATTGCGCCCCCGATTCAGAGGAACAGTTTGACCTGAACAACGGTCTGCTCCTTAACAAGTCTTTCGACTCATTGTTTGACCTGGGCTATATGACATTTTCGGACGATGGCCGCATAGTGCCGTCCGCAACTCTGGACGAGAGCCTGCGTGCCTATCTGTCAGGCTTCGCGCTGCATGCCGGCTTCCTGAACGACAGGAGGCTCGCATATATGGCGTACCACCGGGCCAATGTGTTCGACAAGCGATATCAGCCGGCGGCACGCCGTCAGGAGATTCAGACGTAGTCTTCGCCGTAGCGGGACTTGACTTCGTTGACTATGTGGCGTATGTCCTGTTCTTTTTCCAGAGGGACTATCAGCAGGGCGTTGCCGTTCTCGGCCACGATGTAGTCTTTCAGACCGTCGGCTACCACTATTTTGTCTCCTTTTATGGCGAAGATACTGCGCTCGCAGTCTTTGGCAAGCAGTTTGCAGTTCTGGGTCACGTTGCCGTCGCGGTCTTTGGGCGACAGCTCGTAGAGAGCTTTCCACGAGCCGAGGTCGCTCCAGCCGAGGTCGACAGCTTCCATGTAGACATTGCCGGCTTTTTCCATTATGGCGTAGTCTACGGATATTCCCGGCGCCGAGGGGAATGTTTCGGCTATGAACGCGCGCTCGGCGGGTGTGGCGTACACCCCCTGGCCGGCATCGAAGACTTCGGCAATGTCGGGGGCCAGCTCGCGGAAGGCACGCAGGATGGTCTCGGCCCTCCAGAGGAAAATGCCGGAGTTCCAGTAGAAATCTCCGCTCGCCAGAAGCACTTTGGCCATTTCAAGCGACGGCTTCTCGGTAAAGCACTTCACACTCATTATGTTGTCATATCCGGGAGCCGGAGCGCCTTCCTGTATGTAGCCGTAGCCGGTCTCCGGCGATGACGGGGTAATGCCGAGTGTCAGCAGCGCATCATGGACGGCGACGAAATCGAGCCCGGCACACATGGCCTGGCGGAAAGCCTCCTCCTTGAGTATAAGATGATCGGAAGGGAGGGTCATGATGGCGGCCTGCGGGTCGAGGGCGTAGATATGATGGGCAGCCCAGCATACGCAGGGAGCCGTGTTGCGGCGCGCAGGCTCAAGGAGTATGTTGGCTTCAGGTATGTCCGGCAGCTGCTTGCGTATCAGAGGCAGGTATGTCTCGTTGGTAACGAGTATGATATGGTCGTGGTCTACGAGCGGCAGCACTCGCTCCACCGTCAGCTGCAGCAGAGAGCGGCCTGTGCCGAAAAAGTCGAGAAACTGTTTGGGCATTCCGGTGCGGGAGAAGGGCCAGAAGCGGGAACCTACCCCGCCGCACATTATGACGCAATAATTGTGATTCATTGTTGTGGTCAATAGAGTGATTCTGTCTTAAACTGGTGCTTTACCCCTTCCACGACATTGAGCATGTAGTCGCCGAGCTTCTCGGCTTCGCCCACAAGGTCCATGAAGAAGATGCCCTGCTGGTAGTCGTAGAGGTGGTTGTTGATGTTGAATATGTTGCCGTCACGCAGCTTGTCGCGGTAGTTGTTGAGCTCGCGTTCGCGGTTATAGGCGGCGATAATCTTGGAGTCTTCGGGGGTTTCCATCTGGCGCAGCAGCTCCATCATGTTGTCCATGGCGCCGTTGACAAGTGCGAACATCTTGTCTATCTCCTGCATCATGGCGTCAGAGAAATCCACATGGTTCTGATTCTTTCGGGTCAGGGTTTTGGCCACATTGAAGCAGCCGTCGGCTATGGATTCGATTTCGCTTATGATACGCAGCATGCCGGCGATGCGCATCTTGCCTTCGGGCGACAGGCGTCCCTCGGCCACCTGATTGAGGAAAGTACCGATTTCTATCTCCATCCGGTCTGATATTTCCTCGTATTTCTCCAGACGGTTGTATATTTCCTGGTATTTATTCTCTTTTTCCGGAGTGTGTATAAGCTCTTCGGCCATGCCGAGCATACGGCGCACCCGCTCTCCGTAGACTACTATTTCTTTCTGCGCCTGGGTAATGTTCAGCTCCGAGGTACCCAGCATACCGCGGCCGATAAAGGTAAGCGAGAAGTTTTCTTCGTCTGTCTTGTGGCGTGTAGGCAACAGGTGGGTCACAATCTTGACGTAATATTTGGGCAGCCATATCATGATGAGTATGTTCATCACGTTGAACACGGTCGGGAACATTGCTAGGCCGAACGCCATGGCTGTCTGCGCTTTCGCAGTCAGGCCGCCTGATTCGTTCAAAAGAGTGGAGTTGGCCATGGCGCCCTCCTGAGCTGCGGTGATGTCGAGCGGATTGGTGCCTATGCACCATACCGTGCAGTCGGCCACCAGGCTGACGAAGGGATAGAACACGCACAGCACGATTATGGAGCCGAACAGGTTGTAGAGCAATGTGCCCGCCGCCGTACGCTTGGCGGCGATGTTGCCGCTCAGCGATGCGAGGATAGGCGTTATGGTGGTGCCTATCTTTGAGCCGAGGATTATGGCGCAGCCGAGCTCAAAGGAAATCCATCCCTGTGAACACATAATCAGAGTCACGGCGAAAGTGGCGGCCGAGGCTTGCGCTATCATGGTCACTATGATGCCGAACGCGAAGAAGATGATAACCGAAGTGAAGCCCAGCGTGGAGTAACCGGTAACGAACTTCAGCATTTCCGGATTCTCCTGCAGATTGGGCACATTGGCGCTGATCATGTCCAGACCCATGAACAGGAAGCAGAATCCTATCAGAAATTCTCCGGTACTCTTATAGGCGCTTTTTTTCATGAAAAGCATCGGCACGGCTACGGCCAGCATGACGAAGGAGTAGTCGGAGATGTTGAACTCAAATGAAAACGCTGAGATAATCCAGGTCGTCACTATTGTGCCGAAGTTGGCGCCGAAGATTACGGCCATGGACTGTGCCAGTGTCATCAGGCCGGCGTTGACAAAGCTGACGACCATGACCGTAGCGGCGCTCGAGCTCTGCACCAGGGCCGTGATGGCGATACCGGTAAGGACGCCGGTAAGGCGGTTTTTGGTCATAATGCCGAGAATGTTGCGCAGCCGGTCGCCGGCTACCTTCTGTAAGCCTTCGCTCATTACTTTCATGCCGTAGAGAAAGAGGCAGATGGCGCCGAGCAGACTCAGGAATTGCAGTAGGGAGTATTGCATATATCAGATTGTATAGGCCGGGTAACACCCGGAAATATTTTGCAAAATTAATAACTTTTTTGCAATTCCGAAAAAAAGCCTTACCTTTGTAAAAGCCGAAGTGTTGTCTTTCGGGGCCTCATGTCGCGCCAATACTCATATCAGAGCCGTGAAACCGCTGAAACAGATAAGAATAACCCTCAGTCTGGTAATGCTCGCCGAATGTCTGGTCTGGACATTGTGGCGTACTGCCGCACCGGAGCACGCCCGTGTGGCACGCGAGTTGCAGATTGTGCCCTCCATGCTCGGAGCGAGCCTTACGGCCGGCCTGTGCTGGCTGCTGGCTACCCTCGTGCTGGGGCGCGTCTATTGCGCCGGATTCTGTCCCGCCGGCACGCTGCAGGACGTAGTCATCCGTCTGCGAAGGCACATAGGGCCCAGGCTGGGCATGAAATCCCTGTGCTTCCGCTATCGTCCGGCTACACGTACACGCTACTGGATACTCGGGGCATACATCATAGGAGTGGTGCTTGCTGTCGGCTCGCTGCCGCTGCTGATGGAGCCGTGGAGCTTTTTTGTAAATATCACAGGCAGTATCTCCCGAGGTATGCAGCATCCTTCGCTGGCCTATCTTGGTGTCGGCGTAGCGCTGGGTTTCGCGTGTGCGGCAATATCCTTTGTCACACTGGTGGCCGTGGCTCTGCTGCGCGGACGCGACTTCTGCAACGAGCTGTGTCCGATCGGAGCCGCGCTGTCCGTGCTTTCGGCACGCTCGGTAATGCACATAGAGCTGCTGCCGGACCGCTGCACTTCCTGTATGAAGTGTGAGGAGGCGTGTAAGGCGTCATGTATATCTGTTAAAGACAGAATAGTGGACAACCGGCGGTGTGTACGTTGCTTCAACTGTGTCAGCGTATGTCCTGAAGATGCCATCCGCTTCCAGGCTGACCGCAACGGCATAATATCGCCGCTTATGCAGCGGCGCACAGAGACATCGCCATAGTTCAGAACCGATAATATATAATACCGTAACGTTATGAAAAGAATCTTTTGCTCTGTGATTATGACATTAGTGCTTGTCGCCGTCGCGTCGGCCGAACCGCTGTTTCCGTTTTTCGTCGATCTTGTAGGCAACTACGACGAGGTAGAGATGCCTGGCGCCTCTGTCTGCCTGAAAGGACGTACCAACGCCGGCGGAGAGCAGGCTGCCGCCATCTTCCTGCAGGACACACTGCCGGACGGAGTGCTGGCTCAGGTCAAGGAGATAAAGAAAGCGGACGGCAGGGTAATACGCGGATATTGGGCCGATATGCTGGACGGCGTCGTCTCGGTCATTTATTTCATAACCAAGCCTGACGGTACATTTACCATAGAATATGCCGAAGGCAAGCCCGAAGCAGTGCTGTCCACCTTCGGTAGAAAATAGTTTAAATCGTCAATAATCAATATGAAAGTATATCAGGACCTGCTCCGTCATATTCTTGATAACGGTGTGCGCAAGCATGACCGCACGGGTACAGGCACCATTTCTACGTTCGGATATCAGATGCGTTTCAACTTAGGCGACGGGTTTCCGCTGCTTACCACCAAAAAGGTGCATCTGAAAAGCATAATCCACGAGCTTCTGTGGTTTCTGGCGGGCGACACCAATGTGAAGTATCTGCAGGACCACGGAGTGCGCATCTGGAACGAGTGGGCGGATTCCGACGGTTCGCTGGGACACATCTATGGCTACCAGTGGAGGTCGTGGCCCGGAGCCGACGGCAAGACGGTGGACCAGATAAGCCGTGCCGTGGAAGATATAAAGCATAATCCCGACTCGCGCCGCATCATAGTGAGTTCGTGGAATGTGGCCGACCTGGACAATATGAACCTGCCCCCCTGCCACGCCTTTTTCCAGTTCTACGTGGCCGACGGCAAGCTGTCGCTTCAGCTCTATCAGCGGAGTGCCGATACGTTTCTGGGCGTGCCGTTCAATATCGCCTCCTACGCCCTGCTGACCATGATGATGGCACAGGTGTGCGGTCTGGAGCCGGGAGATTTCGTCCATACTTTCGGCGATGTGCATATCTACCTCAATCATCTGGAACAGGTACGGGAGCAGCTGGGCCGCGAGCCGCGCCCGCTGCCCCGCATGGTGCTGAATCCTGATGTGAAGGACATATTTTCTTTCAGATATGAGGATTTCAGGCTGGAAGGTTACGACCCCTGGCCTCCCATCAAGGGTGTAGTCTCTGTCTGAACGGGTAAAATAAGAATCTGTATGAAGAAACTGAACATGATAGTGGCATCCGGAGCCGACGGCGCCATCGGACGCGGCGGCGACCTGATATGGCATCTGCGGGCCGACCTGCGCCATTTCAAAGAGCTGACACTCGGACATACGATAATCATGGGGCGCCGTACCTGGCAGTCGCTGCCCAAAGGAGCGCTGCCCGGCCGCCGCAATGTGGTGGTAAGCCGCAATCCCCTGTTCGATGCTCCCGGCGCCGATATTTTCCCGGCGCTCGAGCAGGCTTTGGCTTCGGCCGGAGAGGATGCTTTCATCATAGGCGGCGGCCAGATATACGCCACTGCCCTGCCGTGGACCACCGACTTGTATCTGACTGAGGTAGACGCCTCTTTCCCCGATGCCGACACTTTCTTTCCTGCGTTGGAGGCCGGTGAATGGGAGGATGCTGAGTGTGGCGAATGGCTTGAAGACGAGAAGTCGGGTCTGCGCTACCGTTTCCGCAAGCTGACGCGCAAGCCATGAGAGTAGTCATCGTCAATAAGAGCGATGCACGGGGGGGAGCTGCCGTGGTTTCCCGCCGGCTTATGGCAGCTTTACGTGCGAATGGTGTGGATGCCTCCATGCTCGTGGTGGAAAAGCTGACCGATGACCCATCGGTACATCTTGCCGCGCCGTCCTGGCGCTCCCGCATCCCGTTTTTGCGCGAACGTCTGGATATCTATCTGCGCAACGGGCGTGACCGTGCCGATCTGTTTAAGGTCGATACTGCGGTCACGGGACTGCCTTTGTCCGGCCATCCGCTTGTACGCGATGCCGATGTGGTGTGTCTGGGTTGGGTTAATCAGGGCATGCTGTCGCTGAGGGAGATAGGCCGGATAGCCGCTTGCAAGCCTCTGGTGTGGATAATGCATGACCTCTGGTGCGCTACGGGTATATGCCATCATCCAGGCTACTGTGACCGTTTTCTGAGCGATTGCGGCCCATGTCCGTTGCTTCACGGCCATCCGCGTCCCGATGACCTGAGCAGACGCGTACAGGACAGGAAACGAGCCTTGTACGCATCTTCACGAATTACATTCGTCGCTGTCAGCCACTGGCTGGCCGGACGGTGCAGGGAGTCGTCGCTGATGCGTGCCGCCGATGTGCGCGTGATAGGCAATCCCTTCCCGTTGCCATCTGCCCTGCCTCCCCGCGATGACAGCGGAGACCAGATTAATATGCTTATGGCTGCGGCACGCCTGGATGATCCTGTCAAAGGGCTGCCCGTGCTGGCCGAAGCATTGCATCTGCTGGGAGCCTCACACCCGTCCCTTGTTTCGCGTATGCGTCTGACTGCTGTGGGCGATATACGCGACACCGCTGTTTTAGATGATTGCCCGGTGCCGGTGGAGTTGCCCGGCGCGGTGCCGCAGGAGCGTATGCCCGGCTTTTATGCCGGCGCGCAGCTTCTGCTCTCCCCTTCCCATTTCGAGACATTGCCCGGCACTCTGGTCGAGGCCCAGGTCTATGGCGCGCTGCCGGTGGCCTTCGACAGCGGGGGACAGCGGGACATAGTGGAGGACGGAGTGACCGGCGTTCTTGCCGACCCCGCGCGGGGGGAACGGCCGCGTCTGTATGCCGACGCGATAGTCCGCGCCGCCGGCATGCTCGGCAATGCGGGATTGCGCCAATCCATGCGCCGCAGCGTCGAGGAGCGCTTCGCGGCCGATGGGATAGCCCGCAGATACATTGACCTGTTTGACGAGCTCACGCAGGCTCGCAGACGCCCCTGAAAGCAAATTTCAATCAATAAGGAAAGGATATGAAACACTATTTATGTACCGCGTTCGCTGCCACGCTGCTTCTGCTCGGCTCCTGCGGCGGCGATTCCACCGACGAAACCATAGACCGTCTGCGCCAGGCGCGCGGCGAGTGGACTGTAGAGCAGAGCGACGAAGCCGTGGACATATATCTGGAGGGGCTGCAGCGTGAGAGTGACCTGCTGGAGCAGAATCTGGAGATACAGCGTCAGGTAAATTTCTTCAGCGAGGGCAAGTGTTCGCGCGAGGTACTGGCCAAGCATCGCGCCGAAATTGACAAGGCCCGCAAAGACCTGCAGGAGAAGCGCACGCGTCTGGAGCAGAAGCTCCGCTGACTTGTCGCCGGGGTCAGAAGGATACGCAGGCCTGCAGCGAGACCCTGTTGTTGGATAGACGTTCGCGCCCGAAGGTGTTTTTTTGTCCGTAGAGGTATTCGACGCCGAACTGCAGAAGCCGGCTGTAACGCCATACAAGATTGGCCAGCGCGTACTGTCCGTAGCTCAGACGGTCGGCGTACGGCAGACCGTCCGAGGCGTTGGAGAATGGATTCATGTAGTTGCGCATGAAACTGTACACTACAGTGGAGAAAAGATTGGGGCGCCAGTTATATTGCAATCCGAGAATACATCCCCAGGAGAAAGGTTTGTCAAGATGGCCGGGGCGCGACATATCTGGCACAAGGTCGAGACCCAGATTCCGGTTCTCCTGGATATAGCTTGATATGCCTTTGCCCCCCTGTACCATTCCGTAGACTACTGATTTTCCGAAAGTGGCGGCTCCGGTCAGCTTCAGGCCCCAGCCGAAAGCGCTATGATTGCGGTTCTCCACCAGATTGCGGTACGTGAGTACGCGGCCTATGGCAGAGAGGCGGAGGTGGTCCGAGGCATTGAAAGCGTAGGTAACGTACATCGGTATGTCGGGCACGCGCTGGCGCAGACAGGCGTCGATAATTCTTGCTTCGTCGGTATCGGGAGCCGGCGGCACGTAGTATGTAAGATCGGAATAGGGACCTTCTATACCTATGCCCAGACGCACATGCTTTGACACGAATTTCTGATAGTTTATCAGGATGTTGTTATGGCCGCCAGAGGCTATCGGGCCGTGGCCATCCACTGTATAGGGGTCGGCGGCAAGGTCATTGTACAGACTCGATGTGTAGCCGAGTTTCAGGTCGCGGAAGCGGAAATAGACGTTGTCGGCATGCACCTTATAGGTGTTGCCCGGCTCGCCGTCGAGAGAGAGGGAGAAAAAGAGTCCGGCCTGATATGCCGAGTTTGGGAAACCGATGATGTTGAAATATATATTGCTGCTCTGCGCCGTCATCTGAAATGCCTGGGAATTGCCGGGGGAGGCCTTCTCCATTGTGCCTACCGATACCCCCTGCGGATTGTCGGAGGGATTGCCCCAGTCGTAGCAGACGCCGAGCTTCATGTTGGCGCCCACACTGAAATAGAAGATACGGTGGCGCCCTACGATTGCGAAGATAGGATCGTTGAGAAAATCTTTGTCCTGAGGTATGTTCTCATACAGCAGCTTGTAGGCGTTGACACTGTCGGTAATGTTGACCTCGGTGCCGACGACGTATTTCAGCTTGTTGGCCGCGTTGCGGTTGGGGTGCCGCTGCCCGTAGAGGGATAGGCCTGTCAGGCAGGCGCAGACAATCAGGGCAATGCGTATCAGCCGGCTGCGCACCGGGCTTTTCACGGTAATCATAGGCGTAAGTGTTAGCAAAGTATTGCCGATGGCTCGGAGCGGTAGTCGTAGTGGTCGCGCATGTACTCAAACGAGGCGGGAGTCTCACGCAAGGCACGGGTGTCGGCCACCGGGTCGTAGCTGCTTGCTATCTGGTCTGCTCCGATGCTTTCCACGGGTCTGTAAGGCTCAGGCAGGTCCCATACTTTCACGCCTTCTTCTCCCTGCTTTGTGGCCAGAGGCAGTCCGAAGAAGCGGCATAGGTTTTCTGTGATCATGCGTGTGGCTCTCTGCTTGCCTTGCAGCGAGTAACCGGCTATGTGGGGTGTGGCAATCTCGGCCAGCGCGAGCAGCTCGGGATTGAGGTCAGAGGGCTCGCCCTCCCAGGTGTCTATTATCAGCCGCAGGGACAGACGGCGGGCTGCCTCGACAAGCGCCGGGGTGTCTGTCACGGAGCCGCGCGCGGCGTTGATGAAGACCGCGCCGGGGCGTATGAGGCGCAGTTCCCGCTCCCCTATCAGATGATATGTGGGATGATTGCCGTCGTGTGTCAGCGGCGTGTGGAGCGTGATGACATCGCTCTGGGCCAGCAGCTCCTCCATCGGTATATAGCCCTTCTCTCCCCTATCGGCACGCGGTGGGTCGCATAGCAATATGCGGGCCCCTAAGTGGCGTCCCCATTCGGCTACGATTCTGCCTACGTTGCCATGGCCGATTACGCCGAGAGTAATCTTTGCAGGGTCTATGCCGAGATGCAGCAGCGAACTCCATACGTATTGCGCCACTCCGGGAGCGTTGCAGCCCGGAGAATTGAAGGCGGCTATATCATGGGAGGCGCACCAGGGCAGGTCGAACTGATCCATGCCGATTGTGCCGCTGGCTATGAAGCGTACGCGTGAGCCTGACAGCAGCGGCGCGCCGCAACGGGTACGGGTGCGGATCAGCAATGCATCGGCGTCGGCTACGGTCTGCGGATTGAAATCGTCCGGATGGAGATACGTGATGTCGGCATAATTTTCCAGCCTCCCCCGTAGAAAAGGAATGAAGCTGTCGGCTAAGATTTTCATGACAGGCTGAATATGAACAATGTAATATAGATGACCGGGATAAGCAGAATGAACAGGTAGACCCGCCGCAGGCGGCACTCCGGGAAGAACCGTCCGGCCTGAAATCCGAAAGCCAGCGCAAGGGTAGCCGCGTAGGCCAGCAGATTGTCGGTGTCGAACAGCATGAACCATATCATCGCTATGCCGAGCAAGTTGAGGAAAGAATTGAGCGCTCTCATCCTTACTCCCAGGGAGTAGGCCTTGAGACTGTTTGCGGCGAGCAGCAGCAGAAACAGTGTGGCGGTAATTCCGTTGGCTACGAGCAGCCAGTAGAGCTGTCCGTTGCCGGCGAAACCGGTAAAGAAGTTGGTAAGTCCGGGCCACCGGAGAGCTTCGGCGGGAAGGACTCCGAGCCCGAAGATGATCCAGTATGGCGTAAGTATGGCGAGTATGGAGGCCAGACATTCGCGTACTCCGAATACCTTCAGGAATATGGCTCCGAGCATGAATATGGGCATAAGCAGCACGCATGAATACTGTATCATCGAGCCCCATGACAGGATGGAGAATATGAAGAATATCTCTTGCGAGGCATTACGCCGTCCGTACAGTCCGAACAGCAGATGACAGCAGGCCAGCACGATGCATACCACTATCGACGATGAACTCAGGCGTGAGTTAATCCAGGGATCAGACAGAGCTGCGAACATGAATACTGAAGCGAACAGCACTCCGGACCCGGGAATGAAATTGAATCGCTTGTTGAGGGAGATGGCGCCCAGACAGGCTATCCAGTACAGCAGGATGTTGAGGACGAACGAGAGTCCGCCCGGCAGCTTCCACTCGTTGGGCGAAGGCAGGCAGATTCCTGCGTGCCCTTCAAGCGGTCCCGGAGAAAACATCGCTGCCGAGATTATGGCGATTACGAGCGTAGCCAGCAAAGAGAGCGCAAGACTCCCTTTGCCGGCCAGCATGCGGTTTATATGATTGCGCTCGAAGTCGGGCATCAGAGCAGGTCAGCGGCTATGTCGCGTCGGAAGTATTTGCCTTCAAAGTCTATCTCGGCTGCGGCCGCTTTCGCCTTGGAAGCTGCATCGGCTATTGTGTCTCCGTATGCCACGCAGGCCAGCACGCGGCCTCCGGCGGTCACTATAGCGCCGTCTGCCTCCGTTTTGGTGCCGGCGTGGAACAGCAGCGTGTCAGGACCGAAATCACGGTCAAGGCCGGTCATCGGCTTGCCCTTCTCGTACTGTCCGGGATAGCCTTTGGAAGTAAGCATCACGGCCACGGCGGCGCGCGGGTCTTCCTCCGTTTTCTTTATTCCGAGAGTGGTGTCGGCCACGCCTTCAAGCAGGTCTACAAGGTCGGAGGCCAGGCGCGGCATGACTACTTCTGTCTCAGGGTCGCCCATGCGTACATTATACTCGATGACATACGGCTCGCCGTTCACATTGATGAGGCCCAGGAATATGAATCCTTTGTATGGGATGCCTTCATCCTTGAGACCGCTTAAGGTAGGCTCTACGATGCGTGTCACTACTTTGTGCATGAACTCCTCGTCGGCGAAAGGCACGGGACTTACCGAGCCCATCCCGCCGGTGTTGGGGCCGAGGTCTCGCTCCCCTACCCTTTTGTAGTCTTTGGCCACGGGCAGTATCTTATAGTCCTCGCCGTCGGTAACGACAAATACCGAACACTCTATGCCTGTCAGGAATTCTTCGATTACGACGGTGGCCGAGGCATTGCCGAACATGCCGTCGAGCATGTCGCCCAATGTATCCTTGGCGTCGGCCAGACTCGGGGCTATGATTACCCCTTTGCCGGCGGCCAGGCCGTCGGCTTTGAGTACGTATGGAGCCGACAGGCTTTCAAGGAAGTGCAATCCCTGCTCGCGGGTCTCGTCGGTAACGCTCATGAAGCGTGCCGTCGGTATGCCGTGGCGTACCATAAACTCTTTGGCAAACTCTTTGCTGCCCTCCAGACGGGCGCCGGACTTGCCGGGACCGATGACTTTTACCGGATGGCCTTCGAAGAAGTCAGCTATTCCGGCCACCAGAGGATTCTCCGGGCCTACGACAATCATGTCTATGTCGTGGGAATCCGTGAATTCGCGTACTGCCTCGAAATCCATAGGATCGAGGTCTACGTTGCGGCCGAAGCCGGCAGCGTTGCCGGGAGCCACATACAGGGTGCCCAGACGGGGACTGCGGGAGAGTTTCCATGCTATGGCGCACTCGCGGCCGCCTGAACCAAGTAAGAGTATATTGATGATATCTTTCATAATCCGGATGTGTATGGGTGGTTGTCAGTCTTCGGATTTCTTTTTCCAGCCTTTGCGTGAGCGCATAGCGGTGCCGGCGGGTGCGAAGCGTGTCTCCATGGCTTCGCTCAGCCCCGGGCCTTTGGCTTTGAATTCGCGGGGGGACACTGCCTCCATATCCTGGCCGCCCGATTTGCGTCCGGATTTGAACCGGGCATCGCGGTTCTTGCTGTCGCGGTTCTTGTCACGGAGTTTGCCGTCGGTACGACCCGGATTCTCGCGCCGGTCTTTCTTGAACTCGCGGCGCTCGTGGTCGCGGCGTTTGTCGGCGAATTTGTCGCGTGAAGCGAATTTGCGTGTCTCGCGCTGCCATTCATTGTCGGTGACGCGGTGTACCTTGGGTTTGGCCTCGCGGTGGAACTCGGTGTTGGCCACGGAGCCGCCAGCAGTCTTGAAGTCGGAATACGAGCCTTCAAACAGGACATACTCACGGAGCTGACATTCCAGCGAGCCATTGAGTACCGGGAAAGTTACACTGGCTTTCAGGCCGATTTCGCGGAAATGCTCGTCGCGGTATCCCAGAATCCAGGCGTGGTAGCCTTTGAAATATTTCTTGAGCGTGGAGCCGAGCTGCTTGTAGAGTCCCTCCAGATCGCCGGGACGCAGGCGTTCTCCGTAAGGAGGATTTGTAATCATTATTCCCTCAAACGGCGGTTCGGTCCAGTCGGCGAAGGGCTTACATTCGATTTCCACTATGTCGTCCACTCCGGCGGCCTTGACGTTTTCTTTGGCCTTGGCTACAGCCTCGCGGGCTATGTCTCCTCCGTAGATACGGCATGAAGGGATACGCTCTTCGCTGTCGTCGTTGTACAGCTCCTCAAATGTCTCGCTGTCGAAGTCAGGCCACGTCTCAAAGGCATAGTGCTGGCGGAATACGCCGGGGTTGACGTTGGAGGCGATCAGCGCCGCTTCGATAAGGAAGGTTCCGGAGCCGCACATCGGGTCCACCAGGTCGCAGTCTCCGCGCCATCCGGTCTTCATTATTATGCCGGCGGCCAGCACCTCGTTGATTGGCGCTTCGGTCTGCGCCACGCGGTAGCCGCGCTTGTTGAGCGGTTCGCCCGATGAGTCAAGCGAGATGGTGACGCGTGAGTCCGATATGTGGACATTGAGCTGCATGTCGGCGCCTATCAGGCGTATGGAGGGGCGTCGCTGGTATTTGTCGTTGAAGTAGTCGGCTATGCCGTCTTTTACACGATAAGTGACAAACTTGGAGTGGGGAAACTCCGCGCTGTTGACGGTTGAATCGATGGCGAAAGTCTGATCAGGAGTCAGGAACCGGTCCCACTCGAAGTCGCGGACGAAGTCGTAGAGCTCGTCGGGATCAGAGGCGCTGAACTTGGCTATGGGCTTGAGGACACGCAGGGCGGTACGCAGGCACAGATTGGCTTTGTAAAGCATCTTGTTGTCGCCTTTGAAGGACACCATACGGCGTCCCATCTCCACGTCCTCGGCTCCGAGAGCTATCAATTCGTCGCGGAGAACGTCTTCCAGACCCTGAAAGGTCTTGGCCACCATTTCAAATTTCGTATTCACGGAAATATCTTTTAATCAAATATTTGGTTGTTCAAGAGGTTGGTCGGGGCAGGGGAGAGGTCAGAAGTGTATGGTCGTGGAGCCGCTCTCCGGTCTCGGAGTGTCGCCATCGGTTTTGCGAGGCTGCGCATCCGGGCTTTTGCGCTCTATGGGCAGTCCTAAGGCGCGCAGAGCCTCGGTCTGGTGTATCTCGCGGTGGTAGGCCGGCGACTTCTCGAAGCCGACGATGAACTCGTCGCTGTCAAACTGCGAGGGCTTCAGCACCACATACTTCTTGCGCGCCATGTCGCGGTTGTGGTCCTTCATCTTCGAGCCGCCGTATTCGGAGGCGATGAGAACGCGGGCGTCTTCGGGGGAGAGAGCCGGATCCGGAGTTTTCTCCGGTTGTTTCTTCTGTCCTTCAAAGATGATATGCCCCGGTCCTTTCTCGCTGTTGCCTGCCGGAGTGATGGATATGTCGAAGCCGGAGGCGAGGATAGTGATTTTCACGCTCTCTCCCAGCGAGTCGTCCCAGCAGGCTCCCCACTTTATGCCTATGGTCGGATTGAGGTTGGCGCTGAATTGCGTTATCTCGTCCATTTCGGCCATAGTTACCACGTTGGAGGCGTTGGGGTTGCAGTAGAGATAGAAGAGCAGGCGCTTGGAGCTGCTGATGTCGGAGTTGCGGAGCAGGGGAGAGTTGAGCGCGTCCTGGATAGCCTTGGTCACGCGGTGCTCGCCCTCGCCGTAGCCGGTGGAGATGACGGCGGTGGAGGAGTTCTCCAGCGTGGTCTTCACGTCATTGAAGTCGGCGTTGATGTATCCGTCTGTGTTGATGATCTGGGCTATGGAGCGGGTAGCGTTGGCCAGAGTGTCGTCGGCCTTGGAGAAAGCATTGATCAGGGTCAGGTCCTTGTAAATCTCGGTCAGGCGCTCGTTGTTGATGATAAGCAGCGAGTCCACATGTTTGCGCATCTCCTCGGCGCCTTCCAATGCTTTGATAATCTTGCGGTTGCCCTCAAAGAAGAATGGGATGGTAACGATACCTATGGTCAGCATGCCTGCGTCCTTGGCTATCTTGGCCACCACAGGGCCTGCGCCGGTGCCGGTACCGCCGCCCATACCGGCGGTAATGAATACCATCTTTGTGTCATCGTTGAGTGTGGCGCGTATCTGCTCGGCTGTCTTTTCAGCCGCGTCGCGGCCTATGGCCGGATTGTCGCCCGCGCCGAGACCCTCGTCGCCGAGGAGGATTTTGTTGGGCACTTTGAGCTTGCGTATGGCCTGCTTGTCGGTATTGCAGACCATGAAAGTGACATTCTCTATTCCCTGTGAGTAGAGATAGTCTACGGCGTTGCCGCCGCCGCCGCCCACGCCTATGACTTTGATGATAGGGGGGATGCGGAATTCGTCTTCGGCGAAAGCCGAGGCATCGGATATGTTGAAGTTATCGGACATTGTCGTGTTGGAATATAAGTGTGAGAGGATTAGATGTTGTCAAGGTCTGGATCGTCGTCGTCATCGTCCTTGTTGGGGATGATGGAGGAAAGGATATTAGTGATTTTTCCGAGAAGCCGGCTGCCGCCCTGTCTGCCATCTTTTCTTTCGCGTCCTTCGCGTAGATTCAGACCTTTTCGGAGCGACTCGTCCTGTCGGCTGTCCGCCTCGGCTGTATATGTGTCGTCCGTGGGGAGTGTCTCTTTATGTGGAATCTCAAGACAGGCAGGGGCGTCCTGCGCCCGGCCGGCGCTCAGGATGCTTATTACCTCTATGGTCTCGTAAGAGGGAGCCTTTATGTCTTCCAGGATTACGTCTGAGGGCAGCGAGCCGCGGCGTACGTTGAGTTCGCTCTGCCGGCGCAGCAGTTCGTCCATACGGTTGAGATTGAAGCCGCCGCCTATGGTTATTATTCCGCCGGGCAGCTGGCTGTCGTCCAGACCGGCGTAGTTGATCTGTTCCAGGATATTGGCTACGATTTCCTCGGCTCTGGCGACCACTAAGTTGGAGACATCGGACTGTCGCACACCGTTGATGTTGAGATTCGATATGTTGTCCGAGGCTATGGCGTTGCCGATGGTTGTCTTCATGTCTTCGGCATCCTTCTCCAGCATATTGAGCGTAGTGATATCCAGAGTGATGTTGCGCGAGCCGATGGGAAGTACGGCCAGGTAGACGAGCGAGCCTCCCCGGTATATGGAGACGGTCGTGGTCTCAGCCCCGAGGTCTACGAGCATGCAGCCCAGCCGGCGTTCATCGGCAGAGAGTATCAGCTTGCCTACAGCCAGCGGGGTAATCACGATGGATGCGATGTCGAGTCCGACCTTGTCGCTGATGACGCGGCGCAGATGCTTCTGCAGCTGCGGGCGGGCCACTAAGAGCTGATATGTGGCCTGCAGACTGGAGCCGGCGGTGCCGACCGGAGACTTGGTCTCGATTTTGTTGACCAGATAGCGGCCCGGGACGGCATCGATGATTTCCAGCGATGAGTCGATATTGGCGCGCATGGCTTCGTCGCGCATGCTTTCGAGGAGTTCCTCGGTAATATCGGTGTCTTCGGGCAGATTGCGCGCGATTTCGCGTGTGATATTGCGGAGCGAGCGGCCTGCCAGACCTACATACAGGCTCTTGATTTTGCGCGGAGCGACAGCGGGACGCTGCTCAAGGCGCGATATGACCGCGGCAATACGGTTGGCGGTCTCCTCGACGTTCTGGATGACGCCGTGGTACACACATTCTACCGTAGCTTCCTGCTCTATGGCTATTACCTTGAGTTTGCCTCCGGCATCGACACGTCCCACCGCGCCGATAATTTTGGAGCTGCATATTTCGATGGCTGCTATATATTTTTCCTGGCTCATGTCTTGTCTTCGGGAAAGTTGTTATTCAGTTGATTTCTCGGTAGTTGATTTTTCAGGTACGGCGGCCGGCGCGGATTTATTGACGGACCCGGCCGTGGATGTCCGTTGTTCGTCGGGAATGGTCATGGTCTGCGCATCGAGCGAGGCTTCCTCCGGGTCTACGCCTTCGGCATCCTCTCCCAGAGTATGGCGCGCGATGTTTTTGTCGGCGCGCGTGGCCACTATCTGCCCCTTGTATTTCAGAGATATGGTATCGTACGTGTTCCAGCCTTTGTAGGGCATTACCTTACGGTAAAGCAAGGTGAGATTGTCAAATTTTTCCTTCAGGCGCGAAGTGTCGCCCAGATTGATGACGTGTCCGCGGATGCGGGGTACGAGTATTATGTTGGTGGGTGACTTGTACTCCACCATAGTGATGAGGTTGCGCAGCAGGCTGTCGCGGGCTATATAGCGCGTGACCGGCAGCACGCCCGAAGCTGGCATCTTGTGTGTGAAGTTACCCCGCACTATGGGGAGGTCGGCGAAGTATTCGGAATGTGCGTCCAGACGCTTGCCGTCTTTGTTGATGTAATATGTCTCGGCAGATGTGAAGACACGTACTTCGGGTATCATGGGTACGACGTTCAGCCGCAATTTGCCTGAGGAGGTGCGTATTACCTCTATGGATTCGAAATTGTTGACTGCGTTCAGGTGTCGCTCGAGCGAGTCGGTGTCGATTGCGCTGAGCCGTGTGCGGGCATAGCGGGAGGGGAGGACCCCCAGCTCGCGTTTGACGGCCTCAGGTGTAAGGAAAGCTGCGGCCGAGGGGTCATCGGACTGGATTACTATGTCGATACCGCTGCACAGACGGTCGCGCACGGCTGAGCCGGCCACAGACGCCATGACGGCGACGTATGCCAGCAATGCGATGAGTATCAGCCATTTTACCAAAGGACGTGACATGGTTCAGCGATTCAGATTGTCAGTACTCTTTTTCCAGTAATATACGCTTGATGTCTGGAAGCAGCACGTTAAGGTCGGCGGCCCCCAGAGTCATTAAGATGTCAAAGTTAGTGTTTTTTACGTAATTGAGCAAATCTTTTCGCAATATTAACTGTTTTTCGGGTGCTTCGACCCCCTGAAGGATGATTTCCGAGGTCACTCCGGGTATGGGAAGCTCGCGCGCGGGATAGATTTCGCAAAGTATGGTGCGGTCGGCGTGGCTGAGCGCCCGGGCGAATTCCGGCGCGAAATCGCGTGTGCGTGTGTAGAGGTGCGGCTGGAAGACGACAGTCAGTCTATGACCCGGGTACAGAGCCTTTACCCCTTTTATCGAGGCTTCTATCTCGGCCGGAGAGTGGGCGTAGTCATCTATGAGTACGGTGCCGTTGCCGCCGGGGTAGTCTTCCGGGCGCAGCCAGATTTCAAAACGTCGTTTCGGACCCTGGAAAGTGGCTATGCCGCGCCGACATTCCTCTGGTGTGGCTCCGGCCAGCAGCGAGGCTGCGATGGCGCCTGTGGCATTGTCTACATTTATTTTTACCGGTACGCCCAGCTCTATGCTGTCGATACGCAGTCCGTCGGGCCCGACGAAGTCGAAATACAGGTGTCCGGGTGTATGGCGGATGTTTTCGGCGTGATACAGAGCCTCGGGGTCGCTGCCTGAATAGGTCAGTGTCGTCACGCCGGGACCTGTGCGCGGATGCAGTTTCAATCCGGTATGCAGCAGCAGGTATCCGCCCGGGCGGATAAGGGATGTGAAGTGGGCGAATCCCTCGAGGTAGCCGGCCTCGTCGCCATAGATGTCGAGGTGGTCGGGGTCGGTGCTTGTGACTACGGCTATGTGCGGCGACAGATGGTGGAAAGAGCGGTCATATTCGTCGGCCTCGATTACAGAGTGGCGGCATCCGGGGGTAAGCAGCAGATTTGAATCATAGTTGCGCAGTATGCCGCCTAAGAAAGCGTTGCAGCCTACGGAGCCGGAGTATAGTATGTGGGCGATCATGGAGCTTGTGGTGGTCTTGCCGTGAGAGCCGGCCACGCAGATGGCCTCCGAGTGGCCCGTGATGCGTCCCAACAGGGCGGCGCGCTTTATGACAGTGAAGCCTCCGTCGCGGAAATAAGTGAGTATATGGTTGTCCTCAGGGATGGCCGGAGTGTAGACTACGAGTGTGTCTCCGGGGCATCTCATGACTTCTGGGATGGTCTGCGTGTCATCGTCGTAAGTGACGTCAGCCCCCTCTTTCTCAAGGGCGTGGGTAAGCTCCGAGGGTGTGCGGTCGTAGCCGGCGACAGTGGCGCCGCGCTGCATATAGTAACGGGCGAGATTGGCCATGCCGATACCGCCTATTCCTACGAAATAAACCTTATTTTCCATTTATTATGATATCTATCTCGTCTACTATTTTTTCGTCTGATTCGGGCAGCGCGAGCTTCAGAATCTCGTCGCTCATGCTTTGCAGCCCCTTCTTGTCGGCTATTGTGCGCATGATTGTATCTATCAGTGTGGCGCGAGCCTCGGCGTCCGGTACCGTAATGGCTGCGCCGTTGTCCGACAGGGCATGTGCGTTTTTGGTCTGATGATCTTCGGCCACGTTGGGCGAAGGTACGAGTATGCAGGGTTTTCCGAGCAGCTCCAGTTCGCTTATTGAGCCGGCTCCGGCGCGGCTTACCACTAAGTCAGCGGCAGCGTAGGCCGTGGCCATATCTGTGAGAAACTGGGTCACGACTATGCCTTTTTTGCCTTTGGCCGCATGTATGCCTCGGTCTCCGTAGGCCTTGCCGGTCTGCCAGATGAGCTGTATGTCGGAATCGCAGAAGCGGTTCAGGCCGGCCTGGATACTCTCGTTCAGGGTGCGCGCGCCGAGCGAGCCGCCTACTACGAGTACGGTAGGCTTCTCCGCATCCAGACCGAAGCTGGCTCGTGCCTGGGCGGCGGTCTTGCCGGAGCGCAGTATCTCGGCGCGGACGGGGTTGCCGGTAAGTATTATCTTTTCTGCCGGGAAAAAACGCTCCATCCGCGGGTAAGCCACGCATATCTTCAGCGCCTTCCTGGCCAGCAGCTTGTTGGTCACGCCGGCGTAAGAGTTCTGTTCCTGGAGCAGCGTGGGTATGCCGAGGCGCTGGGCAGCCTTGAGGGTGGGTCCCGAGGCATAGCCGCCGACACCGATTACGGCGTCCGGCTTGAAATCCCGTATTATGCCGCGTGCCATGGTCAGGCTTTTGCGCAGCTTCAGCAGAACCTGGAAATTGCGCCACAGGCGCTTGCGGTCGAAGCCGGCCACGGGAAGCCCCTTTATGGCGTAGCCTGCGGCGGGCACCTTTTCCATCTCCATGCGTCCCTGGGCGCCTACGAACAGAAACTCGGCGCCCGGATAGCGGCGTTTCAGGGCGCCGGCTATCGAGAGGGCAGGGAAGATATGGCCTCCTGTACCGCCGCCGCTTATTATGAATCGTAATTTATCTTTCGACATATCTTTGGATTGTTATGATTTGGACCGCGTCCCGTTACGCCGGCGCGCAGGACCGTCGGGCAGATTGGAGTAAGTGTTGTCGGGGACGTCGGTATAAGTGAGCTGCGAGGGGTTCACGCTGGTATCGTCGGCATCGTCTACGGCCTCCTTCAGAGCCAGATGCTCGTCGGTCTGATTCTTGGAGGTAAGTACGGCGTATTTGCTGACAGAGAGCATCATGCCTATGGCCGCGCTCATGACCAGTATCGACGAGCCCCCTTTGGAAATAAGCGGCAGGGGCTGTCCGGAGACGGGAGCCAGTCCGACCACGATGCACATGTGGACTATGGCCTGCATCACTATCATGGTGGCGCAGCCCGTGATGAGCAGCGCCGGGAAGGCCTTGTTGCATTTCCAGGCTATGGCGCCGGCGCGTGCCAGCAGAAGTATATAGAGAACCAGCAGAAACACACCGCCTATAAAGCCTGTGTCTTCGACGATGATGGAGTAAATGTAGTCGGAGAAAGCCAGGGGCAGGCGTGCGCTTTCACGAGAGTTGCCGGGGCCATTGCCGAACAGGCCGCCGTGAGCCTGCGACATCTTGGCGAAGATAACCTGTCGGTTCCAGTCTGTCAGCGAGTCTTCCGGGTGTACGCCTTTCTTGAAGCTCTCCAGTCGGTCTACACGCGCTCCGTCGCGGTTGACGGCCTTTGGATCGTGGTATTGGGCTGCCTCTATGGCTGTGCCGCCTGCGTTCTCGTCAGGATGGCTGGCGAATTTCATCTCCCAGACCACCACGCCGCCGGCTATGGCTATAAGAGCCAGTATCGCCAGTTTGCGCATCTGCGTGCCGGCAATGACAAGCATTGAGGTGGCTATGCCGAAAAGCAATATGGTGTTGGTAAAACCGTTGGCGTAGAGGAGTCCGGCGTATATGGCGAAGATGATGACTGAGATTATGATGCCCCGGTCTGTGACACCGTGGCGCATCTGATGTTTCGACATCACTTTGGCCAGGATGAGTACCATGGCCAGCTTTGCGATTTCGGGCGGCTGGATGGATATGCCGGCTACTCGTATGGAGCGGATGGCTCCGTTGAGTACCTCTCCGCGCAGGTTGGCGTATATTACGAGTCCGAGTGACAGGATGCAGAAAGCCCAGGCGAGCTTGCGGTAATACTTATAATGGATATTCTGCATCAGCAGTACCAGGCCGAAGCCCATGAACAGGAATATGGCGTGCTGCACCAGCGGTCCGTAGATATCGTCGCCGCGCACTTCCGAGCTGGAGGCGCTGTATAGCTCCACCATCGAGAAAAGGAGCAGCATCAGATATATACCCCACAGGTAGCGGTCGGCGTGCAGATGCAGACGCGAGCGGTTTTCCATCTGGCGCATGGTTTTGCTCTGCGTCCCGCTGTCCGCCGGGCGGCCGTCGATAGTGTGGCGTATGTCGAGCCGGCCTGTCGGTCCGGGTCGGTTTTTGTCTTGGGGCATAGGTGTCGGCGGATTATTTCATTGCTCTTACGGCGTTTTTGAACTGGTCGCCGCGATCCTCGTAGTTGCGGAACAGGTCAAACGAGGCGCAGCAGGGAGACAGCAGCACCGTGTCCCCTTCGGCGGCATATTCGCGGGCGGCGTCCAGGGCTTCGGCCAGCGAGCCTGTATCCGCCACGGGTATTCCATACGAACCGAAGAAATCAAGCAGCTTGGAGTTGTCCACACCCATGCAGACTATTGCCTTGACTTTCTCCTTCACGAAGTCGGCTATGTCATTGTAGTCGTTGCCCTTGTCGGTGCCTCCCAGAATCAGTACCGTAGGTGTCTTCATGCTCTCCAGGGCGTACCAGGTGGAATTGGTATTGGTGGCCTTGGAATCATTGATGTATCGTACGCCGTCGATGGTGGCCACATATTCCAGACGGTGGGGTACGGCCTCGAAGTCGCTCAGAGCCTCGGCTGTGATGTCGTGGCGGATGCCGAGCACACTGGCCGAGATGCCGGCGGCCATGGAGTTGTAGAGATTATGCAGCCCCTTGAGAGCCAGGTGGTCGCGGGGTATCTCCCAGACATCCTGCGGTGTCTCTACAACCATCATGTCGCCGTCTACCCACGCGGCGGCCTGCTCCGTATGACGCTCGCTGAAGGGAAGCATCCGGGAGTGCAGCTTCATCTGAGCGAGCTGGGCTGTGATGACAGGGTCGTCCTGCCAGTAGATGAAGCAGTCGTCGGGACCCTGGTTGCGGATGATGCGGAATTTGGCCGCCACATAGTTCTCCATCTTGTGGTCATAGCGGTCCATGTGGTCCGGGGTAATATTGAGCAGTACGGCTATGTCAGCCTTGAAATCATACATGTTCTCCAGCTGGAAGCTCGACAGCTCGATGACGTAGATGTCATGGCTGGCCGTGGCCACCTGATAGGCCAGGCTTTTGCCCACATTGCCGGCCAGTCCTACGTTGAGACCAGCTTTCTTCAGTATATGGTAAAGCAGCAGGGTAGTGGTGGTTTTGCCGTTGGAGGCTGTGATGCAGACCATCTTGGCGTCGGTATAGCGGCCGGCGAATTCTATCTCGGAGATTACCGGTATGCCTTTGGCCACCACAGCCTTGACCAGCGGTGCGGTAGGAGGCACGCCGGGGCTCTTGATGACCTCGTCGGCGTTAAGCACCAGTTCCTGAGTGTGCGGATGTCCATGTTCGTAGGCTATCTCCCACTTGTCCAGCATCTCGCGGTATTTGGGGGCGATGTTGCCCGTGTCGCTCAGGAATGTATCGAAACCTTTGACCTTGGCCAGCACGGCGGCGCCCACGCCGCTCTCTCCGCCGCCAAGTATGACTATGCGTTTTTTCTCAGACATGATTGATATACTGTATTATCGTATCTTTAGTGTTATGAATGTGAGAGCGGCCAGCAGTATGCTGACTATCCAGAAGCGCGTCACTATCTTGGGCTCGGGCACCGGACGCTTCGGGAAGTTGAGCAAAGCCTGGATACCCGGATCGCCGGCTTTCTGGAAGTGGTGGTGCAGAGGAGTCATCTTGAAGACACGGCGTCCGGCGCCGTACTTCTTCTTTGTGAACTTGAAGTACGCTACCTGAATCATGACTGACAGGTCCTCAAGGAAGAAAAGCAGACAGAGTACAGGTATAAGCAGCTCCTTGCGTATCAGGATGGCGAAGACGGCAAGTATGCCGCCCAGCGTGAGCGAGCCGGTGTCGCCCATGAACACCTGCGCCGGGTAGGCATTGTACCAGAGGAAGCCTACCAGCGCGCCCATGAAGGCGCCGGCATAGACCACCATTTCCTCCGACCCGGGTATATACATGATATTCAGGTAAGAGGAGTATATGACGTTGCCGCCCAGATAGGCCATGACAGCCAGAGCGACACCGATTATCGCCGAGGTGCCTGCCGCCAGTCCGTCAAGTCCGTCGGTAAGGTTGGCGCCGTTGCTGACAGCCGTGACCACGAATATCACCACACCCACGAAGACGAGCCAGCCGGCTGTCCGGGCGGCCTCGCCGTCGAGCCATGATGTCAGCCATTCGTAGTTGAAGTTGTTGTTCTTCACAAAGGGTATGGTGGTCTGCGGCGACTTTATCTGTTCGCTTTTGTGGATGACCTCTATTTCAGCGGTGTTCTCGCGGACCACTTCCTGGTTTTCCACCATCACGATGCTGGGCGACAGCCACATGGTTATGCCTACGATAAGTCCCAGGCCGACCTGGCCGGTAATCTTGTATTTGCCTTTCAGACCCTCCTTATTGTGGTACTTGAGCTTACGGTAGTCATCGAGGAAGCCGATAGCGCCCATCCATAGGGTAGCCACAAGCATCAGTATCATGTACACATTGCTCAGATTGCCGAGCAGCAGGCATGGCGCTATGATGGACAGGATGATTATTATACCGCCCATTGTGGGGGTGCCTTTTTTCTGCATCTGCCCCTCCAGGCCGAGGTCGCGTACGATTTCTCCCACCTGATGAAGTTGCAGGCGGTCTATGATTCTGCGCCCCGCGATTAGGGCTATTATCAGGGCCAGGGCAAAAGCTATGCCCGTACGGAAAGTGATGTAATCCATGAGTCTGGCACCGGGCACGCCGGAGTCCTGAAGACTCTGAAACAGGGAATAAAACATAGTTTATAAGTTTTAGAATCCTGGTTATGCTTCGGTTAAGCCTTGAATATGGCTGCCAGTATCTCGCGGTCGTCGAAGTGGTGGCGTACGTGGTCTATCTCCTGATACGTCTCGTGACCCTTGCCGGCCACCAGCACCACGCTGCCGGCTTTGGCCAGAGCGCATGCGGTGCGTATGGCTTCGGCGCGGTCGGTAATACAGAGCGTGCGGCTCATGTCGGCCTCGTCCAGTCCGGCCTTCATGTCATCTATTATGGCTTCAGGCCGCTCTGTGCGCGGATTGTCGGAAGTGAGTATCAGTCGGTCAGAGCGGCGCGCCGACTCTTTGGCCATCATCGGTCGCTTGCCGTGGTCGCGGTCTCCGCCGCAGCCTACCACAGTGATTATATCGCCGTCGGCGCCTACTATGTCGCGTATGGTATCCAGGACGTTTACCAGCGCATCGGGGGTGTGGGCGTAGTCTACGATAGCAGTGAAGCCTTTGGGTGAATGCATGGTCTGGAAACGTCCGGCTACGGGTATCAGACGGCTCATGTTGACCAGCACCTCGTCAGGGGCGAATCCCGCAAGGATGGAGGCGCCGTAGACGGCGGTAAGGTTGTAGGCGTTGAATCGGCCCGTGAACTGTACCTCCACCTCCTTGCCGTTCAGGCTTAGCAGAGTGCCGTCCAGGCGTGTCTCAAGTATCTTGCAGTGGAAGTCTGCCTGTGTGCGCAGCGAGTAAGTGTATTTATGTGCCTTGGTGTTCTGCAGCATATAGGCTCCGGCCTTGTCGTCGGCGTTTACCAGAGCGAAAGCATCGGCAGGAAGGGCGTCGAAGAATTTCTTTTTGGCGTTCATGTAGTTCTCCACCGTGCCATGATAATCCAGGTGGTCGCGTGTCAGATTGGAGAATACGCCGCCGGAGAATCTTACGCCGGCTATGCGCTGCTGTTCGGCGGCGTGGGAGCTGACTTCCATGAAGGCATAATCGCAGCCGGCCTGTACCATCTCGGCCAGCAGCTCGTTGAGCGTCAACGGATCAGGGGTGGTGTGGGTGGTCGGTATGGCGCGGCCGTCCACATAGTTGCAGACGGTGGAGAGCAGACCTGCCTTATAGCCTTCCATGCGTGCCATCTCGTACAGCAGGGTAGCGGTAGTGGTCTTGCCGTTGGTGCCGGTAACGCCTACCAGCTTCAGCTTGGAGCTGGGGTGGCCGTACCAGGCCGAGGCGAGATGGCCGAGCGCTTTGGCCGTGTCGGCCACACGTATGTAAGTCACTCCCTTCTCAAAAGCCGAAGGAAGCTGCTGGCACACTATGGCGCCTACGTGGGTGCTGGCTACGACCGGGATATACTTGTGTCCGTCGGTAGTGACACCTTTTACCGCCACAAACATGCCCTCTTTTTCGACTTTGCGGGAATCGGAATTAAGGCTCACTATATTTTTATCGGTATCTCCTATTATTTCGAGTACCTCTATTTCTCGCAGCAGGGTTGACAGTTTCTGTTTCATATCCTGATATCGTATGTCGTTGTTTATAGTTTATTCATTTGATTCGGCAGACGCCGGGGTTTTCCAGCTCAGAGTCAGATAAGCCATCTGTCCTTTTTTCAGAGGGCTTCCCGCAGAGGGTGTCTGTGCAGCTACGAATCCGGCTCCGCGTATGTAGCCTACATTCAGTCCCGCTTTCTCCAGTCTCTTGACAGCCGAGCTGATGTCCAGGCCGCTGACATCGGGGACTGTGCCGGCGGCCTGCGTGCCGCTGGTCTGTATCTGCCGGGCTCCGCTGAGACCCAGCGCTGTAGCTACGGCGCGCGTGGCATTGCCTATGGCGCCGTACAGCAGCGGCGTGTCGGTGTTGCGGCTGTCGGCATAAGAGCTGTGGTTGCTGAGCAGCCCGCGGGCGTATAGCTTCAGCGCCACGTTGAGCAGCACCGTGCCTGACGAGCGCGCCGCCGAGGTGGCGCCTGCCGGTGCCGTGATAAGCACCATGCAGGAATATTTCGGCTCATTGTAGGGGAAAAATCCTGCGAAGGCATAGCGGCGTTTGGATTTGTCGTAGCTCTTGAGTACTTCGTAATCGTATGGGTACGCTGTGCCGGTCTTGCCGCAGACTTCCACCCGGTCGTCTTGCAGACGGCGTCCGGTGCCGCGCTTGCCCCACACCACCTCGTGCAGACATTCCTTGACCTTGCGGGCCGTGGCGGCCGAGCATACGGAGTCGCGTATATAGGAGAGCGGGAGGATGGAGTCACGTCCGTTTTCGTTGCGCAAGGCGCGTACCAGATGCGGACGCACATACTTGCCGCCGTTGGCTATGGCGTTGTAATACGAAAGTGTGTACAGCGGCGGAATCTCGGTATTGTAGCCGTAAGCCTGGCGTGCCAGGTCCATCTGGCGCCCTTCCAGCGAGCGTTTCTGTCCGTTTACCGTAGGCAGCAGCTTGGGCACGCGCGGTGTGGTCTCGCCGCCTATACCGGAGTTCATCTTGTCGAAGAAGCCGATGGAGGCCAGACGTTCGCGGAATTTCTCGGGCGTCTTGCCGTATTTTCTGAATATCACGCGGGCTATGCCCGGATTGGAGGATGTCTCGATTATCTGCTTCATAGACTTGGAGCCGCCTCCGGCATGGTCTGAAGTGCCCATGAACGGGGAGCAGTCGGCCGGATCGTTGACGCTGTTTACGATACCGTCCTCGAATGCTATCATCAGAGAGATAGGTTTCATGACCGAGCCTGGCTCGAAAGCCTGTACGGCGCGGTTCATGGCCTCCTCGTAGATGCCGGTCTTTTTGTTGCGCTCCACGTTGCTTATGGCCTTTATCTCGCCCGTGCCTACCTCCATTATGATGGCTGTGCCCCATTCGGCTCCGACCGAGTCACACATGTTGAGCAGCTCTTCCTCGACTATATCCTGTATGTCTATGTCGATGGTGGTCAGAATGTCATAGCCGCGTACCGGGGGCACATCCACCCAGTTGGCCAGGCCGCTGTTCATGGCTACTTTCCTGGCTTTGCCAGGTTTGCCATAAAGCAGGGAGTCGAGAGCCATCTCCAGTCCCGCATAGCCTTTGACGCGCTTCGTGGCGCTGTCCTGATAGACTCGCCCGATGCTCAGTCGCGCCATGTCGCCAAATGGATAGACGCGTATCACATGGTCTTCGGAGTATACCGGTCCGCGACCCTTGATATCTTTCAGAAAAGGCCATGTCTTGATGCGCTCGAATTCTTCTATAGGCTGTTTGCGGCCGATTACCACGGGCTTGCGCCGCTGGTTCTGGGGCAGGGCGAGCTGCTCGTGGAGCAGGGTGTGCCACGAATCCTTGCTGGCGCGGTCCGGATTTTCGCGCATAAGCTCGGTACGGGGGTAATATGTGTCGAGCGAGTCGGCCAGCGAGTCTAGACTGTTCCACTGCTGTTTTGTCAGCTTGTTGAACTTCGGATGGCGCACGTCTATGCGTATGTCATACAGAGTCTGGTTGCAGGCCAGGATATTGCCGTTGCATGACAATATATTGCCGCGCTCCGGCGGAAGCGGCACGGTCTCCTGCAGCTCGCGCGTGGCGCGGTCGTTCCAACCCTTGGCTTCAATCAGGGTGGTAATGGACAGTTTCGTGATGACTGCCACACACCCGGCCAGGAAGATAAGTACGATACACCCGTAGCGGGCCATGATATGTTGTCTGTTGCTTTGTTTCTTAGCCATTTGTTATTGCCGGTTTCGACATTTGAGGATAAAGGTTCTGCTATGCGCCTCAGTGGCGTGACAGTTCGTAGGGAGGTTGCTCCTGGTAGTCCAGGTCTATGTTGCGCTCGCGCAGCAGCCGGCGCATTTCGTTTTCGCGTATAAGGCTCATGTATGTGGCTTTCTCGTTTATCTGCTGGCTTTTCTCAAAAGCCAGCTCGCGTGTCAGCTCCTTGATTTCGCGCATCTTCGATTTGTTGGTATACCGTTGGCCGATCAGGGCGATGACAGCTACCATGGCTATAAGTATGAACCAGCCGTGGCGTTTGAAGAAGTCGACCGAAAGCGGTTTGCCTTCACGAAAACTGGAGAACCACGCTCCGGTCTGTACCTTAGCAGCGTTCTTTCTCTTTTTTGTAGTCTTATTATTATTTTTCTTTTTTGCCATTGTTGTCGTTTTGGTCTGTCGTTTCTGCCATGAGGCAGTATTCGGCTACGCGCAGACGCGCGCTGCGCGCCCGGGGGTTGCAGTCCACCTCTTCGGCCGAGGCGCTCAGGGGCTGGCGTGTGATGAGCCGCCACGGAGTGAGCGGGCGTCCGTAGAAATCCTTTTCAAGTTCGCCGTTCAGATTGCCTGTCTTGAGATAATTCTTGACCATGCGGTCTTCCAGCGAGTGGTAAGTAAGCACTACAAGCCTGCCGCCGGGACGCAGCACGCGCGTCGTGGCCTCCAGGAAGTCGCCTAATGCCTGCATTTCGCCATTTACCTCGATGCGCAGAGCCTGAAATACCTGTGCCAGCTCCTTCTTCTCCTGTCGTGGATTGATTGCCGGCCGCAATATGTCCAGCAGCTGGCCCGTTGTGTTGATTTCTCCTTTGGAGCGCGCGGCAAGTATGGCCTTGACAATGGGCGCGGGCCGGCGCAGGTCGCCGTACAGCTTCAGCACGCGTATAAGCTCCTCGTCGGTGTAATCGTTGATTACCTTGCGTGCGTCCAGAGTCCCGCTGCGGTTCATACGCATGTCCAGCGGAGCGTCGGCACGAAACGAAAAGCCCCTTTCGGCTGTGTCGAAGTGGTGGAACGATACCCCTAAGTCGGCCATGATGCCGTCCAGCTTCTCCACTCCGTAGTAGCGCATGAAGTTGCGCAGATACCGGAAATTGGAGTGTACGAAAGTAAATCGGTCGTCAGCGATGCGGTTGGCGTAGGCATCCATGTCCTGGTCGAAGCCGTAGAGGTGGCCGCTTTCGGACAGACGTTCCACTATAGCGCGCGAGTGTCCTCCGCCGCCAAATGTGACGTCAGCATATATCCCGTCCGGATGTATGTCAAGCCCGTCTATGCACTCCTGCAGCATGGCGGGAACATGATAGGGCATTTCCGCGTGGCTTACTGTGTCTTTGACTTTATCGGCCATAGTTGATAATTAGTTGATTACTTGCGTATTGATTGTTGCTGTATTCGCTTGCGCCCCGGTGGTCAGGTGCCATCGGCGAGCTGCTTGACGGTGTTTCTGCATTTTAAAATGTAAAGTTAGTCAAAATTATAATTAGTAGAGGCAATAAATTTTTACTTTTTATCATTTTTAGTGGAAAAACTTATTTACACCCCTCTTTGACCCCTCTTTGCCATACCCCGTCTTGTGGCGTCGGTGTCTGCATACTGGCGTTATTGTTTCTTTTTCTTTCCCCTTGTCATTGATACTCAGTGCTTGCTCACTGAGTATTATATATTTTTATTCTATTGGCTTATTTTCTTATTTTGTGAATGTATTACTATAACTGAAATAATACAGTAATAAATATTATTTATTTATCAGGCTCTCGTACAGCCGGTGCAGCGTGTCGGCTATCCTTGCGTTAGAGAATCGGGAGGCGTATTTATTCCCACGTGCTATCATGCTCCGGGACACATTGTCGTCGCTCAATATGAGGTTGAGTTTGGTTGCCATGTCGCGTGCGTCGTCGGGCGCGACATAAAGGGCGGCGTCTCCGCCCGCTTCTTCAAGACAAGAGCCGGTAGCCGCGATGCAGGGGACGCCGCTTGCCAGCGCTTCAAGTACGGGAATACCGAATCCTTCGTAATAGGATGGGTAGACTGCTGCAAGGGCGCCTTGGTAGATGGCCGGCAGGTCGGCGAAGGCTATATCCGAATGATGCGCCACACGGTCAGCCACCCCCAGCTCCCGGGCGCATTTGACCACATCATTGTAGTAGGCGGTGGCACGGCCGACCAGTAGCAGACAGATGTCGGAGGGGAGTTCGGAGAGCGCCCGCACGCTCAGGAGTGCGTTTTTGCGTCGCTCCACGCTGCCGACCTGCACTATATATTTTTCGGGCAAACGGTATTTCTGCCTGACAGCGGTTATCTCGTCAGGGTCGGCCTTATGGTAGAATTGCCTGTCGCAGCCCTGGTATATGACCTCTATGCGCTCCTCCGGTATGCCGTAGAATTCCATCACGTCCAGTTTGGTGCGCTCGCTTACGGCTACTATTTTTGTGGCGCATTGGCACGAGTGGCCATACTTTATATTATATATGTGTCGGTCGATGGCGCTATAGCAGTAGGGCAGCCGCCGGTATATCACGTCGTGCATCGTCACGACGGTCGGTATGCCGGCGCGCTTTATGGTCATGGGGAGTTCGTTGGACAGGCCGTGGTACAGCTCGATACCCTCCTGCGGAAACAGTGCAGGCAGACTGCGCACGCGCCATAGACTCTTGCCCAGTGGCGATTCTCCTTTGGCCGGAGTGCGTATGCTTACATTGTCCGCATACTTGATTTTCTTAAGCCGGGGATTGTCATCGGGAGTCGACGGTGTGTACAGCACGAGCCGGTCATCGGGATACTGTTCACTCAGGGACTCGACTACCAGTCGTGAGTAATTGCCGAGGCCAGTCATATTTCTTATGGCACGTTTGCCGTCAAATCCTATTTTCATTTCAGTCTATTGTGTCTACAAATTTAACTATAATTTTCAGAACCGCAAAGACTGTATTTTGATTCGTGAGATTCTAAAATTTGTGATATAATGACTTGAAGAAATATTTTTTGTGATTCTCAGGAAGATAATGGCGCGTTATCTTATAGATAATACATTGATTTCTAATAGTATATATCCTTTAGTCGTTATTTCATATAATAAGGCGAGAAAATCATCCGAAAAATTACAGCGGGCCGATTTCGGGGGATTGAGGAAAAATTAGTATATTTGTAAGCTAAAAACATTTGTGATTTTTATGATTGAGTTTCAGACTTACGACGTGACAATGCCCGAGTTGGATTTCGCCGAGATGCGCGAATGGATAGAGAGGGTATGTCAGAAATATAGTCGCATGCCCGGCGTGTTGGTTTATCAGTTCTGTTCGGACGCGCACATACTGGAGGTCAACAATTCTTTCCTTGGGCATGATTACTATACTGATATTATTACATTTCCATATAGCGAAGGTGAGATTGTAAGCGCGGACATCGTGATATCGCTCGATACGGTACGCAGTAATGCCGAAAGGGTGGGGGAGAGCTATGACCGCGAGTTGCATCGCGTCATAATTCATGGCGTGCTGCACCTGTGCGGTATAGATGACAAGGGTCCCGGAGAGAGGGAGATAATGGAACGTAATGAGGACGAAGCTCTTGCCCTCCTGGATGCCATGCGCTGTCAAAGCGCTGAAAATCATTGAGTCATGCGGCTTGAATATGATGTAATAGTCATTGGGGCAGGTCACGCCGGATGCGAGGCGGCCTCAGCTGCCGCACGCATGGGCTGCCAGACATTGCTGATTACCGGCGATATGAACCGTATTGCTCAGATGTCATGCAATCCAGCCGTAGGAGGCATAGCCAAAGGGCAGATTGTCAGGGAAATAGATGCTTTAGGCGGCCAGATGGGCATAGTGACCGACAGGACGGCAATACAGTTCCGTATGCTCAATCGATCCAAGGGGCCGGCTGTATGGAGCCCGCGGAGCCAGAGCGACCGCACACGTTTTTCCGACGAATGGCGGCGTATACTTGACAGTACTCCCGGACTGTTTTTGTTTCAAGACAACGTCACGCGGCTTATTGTCGACAAGTCCGGCCCGCGTCCTGTCGTCACAGGCGTATGTACTCAGCTTGATATCGAATTCAAGGCACGCAAGGTAATCCTGACGGCCGGCACTTTTATGGGCGGCCTGCTGCACTTCGGCGCTACGCAGATTCCGGGCGGCCGTATCGCCGAACCGGCCACTGACGGACTTACCGGGCAGTTGAAAGACCTCGGTTTTGAGTCGGACCGCATGAAGACCGGTACCCCTGTCCGCATCGACGGACGCACGATAGACTACACTCAGGTGCAGGTGCAGGATGGCGAGGATACTCCGGAGAAACGCGATTTTCATAAGTTTTCTTTCCTCCCCGACGTGCGCCGTACGCTGCGCCCGCGCCCTTGCTATATCTGTCATACTAATCCAGAGGTACACCGCGAGCTGTATGACAATCTTGATAAATCGCCGTTGTACAATGGTCAGATTCAGAGTATCGGCCCCCGTTATTGTCCCTCGATAGAGACCAAGATAGTCACATTTGCAGACAAGCAGAGTCATCAGTTGTTTCTTGAGCCGGAAGGGGAGGAGACAGCAGAGTTTTACGTCAACGGATTCTCGTCCTCGCTCCCATGGGATGTACAGCTGCGCGCATTGGAGCATATACCTGCATTGCGCGACGTGCAGATATACCGGCCCGGTTATGCGATTGAATATGACTTCTTCCCCCCGACCCAGCTCACGCATGATTTGCAGACCAAGCTGGTCGGTGGATTGTATTTTGCCGGACAAGTCAATGGAACCACCGGTTACGAGGAGGCTGCCGGCCAGGGTCTGATGGCCGGCATCAACGCTGCTTTGGCCATTCAGGGCAAGGAGCCGTTTGTTCTGTCGCGCGACGAAGCCTATATCGGTGTCCTTATCGATGATTTGGTCATAAAAGGGGTAGACGAGCCCTATCGTATGTTTACCTCGCGGGCTGAATACCGTATATTGTTGCGGCAGGATGATGCCGACATGCGTCTTACTCAAAAAGGCTATGAAGTAGGGCTTGCTTCAGAAGAACGCTACCGGCTGATGCTCTCCAAACGTGAGCAACGTGATAGACTGATAGAATTCTGCCGAGCGTTCAAGGTAAAGGCTGAAGCCGTCAATCCCTATCTGGAATCTGTGTCATCAGCGCCTCTTGCCGGAGGTGTCAGGCTCGCCGACCTGCTTGCCCGTCCCAATGTCAGCATTACCGGTCTTGCAAGCTTCATCCCCCGCCTTGCCGAAGATATGGCCTCTATAGAGGAAGCGCGGCGCGACGAGATAGTCGAGTCTGCAGAAATACTGATAAAATATTCCGGTTATATAGAAAGGGAGAAACTGCAGGCTGAAAAGCTGCATAGACTGGAGTATGTCAGACTCCCGGCAGATTTCGATTATGAAGCCGTAAAGGCGCTCTCTACGGAAGCGCGTCAAAAGCTTTCGCGTATCGCCCCCGCAACTGTCGGACAGGCATCCAGAATTCCCGGTGTCTCGCCTGCCGATATCAACATACTTCTTGTGCTTCTCAACAGGTAGCTATATGGCTATGCCGCGTCAATAAAGAGAATACTCCTTGTTTGTTCCACGTGGAACAAATCATGCGTAAAATAAATCAATACAAAATAATACGAATATTGTTATGACAATCGAAGACCTGAAATCTACTATCCGCGACGTCGTGGATTTTCCCTCGAAGGGCATCGTGTTCAAGGATCTCACGACCATGATTAAGAATGGAGAGGCGCTTCAGCTGATGAGCAAAGCGCTTGGAGATATTTATGCCGGAAAGGGTGTGACAAAAGTGGTTGGTATAGAAAGCCGCGGTTTCATCGGTGGCTCTATCCTCGCTTATGAACTTGGCTGCGGCTTTGTGCCGGCACGCAAGCCTGGCAAATTGCCCGCTGTGACCATCAAGAAGGCCTATGCAAAGGAGTATGGAGTGGATACCATAGAGCTTCATTCCGATGCAATCGGCGAGAACGATGTCGTGGTCATCCATGATGACCTTCTGGCTACCGGCGGCACAATGCGTGCCTGCTATGATCTGGTCAAAAGCATGAACCCGAAAAAGATTTATATCAATTTTATTGTAGAGTTGTCCCAGCTCGACGGTCGCAAGAATTTGCCCGAAGACTGCGAGGTAACATCGCTGCTGAAATATTAACGCGGTTTTACCGCATTTACCGGTATCGCGGCCGATAACCGCGCTGCCGGACCTCATGTCTGAAGAACACAAGAAAACGAAACGACGGATAGGGGAGTTTTCTGTCCCTCCGCTGCCTACGCCGATGGATTCGCCTTCCGTCGACTCTGACGCTGTACCCGTTATTCCCGATGAAACCGACGATTCTCATCTCGCCTCTGTCGGCAGACATATCGACAGGGAGGCCGACGTGGAGCTGGAGGTAAAGGGCAAACGCTCGTATCACGATATTTTCAACAATCGTCCGGGCCCGCTGCTGCGGGAGAAAATACTCGCTTTACCCGAGGAGCCCGGAGTGTACATGTATCTCGACAAGGAAGGCAAAGTAATATACGTAGGCAAGGCAAAGAGATTGAAAAGGCGCGTTTCATCGTATTTCAATCGTCATCATGACTCCACAAAGACCAATCTGCTGGTACGCAACATTGCCGACCTGCGCTTTGTAGTCGTGCCTACTGAGGAAGACGCCCTGCATCTGGAGGACGCGATGATCAAGGAATATCAGCCCCGATATAATATTCTGCTGAAAGATGACAAATCTTATCCCTGGATTGTCGTAACCTCCGAACCGTATCCACGCGTATTTATGACCAGGGACAAAGGTCTTGACAAGGGCCGGTATTACGGGCCGTACTCCAATGTGCAGAGCGCAAAGACGGTGCTTGAACTCATCCGTGAGGTGTTTCCTATACGCAGCTGTCGCCATTTTATCGACGAGAAGTTTATTCGCAACGGAAGAATCCGGCTATGCCTCGATTATCATATCAAGAAGTGCGGCGGAGCCTGTCTGGGCCTGGTCAGTACCGATGAATACGGTAAATATATTACTCAGATTCGCAAAATTCTCAATGGCGATACCGTCTCGCTGCTGCGCTACCTGCGTGACGAAATGGAGAGACTGAGCGCCGCCTGGAAATTTGAGGATGCCGCAGAGGTAAAACGCCGCTACGAGCTGGTAGAGAAGTATCAGGCCAAATGCACTATTGTGCCGCCCGACGAACGGGAATACGACATCTTTGCCTTCGATGAAAGCGGTACATCGGCTTTCGTCGCTTTCATGCACATACGCCACGGCGCGGTCGTGCAGAGCCTTACTCTGGAGTATCGCCGTCGTCTGGATGAGACACCGGCGCAGATTCTGACTATGGCCATCGGCGAGATAGAGCGCCGCTTCGAACGCAAATTTTCCGAAGTCATCGTCCCTTTTGAGCCGGACATGGATTTTGAGGGCGTCCAGTTCATCGTGCCGCAGCGCGGCGACCGTAAAAAACTGCTTGAAGTGGGGCAGCGCAACGTCACGCGCTATCGTCTCGACAAAGAGAAAGAGACAGACAAGCGCGACCCCGAGGCTGCCGTGCGCCGGCTGATGGAGCGTATGAAGAGCGATTTCCGGCTCAGCGAGGAGCCTCGCCACATAGAGTGCTTCGACAATTCCAATATTCAGGGGACCAATCCCGTCGCCAGCTGCGTAGTCTTCCGCAACGGCAAGCCCTCGCGCAAGGACTACCGTCATTTTACTATCAAGACAGTGGTCGGCGCCGATGATTTCGCCTCTATGAAGGAGGTGCTGCACCGTCGTTATACCCGTCTTATGGCAGAGGGCGACGAGCTGCCGCAGCTTGTGGTGGTCGACGGCGGCAAAGGACAGCTCAACGCCGCCGTGGAGGCGTTCGACGAGATGGGCATACGCGGGCGAGTCGCCCTGATAGGTATAGCCAAGCGCCTTGAAGAGATATATTTCCCCGGCGACCAGATACCGCTGTATATCGACAAGAAAAGCGAATCACTCCGTGTTGTGCAGCATCTGCGTGACGAAGCCCACCGCTTCGGCATCACTTTCCACCGCGACCGCCGCTCGAAAGGGCAGATAGCCTCGCGCCTGGATACAATCAAGGGCATAGGCCCGGCCACGTCCAGAGCGCTGCTGAGACACTTCCGCAGCCTCAAGCGCATCGCTGCCGCCCCTGCCGACGAGATAGCTTCCGTAGTCGGGCCTGCCAAAGCCCGTATAATAAAAGACGCCTTGAGCGACAGCGTCGCCCAGCCTCCAGCCGAGACATGACCGAGAAACTGCAAGCCATAGTACTATCGCTGGTACGTCACAACGACCGCTCCGTGATACTCAATGTCTACACCCCGGACCGCGGTCGCGTACCTCTGCTTATGACGATGGGCAACGGCCGGGCCGCGCGTATGAAAGCCGCTCAGACGATGCCGCTGGCACAGATAGAGTTCTCATGTAATTTCCAGGCTGCACGCGAGCTGCAGCGCCCATCCGGCATTGCGCCGCTCTACACCTACCGCGACCTTTATTTTCATCCGGTCAAGAACGCGGTCGGCATCTTTCTGGCCGAATTTCTCAACCGTTTGCTGCGCGATTCCGTACCCGACCCTGCGGTCTTCGGCTTCATTGCCGAATCGCTCCGACTTTATGACGTACTCGATACCCATGTCGCAGATTTCCGTATCGTCCTGTTGGCGCAGCTTGCCACTTTCATGGGAATAGCTCCCGATACCGGAACCTATGCGCCCGGCTCAGTCTTCGACATGCGTTCGGGACGCTACTCCGGAATGTTGCCCGGCCACCCCGACATCCTTACCGGCATCGAGGCACGCCTGCCTCTGCTGCTTTCGCGTCTGAACTTCGCCAATATGTCCGCTCTGCGCCTCTCGCGTCACGACCGCGCGGCGCTGCTTGCCGGCCTGCTGCGCTACTGGGGGCTGCATTATCCCGGCCTGAACAATCTAAAATCTCCCGGTATCCTTGCGCAACTATTTGATTGACAGTAATATATAAAGCAAAGACGGATTTAGTCGCCAATATTGTCAGCATATTTATGATAAAACCGACATATTTTACGTTATATAAATAGGGATGTATAGCATAAAGAAATATTGCAACCCCTTATAACTCAGAGATTCCCAAGATTATGACACAAAATAAGACCCACCAGCGCGCTCCGCGCGTCAAAAAATCAGAACTGGCCGACCGTATACTTGCTTTCCTCAACAAAGAGAATAAACAGGCCTTCAACTACAAACAGATAGCTTTCGCCATCGACGCCACTGCTCCGGCCCAGCGCCTGGACCTCATCAACGTGCTTGACGAGCTGGCTGCCGACGGAGCTATCTCCGAAGTGTCGCTGGGGCGTTATAAAGCCCACACCACACGTGGCAACGAAAGCATCGGCACATTCGTACGCCGCTCCAACGGACGCAACGCCGTCATAGTCGACGACGAGCAGATTATGGTAGCCGAACGCAACTCCATGCACGCCCTCAACGGAGACAAAGTGCGTGTCGTGGTCTCCGCCGCACGCAAGGGACAGGATCCCGAAGCGAAGGTAGTGGAGATAGTAGAGGAAAAAGACCAGGTCTTCATCGGCACTCTCAAAGTAGAGGGCAACTATGCCGCGCTCGTGACCGACTCCAAATATCTGGCCGCCGACATCATCATCTCCCGCGGCCGGCTCAAGGGGGGAAAGGACGGCGACAAAGCCATAGCGCGCATCACGCGCTGGAACGACGACGAGATGAATCCCCGCGGCGAGGTGGTCGACATCCTGGGCCGCAAAGGGGAGAACACCGCCGAGATGCACGCCATTCTCGCCGAGTTCGGTCTGCCGTACCGCTATCCGGCCAACGTGGAGAAGGCTGCCGACAAGATAGATGCCGGCATAACGCCTGAAGAAATAGCGCGTCGTGAGGACTTCCGTGCGGTTACCACCTTTACCATCGACCCCAAAGATGCCAAGGACTTTGACGACGCTATTTCCTTCCGCCGCCTTGCCAACGGCAACTGTGAGGTAGGCGTGCATATCGCCGACGTGACCCACTACGTCACTCCCGGCACCGTCATCGACCGCGAGGCGCAGAACCGGGCCACATCAGTCTATCTCGTGGATCGCACCATCCCGATGCTTCCCGAGCATCTTTCCAACGGCATCTGCTCGCTCAGGCCCGACGAGGAGAAACTTACCTTCTCTGCCATATTCGAGCTTGACGCCGAGGCCAATGTGGTCAATTCGCGCATAGGGCGCACCGCGATACGCTCTGACCGCCGTTTTACCTACGAGGAAGCCCAGAGTATCATCGAGACAGGCGAAGGCGACTATGCGGCCGAAATCACGGCTCTCGACGCTTTGGCCAAGAAACTGCGCGCCCGCCGCTTTGACGACGGCGCCATAGAGTTTGAGCGCGCCGAGGTCCGTTTCGACATAGACAAGGACGGCAAGCCTGTCGATGTGCTTATCAAGGAATCCAAGGACGCCAACAAACTTGTGGAGGAATTCATGCTTCTGGCCAACCGTACTGTGGCCGAAGCTATCGGAAGGGCGCCGCGCGTACCTGGCAAATCCAGATCCAAGCCAAAGACATTCGTCTATCGCGTACACGACAATCCCGATCCGGAGAAGCTCGCCAACCTCGCCCTGATAGCCATGAGATTCGGCTACAAAGTGAAGGCTGAGGGCTCGGCCAAAGCTGTCAACAAGTCCATCAACAAGCTGCTGAAGTCCATCAAGGGCACACCTGAGGAAAACATGCTCGGCATACTCGCCATACGCTCCATGGCCAAAGCCGAATACACCACCGAGAACATAGGGCACTATGGTCTGGCTTTTGACTATTACACGCATTTTACATCGCCTATCCGCCGCTATCCCGACATGATGGTCCATCGTCTGCTGGATCGCTATCTGAACAAAGGGCGAAGCGTCGACAAGCAGAAATACGAGGACCTCTGCAAACACTCGTCCGAGATGGAGCAGCTGGCCTCGAGCGCCGAACGCGCTTCCATACGCTACAAGCAGGTAGAGTACATGAAAGAGCGTCTGGGGGAGGTCTACGCAGGCACTATCTCCGGCGTGACGGAGTGGGGGCTCTATGTGGAGCTGGACGACAACATGTGCGAGGGTCTGGTGCCCGTGCGCGACCTGGCCGACGACTTCTACGACTACGACGAGAAGAACTATTGCCTTACCGGTCGGCGCAATCATACCAAGTACACACTGGGCGACCGCGTAAAGGTCCAGGTGGCCCGTGCCGACCTCGACCGCAAACAGCTGGACTTCGCCCTGCTCTCCGACGACGGGCAGCCCCTGCGCAAGCGTCCCGCTGTAGAGACACGCGCACGCAAGTCCGCTGGCAAAGAACGCCGCCGCCATGGCTCCGGCGGACGCCAGCGCCGCAAGAAGTAACATCCCCGCATAAACCTTACCTGCTCTACTAACCCCATACATCATGTCCTTACCACCGTTCTGGTTGAAAATTACCAAACAGCACGTCATTGACAATTTTGAGGAATTGCTCTCCTACCTGCGCAAATATCCTTTCCGTCAGAATGAAGATGACGACAATGAAGACTTCCGGCAGACCTGCCGCTATCTGAAATCCGTGGCCGACGATTACGTCGGCCAGTGTCTCGCCATGCCGGTCTACGCCACGCCTGAGTTCGACATTCCCCTGCCGCTCGTCGTGCGTATTCTCGCCACAGCTCTCTACACGGGTCACAAGACCTCCGAAGTGGACCACGACCTGCTCGCCGCGCTTGTCCGCCTCCTTACGCTTGCCGAACCTGCCACCGCGCCCGGCGTGCTGCGCCGCTTCTGGGGCGTGCTGATGCATTGCGCACATCGTGACAACATCCACTCGCTCGCATACAATCTGAATGATATAAGCTCCGGATTCTCAGTAGCCGTCTTCGCCTCCAAGGTGAGTCAGACATTTTTTGAGGATTCGGGCGATGACTCACTGGCCGTTCTCGAGAATATGGGCAGTCTTATCGCTCAGGGCGACAGACTGATTCTTACGCCTCAGACGTTTGCCAAATGGCGCAAGAATCCATATAAGGCCGAACTGGCCTCAGATCTCGGCGTATCCGTACTGACGGCAGGCGCCAAATCGCGGCATACCGACGTCGAAGACCTGCTGCAGCTCTATCCTGTGGTGGCCGGCGAGTTCAAGCATGTGGCTTCTACGACCGAAGTCTCGCTCAAGACATATTCCGACACCGAATCCTTCTATGTACGCGTGGTCTCCGTACGCGGCTATCGCGTGGAGGTCGAGACAATAGACCCCGCATACGTCCGCGAGACGGGCAATATATTCATCGACAGCAACATTTTCTTCTGGGACCTCGACATCTTCAAGTCCATGCTGACCGTAGGCACTCTGCTGCCCGCCGTGCGCAACCGTCACGAGACAATGATTTTCCGTCTTGACAAAAACCGGTTCCTTACGTTTGTCAACGATTATGCCTACGATTATCTGCGCGAGGATGTATCGGCCATGTACAAGGAGGATATCAACGGCGGCAGCAGGTGGCTGACCGACATAGGCATCTTCATCAACATATTCGATATCGATGTGAACCGCGAGGGCCTGATGCCCGACCTGCTCCGGGCCAAGAACGAGGATCTGGTCATCTCATGCCGGGTGGACTCCATAAAGAGCGACGGCTACAATACCGCAGTCAAAGGACTGCTGAGGCAGACTGACTACGACAGCCTGCGCGACTATGGCGACTTTGAGCGCGATGCCCTCCGGGTATTGTTCGAAGAGTTTCTCAGCGACATTGACAAAGAGGCGCCGCGCTACGAAGCGCCTCAGAGCGTCGGCATCATGCCCCCGCATCTTGCCGGCACTTTCGCTCTGCTGCTGTATCGCGTGGCTCTCGCAGCCCGTCAGGCAGATACCGCCGCGCGTATCGAAGACCTTACCATAGCCATGCTGCTCGGCCGCCTGAGCGACCTCCGGGCCGAGACAGATTATATCCTCAATCAGCTCAATTTCCAGAAAGCGCTGATTATGTTCGCTCATGGCGCCACACCCGCCTCGCTGCCTTTCAGCGTAGCCGCGGACGCGCCTTTTGCCGACGAGACACAATACCAGACAAGCCTTATAGATATACTGCGCGGTTACCGGGAATATATCGGTTCGCTGCCCGACACATCGCTGCCGCTCAAGCGCGAGGAGACCGACGCACGTATTCAGGACAATGTCCGCCAGCTCGTAGCCGCCTCCAACAGCATGCTCGGCAAGATAGACCTGTCCGAAATCAATCGCATAAAGAAGGTAATATGCACCCAGCTCGGTGTAGCCGACGAGTATCGTGATATCGGCGGAGGAGAGACCCAGTATGGAGTGGAGAGCGACTTTCTGGAGTTCAAGCTTTCGTGTGTGCTGCCTCCCGCCAAGCTTTCCACCGGTTCGCTCCGCAACGACATTGAGCTGCAGAAGTGGACCATACTCAAGGCTGTCTGCGGCTTCCTGAACTCCATGAGCGGCGGTGAGCTGCTGATAGGGGTCACAGACTCAGGCATGGCCACCGGTCTGCATGACGACATAGAGCTGCTGTACCGGGAGCGTATCATCTCAGAGCCTAATTCCGACCGTCTGCGCCAGTATGTGAAGCATTTTGTGGATCAGGCCTTCTGCACTTCCGACGGGCGCGTGAAAGGCACCGCCATAACGGCCGGACTCGTCAGCTATCAGATAGAGCGCACCAAGGAGAACCGCGAGATACTGCGTGTCGAGGTGCGTCCCTATCCCTGGGATGTGGTCAAGTTCATACCCGATGCGGTACGCCCCGAGCGCTTCATGGAGGCATACATCCGCACCTCCGGCGCCTCCACTCCGCTCAACCGCGACGGCATACGCGAGGTAAAACTGCGCAAAATCAATGCTCTGGATCATAATCAATATAAACTCTCCCGGCTGATGGAGGCCATGGACCACAAGCTCGTAGTGCGCGTCAAAAACTATTTCGGCAAGAACGGCCCCTCTACGCGTCTGCTGGAGCCATACCGCATCATGCCCGGCGACAAAGCCTTCCTCGCCTTCGACCTCGACCGGGGCGATATGCGCATGTTCAAATTCGCCCGCTTCCGCGACGCCGACCTGACCATTACCAAGACCCCCTGGTCACACGAGAGCCGCCATGCCGACCGCAACGTCGACATCTTCGGCATGATGGAGTCCAATGATTTCCCCGCCCAGACCGTCCGTCTCAAGCTCAGCGATTACGCCTGGTGTCTCCTCATGGAAGAAAGCGACGCCGCTCCCTCCGACTCGGCAGCCGCCCATACCTCCGGCGCAACGTCCTCCGAGTCAACGTCCTCCGCCCCTCTGACAGTAACACCCAACACCGGCCCCGACAAAGACCGTTTCCCCCACCTCGTAGAGCTGACAGTCTACCACTGGGCCGGAGTAAGCCGCTTCATCCTCGGCCTCCCCGCCGACGTAGCCGTAGTCTCCCCGTCCGTCCTCGCCGACTACCTCGCCGCCCAGCGACCCCAATAACCAACCATCATAGCTACCGAAGAAGTGGATTATTTGCGGTCGAAATTTACGTCCTCAAAAGTTTCTTCCAAAAGCAGATCTCTGACTAAGGCTTTCACGGAAAAAGTGTTATATATGGCTTAATGTCCGTCTGACTCCCGAGATACATACGCGCGTAGCGTATCTTGCCAAGCAGGCCGGCATGTCAATCAACTCCTTTATCCGCACAGCCGTAGAAAACCAAATATCCGCCATGCTCTGACCTCCCAGCACATTACTGACTGAAAGACTGCGCATACAAGTTTGCTCCCATGGATAGGGTTCGGAGCCTGAGCTGTGTAAGAACCGTCAGGGTGGACAGCAAATGGATTCCGTCTGAGGTTATGAAGAAAGACCGACAGCTTGTCGAAGCCGCCGGCCTTGATATTACGCCTAATTCATGGATTTTATAGTTTAATCTGAAGGAATTTCCACTGTATAAAATTTATCTTGACTCGGATATGTTTCCCATTTGGTTTCAGTCTGTTTATTCCCACAGCCTGCGAGAACAAGGAAAATGAATAGTGAAGTGAAAATTTTTATTGGCATGCATGAATTAATGCAAAAAAGATTAGTGAAATTAAAATAACGATAAAATAAGGCCACATTTCGTCCCATGCACCTTTTGATGCACGTTTTGTAGTTTCCCTTAACTCTTTTAAAAATTCATCTACAAGTTCCCTTGCGAATTGATTAGCTTCTTTTATATCATTTTTTACCTTTGTGTTGTAAAAATGATAATTGTCGGACGTATATTGTGACTTAAATGAATTGTCAGTGTTAGGGGTATGATAATTATTCTCGCCAGTGAAATGCCTATGCCTATCTTGATTATTTGTGGTTATATTCTCGTGATGTTGAAAACGAAGATATTCTTCATCATAACGAGATTTCTTTTCAATGTCTTTGAGTACATAGTAAGCTTCGTTGATTTCTATCATCTTTTGGGATGTATCCAAATTCCGATTTTTATCTGGATGCCATTTTCTTGACAATCTCCGGTAAGATTTTCTAATATCATCGAGTGAAGATGGATATTGTATTTCCAATATGGAATAATAATCAACGAACATTCACTATTTTTGCAAAGTTGTTTTGTTAGAATCATCATTATCCGATGATTTGGATTTCCAAATCGCGCGAAGAGCACCGATTAAACCTGCGAATACTATCAGACCAAAAATTCCCGGTGTAGAGTTACCGTTATCAGTTCGGATACCAACAATTGCACCGAAAATGATAATGAATAGAAAGATTACCAGTGCAGAGACTAAATATTGAGCTGTTTTACTCATATATTTTTTCAAATGCAGCCCAAATTTGGCTATAATGTAAAAGAGGCGTGGGCTGCTATGCCACGCCTTTATGTGAAGGTGGTCGGATTACCTTTTGCGAAGTGGTGGAATAAAACAGCTCCACGCCTTATGACGTGGAGACAGTTCTGCCATCTCTTGCGCAGTGTGATAAGTTTCCGACGCTTTTCACATACAAGCAGAGGACATAACGTCTCTTGTTAATTAAGTATGTCTTTGCCAATCGGAGGATTGACGATGCAAAGGTACTAATTATTTTTGATATGGACATTATGTTGTACAACATAAATTCCGCTAAAAGAAGTGCCCCGAAACCTTCTTTTCATTTTAATAAAATCGTTCAAAACGATATCAATTGCCACAATATGTTATTAAACATATTTAAGGCGGCTTCCGAAGTGGTGCCCCCCGTATAGCTGCAGATTTTATAAAACGTACTTTCTGGAAGAATAATACGAAGAATCGGCAGGGACTTTAGTAAAGGAAGCCTAACAGCCACACCGGTATTTTGTTGCCGAACCCGGTTTCGATATTATCGGCTATGACATAACTGTTTGGCTTATCGGCTATCTGGGAAAATCCCTTTCCTTTGCCTCCGACCTCAAATAGATAGGTATGGTCAAGCAAAAAGTCGCCCTCTTTGGCTGCGTACAGTTTCCCGGCATAACTAAGCATCGAGCCGACGAAACTTTCTCTTACGGTACCGACTTTGTTCATGATTCCGAGTGCCTGCATGACCGAAGGATTGTCGAACAATATTTTTTCCGGTTTAGAAGCTCGTTTTGGTTGTGTAGTCGGATCCATGAGAGTACGCAGTATGGCGCCCTCACTCAGCAATGTGAAAAATTTCATCAACTGGTTGCGGGTAACTTCGACATCTCGTGACAGGCTGGTCATATTCGGGACGAAAGGCACCTGATCGGCAAGCACCACAAGTAGCTTCTTCAGCTTCTGCTGAGTCTCATATTCAATGCTTGCCACGGCAGGAATGTCAAGGTCTATAACGGACAATACGAGCCGCTCAACGCGCTGGGCATAAGTGAATTCAGAGCTATCCATAAAGAAAGGATAATAGCCTTTTTGCAGATATTTTTCAAATTCTCCTATAACCCGTATTGATGAAGTCACTTTTGAAGCCAAAGCACGGTGGTTAGTGAGAATATCAAGCAGACTGAAGGGTTTCAGACCGAAGTCGCCGGTAAAATTCAGATATTCCCGGAAGGAAAGTCCGCGAAGTTCATAAATCGCTACACGGCGTGACAAGTCAGCGACTTTACTATTGAGCTGGAGTAGTGACGAACCAGTGAAAACCACAGATAAACCGGGATAACTGTCATAAATATTTTTCAGTTCCTGCTCCCAATTCGGACGTGGGTAGCGGTGGACTTCATCAAGGTAGAGATGCGTTCCGCCATGTTTATAGTGATAGTCTGCGAACTCCACTATAGTATGGTCATTGAAAAAGAGCTGGTCCAAAGACGCATATACCCCGTACTCTTCATTCTCCTTGCATCGCTGCATCATAATGGTGGTTTTGCCTACGCCTCGGGCTCCTTTAATCATGATAAGCCTGTCACTCCATGCTATGTCATCGTAGAGGTATCGATGAAGAGGAGCATCAAGGCTCTCCATCAAGCGTGCTGAAATTTCGTAGATGCGTTCCATACTCTTCAAGTTTTCACAAAGTTACTAATATTTTTCTTTGCAAAGAAAGAAAAATACCGGATTTTTTTCTTTGAAAAGAAAGGTGCGGGCTAAGGCTTTGCGCTGCAAGGTTTTATAGATTAGTCTAATTGGACTACTTAGACCAATCAGACTAAGTGGGCTGATGGGGACGCTGTTTGCTGAAAAGAGGGCAGGCTCTTTGGGGGATGCTGCTTGGGCAGCTGTCCCTCATGGAGCCTGCATTGTGCTGTGTTTGAGTCGGGTGTCAGAATCCGAAGCGGAAGCCTACCTGGGCCAGACCCTGCGCGCCGAAGCCGATTTCGCCGAAGATGGCGGCCGAGCGGCTCAGGTCTACCTGCGCGCCGAGCGGCGATACCTGGAAGGCGAAATAACCCTTGGAATAGTTATCGCCATGCTTGGGCTGCATGTAGCTGATGTCGGCGCCCAGACCTACGTGTCCGTACAGCTTCACTATACTGTTGCGGTAATATTCATAGCGTGCGTTGAGCATGATTACGTGGTAAGCTATGTTGCTGTGGTCAGGGCCGCCCTTGGTAGTGGCCGATGAGAAAGTGTATGACGGGCCGATCCAGAACTTGGGAGCCACTTTGAAGTTGACTCCGGCCGTGACGGCGCCCCATGCGTTGTTTACTCCGTGCCATCCATCGTGCATATCAGTGGCGTCCATCTGGGTGTAGCCACCGTAATTAATCTGAAACTCAGCTTTCTGAGCCTGGGCGGGTATTGCCATTGCTGCTACCGCTGCGATTGAGAGTAAAATCTTTTTCATAATTTACACTTATTTTATTTTTTTAATCGTCATATATTCGGGTTCTCCTTCCGGCGTGTACGCTGCATTTGTTCGGGAGGATTACCTATGTAACGACCCGAAACGCACAAATGTTCGCTCCGGGTCAAAAAAGGTTAATAAATATTGTCGATAGTTATTTTATGGCTATCTTGCCGGCCGGCGTGATATACAGTCCGGCCGGAAGATTCTGTATCTGCTCGCGCGTTGCTCCGCTCAGCAGGCGTACGCCCTGCAGATTGTAGACGTCAGTGCGGTCCTGCGCGGCAGGCTTTATGTCTGTCAGACCTACCGTCGAGCCCCACTGGGTCTTCAGCCAGTCGGTTTTGGCCTCGATGAGCGCGGCGGCAGCACGGGCTTTCTCAACTATGTCAGAATTGCCGTACTGAGGCCAGCGGCGCAGGTCGCAGGCGGCTGCAGCCTCGATTTTGTCGGCGAAGTCCAGCGCATGGGCCGTCACAGCCTCCGTGCCGAAACCGAGCCACCAGCTCCACACATTTTCCACGGCTTTGCGGAAAGCATCGAACTGATATATCTCGCCGATCCATACCTGATGGAAAGGCGGATCCTGGAAAATAAATTTCTTTGAGTCTCCGCGCTGCAGGGCGTTGCCGAAGTCCCATACCGGGCCGAACATCCATTTCTGTTCCGCTCCACGGTTGCGGTACAGGTAGCAACTGCCGTGAAACGACTCACAGTCGTCCATCAGCTCCTGAGTGATATAGTAGCGCGCCAGCGTATCGAAGTCTACAAGCGCAGCCAGCGCGGGGTTCTGCGCGCTCTTGTCCTGCGCGTAGACGGCGTCGTCTATGGCCTGCATCTGCTCCTGCAGGTAGCTTTCCTGCTCGGTGGACAGCACCTCCGGCGACTTGTAGGTAAACCATATCGGCAGCTCCTGATTGCCGTCTTCAAATACCGTCACGTGGGGGTCACTGTCATAATTGTCTATTTCCACCAGCCAGCCGCCGTCCACGTCGGTCGTGGCCTCGTCATCCTGTTCGACGATATTCACGCGGTCCTTGTCCACACGTATGTTCTGGGTCAGGAAGTACAGACCGCGGTAGTCGCCGTTGAGCACCAGCTCCACCGGCTGGCTTTCGGGGGTCCAGGGCATGCCTATGAGGCGCGAGATAGTGAATCCGCACTCATTGCGCTGGAAGCCGCTGTTGTCGTCGGCATGGGCCAGCAGCACGAAATGCTTGCTCTTGGGCATGCCTAACGGCGACTGCTTCTCTTTGAACTTCAGCCGGTATGGCTTTTTGTCGAATCCTACCCACGTATAGTTGCCGCGTCCCTTGATCTGTGTGGCGAGCGGCTCGGACGCACTGCCCAAAGCCTCCACCCCGGGCACACCCATGGGGTCGAGATACCAGGTGGCGTCGAGATATGTCTCTTTGTCGACCACCGGGGCGTTGTCCGCCGTATTGATAAACATTACCGGCAGCGTGCCGCTCCAGGGGGTCTGGGCCGTGTCATCCTGGTATTTCAGCATCATGGCGTCCAGATCCACGATTACGGTCATTTTCTTTTTATCCGGAGCGGTAAGATTGCCGCAGGAGGGTGTCTGTTTCAGAGGAATCCAGATATTGACTGCCGCCTCGCCGCTGTATGAGAGCGTGCCGGTGTCAAATTCAGACCAGCCGTTGCCGGTCTGGCCTTTCACGGTGGATATCTTGAATGTGTCATTATCCGAGAAATCTATCTCAAGGGAATAGACACCGTCGGCATACCGGAACTCTGCCGGTTCAAGGGTGTTCCAGCCGTTGAAGCCGCCGGCGGCGTACAGCTGGGCGTACAGCCGGGGCGCGAAAAACAGGCTCATCAGGATGAGCAGGGGAATAGTGAGTCGTCGCATGGTAAAAACTTTATAAAGTATAAGTAAGAGCATTTAGTAGCTCACTGCAAAATTACAAAAAATCCGCGACATGGCCAATCAGGCGTAGCCGCGCTCAGTCACGCATCGTTTCAACGCCCTGAGCTACAGAATGGTTCATATATTTGATGGGCTTTACGCGATATAAATGAAAACGGCCGGGGGCGCTTGGTGCGCTCCCAGCCGTTATGATGGGATTTCGGGGGATTTTCTTTATTTTACCTCCCAGGTCTCCTTGGTGCTGAGAATCATGTCGCGCAGGTCCTTCCAGTTCTTTTTGGCCTTTACCTCCTCGACCTGACGCTGTACGTCTGTCTCGTAGGTGGGGGCCTCCACGTCGCGTATCACGCCGATGGCAAGCGGAAGGGTCACGCCGTCCATCATGGCGAGCTGCTGGTGCAGGAAGTTGGCGGGGGTGTGGGCATCGTGTACGAGTACATCGTCCAGGGTATAGCCGTCCTGGCCGATGGTCACCGCTTTCAGTCCGAAGCCGTCTTGTACCAGGCCTTTCTCATTGTTGTCGCCGAAAAGCATCTTCTCGCCCTGACGCAGATGTATAGTGTGTTCAAAGCGCACGTCCTTGCCGGTCAGGCCGGAGTGGATGCCGTTGTTGAAGATGACGCAGTTCTGCAGTATCTCGACCACCGATGCGCCTTTGTGGCGTGCGGCGGCTGTCAGCACCTCGCGGGTGGTGTCGAGCGCCACGTCTATGCCTCTGGCGAAGAAGTTGCCTCTGGCTCCGAAGCAGAGTTCTGCGGGGATGAAGGGATCTTCAGTCGTGCCGTAAGGGCTGGACTTGGATACGAAGCCGCGTGCCGAGGTGGGGGAGTACTGTCCTTTGGTCAGGCCGTAGATTTTGTTGTTGAACAGCAGCATGTTGATGTCTACGTTGCGGCGTACGGCATGAATGAAGTGGTTACCGCCGATTGCCAGGCCGTCGCCGTCGCCGGAGATCTGCCATACGGTCAGGTCCGGGCGCGCGGTCTTGACACCGGTCGCTATGGCGGCCGCACGGCCGTGGATGGTGTGCATGCCGTATGTGTTCATATAGTAGGGCAGACGCGACGAGCAGCCTATGCCGGATACGACGACAGTCTGGTGGGGAGCCACGCCCAGGTCGGCCATGGCCTTGTGCAATACATTGAGGATGGCGTGGTCTCCGCAGCCGGGACACCAGCGCACACTCTGTTCGTTCTTGAAGTCAGTAGGCTTGAAATTAGTTTCCATGGTCTGTGTCTCAGTCATTTAAGATGGATTTTACGCCGTCGGTCAATTCTTTGACCATGAAGGGCTGGCCTTCGATTTTGTTGATGCGGTGGATATATTTGCCGGGAAGCTTGCTCTGGAGGTAGTCGGCGAACATGCCGGTGTTCAGTTCGGCCACGATGATGTTGTCATAGCGGCTGAGCTCCTCAAGCGCGTTTTTGGGCAGGGGATTGATATAGCGGAAGTGGGCCAGGGCTACCGGGGTGCCTGAGGCGTTGAGTTCGTTGGCGGCGGTAAGCAGATGGCCGTAGGTGCCGCCCCAGCCTACCAGTACGGTCTTGGCGTCGGGCTGGCCCCCTATCTTCAGTTCAGGTATGTCGTCGGCTATGCGGGCTATCTTCTCGCGGCGCGTCATCACCATCTTCTCGTGGTTGGTGCCGTCGGTGGAGATTACCGAGGTCTTGAAGTCTTTTTCCAGACCGCCCACGCGGTGCTGGCCGCCCTCGGTGCCGGGCAGGGCCCAGTAGCGTACCTTGTCTTTGTCGTCGCGGTCGTAGGGACGCCATCCGGCCTCGAGCTGGTCTTTGGAGACGAAGCGGGGCTTGATTTCGGGGAAATCAGATTCCTCGGGTATGCGCCATGCCGACGAGCCGTTGGCTATGAAGGCGTCTGTCAGCAGAATGACCGGCGTCATGTGTTCCAGCGCTATGCGCGCGGCCTCGAAGGCCATGGTAAAGCAATCTGTGGGCGAAGCGGCCGCGAGTACGCAGAGCGGACTCTCGCCGTTGCGTCCGTAGAGGGCCTGCAGCAAGTCGGTCTGCTCGGTCTTGGTGGGCAGACCGGTGGAGGGGCCGCCGCGCTGCACGTCGATGGCTACCAGAGGCAGCTCGGCGATTACGGCCAGTCCCAGAGCCTCGCTCTTCAGCGCCAGTCCGGGGCCGGAGGTCGAGGTCACGGCCAGGTGGCCGGCGAAAGAGGCGCCGATGGCTGAGCATACGCCGGCTATCTCGTCTTCCATCTGGCAGGCTTTCACGCCTAAGTCCTTGCGCTTGGCCAGCTCGTGGAGTATGTCGGTGGCCGGAGTGATGGGGTAGGAGCCCAGATACAGCGGGCGGCCGCTCTTTTCGGAAGCCATGATGAGGCCCCAGGCTGTGGCGGTGTTGCCGTTGACGTCGGTATATGTGCCGGGCTTCACGCTCTCAGTCTCGATGCGGTATGTGGACATCGATGAGTGGGTGTTGTGGCCGTAGTCCCAGCCGGCGCGTATTACCTTGGCATTGGCCTCGTAGACGGCAGGCTTCTTGGCGAACTTGGCCTGGAGCTTGCGCAACACGGCCTCCACATCGCGGTCAAACAGCCAGCACACTATGCCCAGCGCGAGCATATTCTTGCACTTGAGCACGCTCTTGGGATCCATTCCGGAGTCCTTGAGCGTCTCTTTGAGCAGAGTGGTCATAGGCACGAGCATGATGCGCTGCGGATCTATGCCCAGCTCAGCCACAGGGTCGGAGGTGGTATATTGGGCTTTCTTGAGGTCAGCCTCGCGGAAGGTGTCGGAGTCGCAGATGATTATGCCGCCCGGTTTCAGAAATTTCAGGTTGGTCTTGAGAGCCGCGGGATTCATGGCAATCAGCACGTCGGCCTGGTCTCCGGGAGTGTGGACACCCTTGCCGATATGTACCTGGAAGCCTGAAACGCCGGAAAGCGAGCCTTGCGGGGCGCGGATTTCGGCCGGATAGTCGGGGAACGTAGAGATTTCATTGCCCTCGCCGGCGCTCACATTTGAGAAAATGTTGCCCGCCAGCTGCATGCCGTCGCCCGAGTCGCCCGAAAAACGGACTACAACCCGGTCTAATGTTTTTACATTGGTATTGTCAAGCATGACGTAGAGATTGTTAAGATATGATAGTATTTTGTTTTAATTGATAATTCGTCTGTTGTAGATATGCACTTCAACGTGACCGGAGGACAAGAGCCTGCGGTCATGCCGGAATATATACGCTGCAAAGTTAGCAATTTTTTATGCAACGCCCATGAAAAACACGAAAAACATTCCTTAAATTATCTATTATGACCGTTTCGGGTACTGCCAATACGTATTTTTTGCAGGCACGTGCGTCACATTATTGCCGCAGTGAAAAAATTGTATTACCTTTGCAGTGATATAAAATGCCTTTAAATCCGTTGCGTCCGACACATATTCAGGATTATCACATTTATGAAAAGAAAAACCAAAAGAATCATTATCTATGTCGTAGCTGGTCTGGTAGTGGTCGGCGGTATCAATGCTATCGTGAAAAGCTGCTCCGGCCCTGACAAAGCAGACGTTGCGACTGAGAGCAAGAGTGAGAACGAATCTTACAAAATCAAGCCGGAAAGCACCCGTGTCAACGGTCCGCTGAACGGAGTCTTTGAGGTTGAGACAAGGAATATACTTTCGGCGAGGGGGAGTATTCGGGCTATCAGGTAAGCATAGACTTCAAGCGTACGGAGAAAGATGCCCCTTACGATACCAAAGACATAGATGATATGTATGGGTCTGCCGATACATCTCAGATAGCTGGCGTAGGCATAGAGATACTTGACGAGAACGGCAACGTGATGATTACGGTCGACCCCGATGACAGCGAGTGCGTCACTATGCTGCGCAGCTCGAAAGGAGATGTGGTGTCCGTCACATTCAAGCCTTATACTTACTCTCTCAGAGGCAAGCCGGCAAGTTTCCGCATAACCTCGGACTTACAGTCCAATGAGAAAAAAACGTCTACAGCATCCTCTTCTTCGTCTTCATCAAGTACGGAGACAGACGCCTCCTCGTCGGTCGCTTCCAGTGTAGAAGACGCCGATGAGGTCGTACGGTCGGCCGAAGACCGCGTGAATGAAGCCGTGGAGGCTGCCAAGGCTGTGGTCAATGACGCGACTGTGGAAGACGCCGTAAATGCCGGCAAGGCTGCCTATAAGCTGTATAAGAAAATGAAATAACCGAATATCGGTTTTCCATATCGCCATCTTGCAGCGCGTTGTCCATCTATATGGATGATGCGCTTTTTTATGCGTCATAAACTTTTGAACAACGCCGTTGTTAGTATATGTAGACACGGAGGAAGCCTCCGGATCCGCGCCGTGCCGACAACTATTAATCATTAATTATTAAAAATATAGAATACTATGAACACAGCACCCCTTCAAGGCATTAAAGTGATTGATTTTACCGAAGTACAGTCAGGCCCCTCCTGCACACAGATGCTTGCCTGGCTCGGCGCAGAGGTTATCAAGATTGAGCGTCCCGGTGTAGGCGACGCCACCCGCGACGAACTCCAGTTTGACCCCGACTGCCCCTCATACTACTTCCTTCAGCTGAATTCCGGCAAGAAGTCTCTGGCTCTTGATGCCAAAACTCCCGACGGCAAGGCTATCCTGACCAAGCTGATCCAGAGCGCCGATATTTTTGTGGAGAATCTGCATCCAGGAGCTATGGACAAACTCGGCTTCTCGTGGGATGAGGTACACAAGCTCAATCCCAAATGTATCTATGGTACCATCAAGGGTTTCCCCCTCAGCTCCAAGTATGTCAATCTGAAGGCGTACGAGCCTATCGCCCAGGTTACGGCCGGCGCGGCCTCTACCACCGGATGGTGGAGCGGCGACAATGATGTCCCCACGCAGTCCGGCGCCGCCCTCGGCGACTCCAATTCCGGCATGCATCTGCTTATCGGTCTGCTCGCCGCCCTGCAGCAGCGCAACAAGACCGGCGAAGGCTGTTACGTCTATCAGTCCATGCACAACGCCTGTCTGAATCTCTGCCGTATCAAGACGCGCGACCAGCTGACGCTGGACCGTATAGGCTATCTTACCCAGTTCCCCCAGTATCCCGACCAGAAGTTCGGCGACTTCGTGCCCCGCAGCGGCAACCAGGAGGGTTCCGGCGTTCTGGGCTGGACTTACAAGTGCAAAGGCTGGGAGACAGATCCCAATGCATACGTATATGTCATCTTGCAGCGCCCCCTCAAGGAATTTGAACTGGCATGCAAGGCTCTCGGATTCGAGGACTGGCTGACCAATCCCGACTTCAATACGGCCGACGCGCGCGACAAGCACAAACAGGAAATATACAAAAGAATCGAGGAGTTTACGATTACCAAGACGAAGTCAGAGGTCGTAGAGTTGCTCTCCCCCTATGGCATACCTTGCGGCCCCGTACTCTCCACAAAGGAGATTATGGATGACCAGAGCCTTTATGACGGCAACACGCTGGTCAAGATAAATCAGGGTGGAAAAGTCGGCGAATTCGTGACAGTCGGATGCCCGTTCACTATGTCCAGCTTCCAGCCTGTCTACGCGCCTTGTCCCGAGCTGGGCGGAAACACTTCCGAAGTACTGAAAGAGTACGGCTATACAGACCAGCAGATAGCAGAATTCGCCGCCAACGGCACCACAACCAAGCTCGCTGCGAAAAAGTGACACGTAAATGACACAAGGGAGGCTGCGCTGACCCCGGCCTCCTTTTCTATTTTTCTTATATTCTCTACGCATTGTAAAATCAAGTATTATGAACAACACGACAAATTCCAACGCACCCCATTTCCCCGAACAAGTGACGGGTATGTATATACTGGCTCAGGCTTTGCACCGTCTCGGCCTTGATACAGTCTATGGCCTTGTGGGCATACCTGTGACCGAGGCGGCTTACGCCATGCAGAAAATCGGAATAAAGTTCGTGGGTTTCCGCTTCGAGCAGCAGGCCGGCATGGCCGCCGCCACCCACGGTTATCTTACCCGGAAGCCAGGCGTTCTGCTTACAGTCTCCTCGCTCGGTTTTCTCAACGGTCTCACTGCTACGGCCAACGCTACAGTCAACTGCTATCCTATGATTCAGATTTCAGGCGCATCCGACCCTCAGATGGTAGACATGGATATGGGCACCTACGAGCAGCTTGACCAGCTGAATACCGCCCGTCCGCTGGTCAAGGCAGCGTTCCGCTGTTCGCATGCCAAAGATATACCGTCGGCCGTGGCACGCGCTTACCGAGCCGCAGTCAGCGGTCGCCCCGGAGGCGTGTATATCGACATGACCACTCCGGCGCTGGCAGAGATAATGGATGCCTCCGAAGCCGAGAAACTGTTCTATTCTCCGGTCGACCTGTACAGTCCTGTAGCTCCCAACGCCGAGTCCGTAACCCGCGCCGCCGAGTTGCTTCTTTCCGCCAGGCGCCCCGCCATAGTGCTGGGCAAAGGCGCCGCCTACGCGCAGATCGACGACAAAATCAAGACGCTTATCGAGACATACAAGATACCCTATCTGCCTATGTCGATGGCCAAGGGCCTGATGCCTGACGACGGCGAGCTGTCGGCCATCTCATGCCGTTCCATGATTATGGAGCAAGCCGACGTAGTGCTGGTGCTCGGCGCCCGCCTGAACTGGATGCTGAGTTTCGGCAAGGGCAGATGGAATCCTCAGGGCAAGTTTATACAGGTCGATGTGGAGCCGTGTGAGATAGACCGCAACGCGCCGGTGGCAGCTCCGGTAGTCGGCGACATGGGTCTCGCGCTCGATGCCCTGCTTGAAGCCATGAAAGGCAAGAGCATGCAGACCGATCCGAGCTGGATACCCGCGTTGCAGGCTCATACCAAAGCCGGCAACGCCAAGTTTGCCGCCCGCCTTGCTGAAGCCTCAAAGCTGTCTCCCATGACCCACTGGGGAGCGCTTAGCGCTATCAAGCCCATACTCGAGGCCAATCCCGATGTAATCCTGGTCAACGAGGGCGCCAATACTCTCGACGATACCCGCGATGCCGTCGACATGTCGCTGCCGCGCCATCGTGTGGACTGCGCCACCTGGGCTATCATGGGCATGGGCATGGGGTCCGCCATCGGAGCAGCCACGGCTACCGGCAGGAGCGTAGTGGCCATAGAGGGTGACTCCGCCTTCGGATTCTCAGGCATGGATTTCAGTACTATCTGCCGCTTCAATCTGCCCTGTACGGTAGTGATTTTCAACAACGGCGGTATCTACAACGGTATCGGCGTAAATCCCGGAGGCGGCTCTGACCCCGCTCCCACCACACTCGACATACATGCCCGCTACGACAAGCTCGGCGACGCCTTCGGCGCGCAGACCTACTACGTAAGCACTCCCGACGAGCTCGGCAAGGCTCTTACCGAAGCCATCGCCTCGCGCAAACCATGCCTCATCGACGTGCAGCTTGCCGATGACTCCGGCAAGGAGAGCGGTCACATAGGATATCTCAATCCTACGCCGCTGATTGACTACACAGTCTGAGATATTATCAATCATTAAACGTTTCGATTATGAATATCAGTCATATTATACTGTACGCCATTGTCCCTATCATCGTAGTGATGCTTGCGGGATATATCTCAGGCAAAAAGGGGATATTCAATGGCGCGGACTCCAAGAAGTTCAACAAAGTAGTGCTTGACTACGCGTTGCCGGCCGCCCTGTTTGTCTCCATCGTGCAGGCAAGCCGCGAGATGCTTGTGAAGGATATCAAGCTTTCGCTCGTCTCGCTCGTAGTCATCATGTTCTGCTTCATGGCTGTCTATTTTATCTATAAGTATTGCTTCAAAAAGAACACCGGCGCCGATGCGGCTATCTCCGCGTTGATAAGCGGCTCCCCGACAATCGGCTTCCTGGGTTTCGCCGTACTGGAGCCTATCTTCGGCACGAACCCGAGCGTGGCTCTGGTGGTTGCCATAGTCGGTATCGTGGTCAACGCCGTGGGCATACCGGTAGGCCTGTCTCTGCTCAATGCCTCCGACGAGGCTCAGGCGGGCAAGAAGGAACCGTGGTGGAAGCCAGTGGTCCACGCCCTTGAGCAGCCTGTAGCCTGGGCGCCTATCCTCGCCGTGATATGGGTGGTGGTCGGCATACCCTGGCCTGACTGGGCAAGCCCTTCGTTCAACCTTATAGCCAAGGCCAACGCCTCCATGGCAGTCTTCAGCGCCGGCATCACGCTGAGCGCCGTCAAGATAGTCATCAACTGGCAGGCCATCCTCGGCTCCATCCTCAAGCTGATAATGATGCCGGCTCTGACCCTGATTGTCGGACTGCTGGTCAAGATGGATCCTCTGAACCTGAAGATGCTGGTAGTAGCCAACGCCCTGCCCCCCGCCTTCTCCGGTATCATCATCGCCGACGAATACGATACCTACGTAGGCACCGGCACCTCGTCGCTAACGTTGTCTGTCATCCTGTTTATGGGCATGTGTCCGCTATGGATCTGGATTACCGATGTCTGTCTGCGCGGCTTTATGTAAGCGCGGCCTAAGAATATATAGTCAGGCGCGTCTGAATCTTGTGATTCAGACGCGCCTTTCAATATGCAGGCAGTGAGATGCCAGACAGGCCGGTGTATAAAGAATGTTAAAAATATGTTAAAATATGGCGGAGACGGCTGTTTCAGGGGAATAATGGTTAACTTTGAAAAATCATAACATAGATGCTTATTCATCAAAATTCAACGCTAATGACTAAAAATTTACTTTTCCTGACAACGGCTATGTTCGCCGCCGTCTCGCTGTCGGCGCAGACGCCCGCGAGACAGCTGATGTCCGCTCCCGGAACATCTGTAGTGGCTTCGGCACATCCGGATGTAGAAAAATCCACCCGTATATCGGCACAGGCCAAAAGCTTCGTACTGCGTGCCCCAGGCTCGGATATGCGCAGAAAGCAGATAGTGGCTCCGGTTTTTGAGCAGAATCGCATCACTCCGTTCGCAGCTCCTTCGCGTGCCGACGCTTCGGCTACTGTACTGAGCGAGAGCTTCGAAAGCGCCACCGGTTCTTCATGGCTGCCTCAGGGCTGGACCATCCAGTCCAAGGGAGAGGAGTCCAGCCCCTGGACGGTAGGCGACGCCACGCAGCTTTATGTGACCGGTCAGGACGGCAACTATTCTATCTTTGTAAACTACACTGACCAGACTGCTGATGAACTCCTGATTACGCCGTCCGTCTCCACTATCGACGACGGCATGGCCCTCTCTTTCCTTTATAATGTCGACCCCGTATATATGTATTCCCTCGATAATCTGGATTTCGATACTATGGACTGGGTAGGAGAGAAGACCGTAGCCTATACACTGCGTGTGCTTGCCTCTACCGATGATGGCAATACGTGGGAGACACTGCTCGATATGGCCGAGCTGGAGCGCTACAAATCCATGTCGTATACGGAGGCGGCCCAGTATGGCTTCGGTACCGTCCTGGAGCCCTTCTCGGTCGATGTCTCCAAGTTCGCCGGCAAGAACGTGAAGTTCGCATTCGAGTATTACGGCGCTGACGGCAACTCCGGTGTCCTCGACAAAATCCAGATAGGCTATCCGAGTCTGAATGCCCAGTATTGCTATCCGTTCTCCACACTCTACTACGGAATGGACCGCGACTTAGGCAATATCAATTTCTCTGTAGGCATTGTGCCGGTCTATACTCCTCTGACATGGTATAATCTTTCGGAAGGCAATCCCGATGCCACTTCCTACTCCTGGGCATATCATGGACCCGACAACGAGCAGGGCAGCGCCGAGGGCGACGAGCTGACGCTCACTTATCATACGGACTATACCAGCGATTTCTCCACCCGCAACAACCTGTATTCCTCGCCCGAACTTACGGCCAGCGCTCCCAAGTCGACTGCCGGAACATACAAATATCTTGACTATTTCCAGGCCGGCGGTGTTCCGGAAATGCTTCTGAAGAATTCCGATACCAATGAATCTGAACTGGTAAATTTCGGCATGGCCACTTTCGACATCAACACCGACGGCATAGACATCACTGTAGGCGACGACGAGAAATCCAGCCCGATTTTCGGCTACAACGAGAATGTGGACAAATACTGGACAGACTATACTTTCAATGGCGACGACGAGGAGGGCGATTATGTGCATCTCGAAGGTATCTTCAACTATTATGTGGCTCCCGAGGCTCCGATGGTCATCAAGGGCGGATGGGTACACGCCAAGGGCAACGGTATCTATCCCGATCAGGAGTTCAAACTGGAGATTATACCTCTTGACGAGGAAGGTGTCATGACACAACCCATTGCCACGGCCTCGTGCATGGGCGCCGATGTGAAGGTAGTGGCCGGCGAAGGCGTGCAGGACTTCCTGACCGTATGCTTCGAGTTCGATGAGCCGGTAGTCGTGAGCAATGCCGACTTTGACGCTTACGTAGTGCGCTTCAGCGGTTTCCGCGACTGCGGTCTGTATTTCGCGCCTTTCCAGTCCGCTGAGTCCAACTATGCCGGCATGGCTCTGGGATGGATAGACAAAGAGATAAGCATGGGCGGAGAGGTGCGTACGTCGCAGACCCCGGTAAAAAATTATACAGGCAAGGCCCAGTCGTTTGCCATCATGCTCGACTCCTATTATCCCTGGCTTGAAGGCGAGGAGACTGTAGAAATCGGCGAGGACGGCCGTGCCGAGCTTCCTCTGGACTCCTATTACAGTGTGAGTGACCTCAATTTCGATGGCGCTCCCGCATGGCTGACAGCCGGCTTCTCCGGCACCCGCTACGGCGATGTCAAGCTGCTGCTCAAGTCTACTTCCGAGAAGGCTGACGAAGGCACACTGACTCTGAGCAGCCACGGTGTGAAGAAGACCATCCGGATCAAGACAGCGGCTGTCAGCTCTGTGAACGCAGTCGGCGTCGCCGACCGCGTAGTGAAGGAAATCTTTACTGCCGCAGGCCAGCGCGTGGCCGACATGTCGGCTCCCGGCATCTATCTGATCCGTTACACTGACGGCAGCGTGAGCCGCAAGATAGTGAAATAACCAGCTTTATAGCGACACCCCGACAAACCGCGTCGTCCGCACCCGTCCCCGGGAGGACGACGCGCATTTTTTCCCGTGAGCATTATTTGGAAACACTATGGGGATTTAAGAACTGAACCTGAAGACTATGACATTTCCTCTTCGGCAACAGTCCCAGAACAATATAAAAATGACCCACTATATAATCAGGCTGTTGAGGAATTTAATAGGAACAAAAGAGATTTTCTTGATACTATCAATAATAGTAGACAGGAAGGATTTAAGGAGGATCTTAGCAAACATGCTATATGGTTTGCTATGATTTGCCAGGGCTGGCGCATGAGATTTAGTCAAAATTAAGTGAATAAACTGCATGATTTTGTGAAATAAGCTGAATTCTGTTGCGAATATGGCTGAAAATTCGTAACTTAGAGTTATGAATATCGAAATTTTCAGCAAGGTAAAAG
>JAGBIJ010000051.1 GCA_017935045.1 Muribaculaceae bacterium
GAACCAGCTCCACTGGACTCTTGATGTCGCTTTCGGAGATGATGCATCACGTAAACAGAAGGACAATGCAGCCCAGAATTTTTCCCTGCTCAACCGTATCGGATTAAACATCATCAAGAATGCAAAGGTGTCATCAATGGGTGTCAAAGGGCATCGGAAGAAAGCCGGATGGGACAATGATTACCTTTTGTATGCCTTAAAAAGTTTTGATGTTGTAAAAAATTAAGATGCGTCAGCCGTGGCATTTTGTAGAACTATTAAGTCGAGGTATCGGGATTTTTGATTAACTTTGCATGATTTAGGCGAAAGTTCCTGGACTGCATGACAGAATCCAAGTTGCGTTTTCGGCCCATAATTAACGTTTATTTTTTTAACACCCTCTAAGAAAATATGATACGGCAGTATGATTATCTGGTAATAGGTTCCGGTATCGCCGGCATGAGTTTCGCCCTGAAGGTGGCGGCTCCCGATGCGCGCGTCGCGCTGATATGCAAGACAGACATAGAGGAGGCCAATACATTTCTGGCCCAGGGCGGTGTGGCGAGTGTCACTGACCTTGAGTGTGATAATTTCGACAAGCATATCAATGACACTATGATAGCCGGCGACTGGTTGTCAGACCGCGGTGCGGTGGAGAAGGTGGTACGGGGGGCGCCGGAGCAGATACGCTTCCTGATAGACCACGGCGTCTGCTTTGACAAGAACGAAAAAGGCGCGTTTGATCTGCACCGCGAAGGAGGACACTCGGAGTTCCGCATATTGCATCATGCCGACAATACGGGGGCGGAGATTCAGACATCGCTGGTAGACGAGGTCAAGAATAATCCGTATATCGACATCTACGAGCATCATACGGCAGTGGAAATCATCACTCAGCATCATCTGGGCCGCACAGTGACAAGGCGCAGCACCGATATTACCTGCTTCGGAGCATACGTACTCGACGAGAAGACCGAGACTGTAGATACTTTCCTGGCTCGCGTGACGCTTATGGCTACCGGAGGCGTGGGTGCCGTCTATACGACCACTACGAACCCTCTTATAGCCACCGGCGACGGCATCGCCATGGTCTACCGCGCCAAGGGTACGGTAGAGGATATGGAGTTCATACAGTTCCATCCGACCGCGCTCTATCATCCCGGCGACAGGCCTTCGTTCCTTATCACAGAAGCGATGCGCGGCTACGGAGCCGTGCTGCGCGACATCAATGGCCAGGAGTTCATGCAGAAGTATGACGAGCGCCTTTCGCTTGCCCCGCGCGACATAGTGGCACGCGCCATAGATTCGGAGATGAAGGCGTCCGGCAGCGACCACGTCTTTCTTGACGTGACTCACAAGGATGCGGAGCAGACCAAGCGACATTTCCCGAATATCTATGAAAAATGCCTGTCACTGGGTATAGACATAACCAAGGATTACATACCGGTGGCTCCGGCGGCTCACTATCTGTGCGGCGGCATCAAGGTCAATAAAGACGGAGAGAGCAGCATCAAGAGGCTGTATGCTGTAGGTGAATGTTCGTGTACAGGTCTTCACGGCGGCAATCGCCTGGCTTCCAACTCTCTGATTGAAGCCGTGGTGTATGCCGACGCTGCCGCGCGCCACGCACAGACGCATATCGGCGATTATGAGTTGCGCACCGATGTGCCGGAATGGAATGACGAGGGCACGGCTCATCCGGAGGAGATGGTGCTTATTACTCAGAGCATGAAGGAGGTGAACCAGATTATGGGCTACTACGTTGGAATAGTGCGCTCGGATCTGCGTCTGCAACGTGCCTGGAGCCGTCTGGACATACTTAATCAGGAAACGGAGCGTTTATTTAAAGTAAGCAAGCCGAGCCGTCCGCTGTGCGAGCTTCGCAATATGATAAATGTGGCTTATCTCATAATGCGTCAGGCTATGGCGCGCAAGGAGAGCCGCGGACTTCATTATACTGTGGATTATCCCCACCGATAACAACGTATTGACTATGAACTGCAAGAAAACCGCCGCAGGCCTGGCCGCCGCCCTCTTGGTGGCGACGGGCGCCTGGGCCGCGAAAAATAAGAGCCACGACAATTCTGTAGGCCGCAATCTCAATATATTCAACACCATAGTGCGTCAGCTCGAGACCACTTACGTGGACACTATCCCGGTAGAGCGCGCTTTCGGCACGGCCATAGCCGGGCTGCTTTCGGAGATTGATCCCTATACAGAATACTATACGGCGGAGGAACGCAAGGATTTCCGCACAATGACCACGGGAGAGTACGGCGGTATAGGCTCATATATCATGGAGCGTGACAGCTCGGTCTATATCTCCGGCCCATACGAGGGCTCGCCGGCGGCTCAGGCCGGGCTGCGCAGCGGCGACCGCATTTTGCGTATCGACACCATAGATGTGGCCAAGGCTCCGTCGGCAAGAGTGTCGGAGCTGCTGCGCGGCACGGCCGGCAGCACCGTCAGGGTAAGCGTGGCGCGGCCCTATGCCGGACCGGACTCGGTGCTGACGTTTGATATAAAGAGAGGCAAGCTCAATCTGCCGTCCGTGCCCTATTACGGCGTCACTCAGGGCGACATGGGCTACATAAAGCTGACATCCTTTATGGAGAAATCGCCGGAGGAAGTAAAGAAAGCTCTTGAGGAGTTCAAGGCCAATCCGGCCGTCAAGGGCATAATCCTCGATTTGCGCGGCAACGGCGGAGGCCTGCTCGAGAGCGCCGTGGAGATAGTGAATTTCTTCGTGCCCAAGGGTACCGAGGTCCTCAGCACCAGAGGCCGGGACCCGAAGGAAAAGAAGACCTACCGCACCACCAAGCAGCCGATACTGCCCGATATGCCCCTGGCTGTCCTGATAGACGGCGGTTCGGCTTCGGCATCAGAGATTACAGCCGGAGCGATGCAGGACCTGGACCGAGGCGTGCTGATAGGCAGCCGCAGCTTCGGCAAGGGATTGGTGCAGAGTACATATCCCATGCCCGACGACGGCATGCTGAAGATTACTACAGCCAAGTACTATATTCCTTCGGGACGTCTGATTCAGGCTCTGGACTATTCGCGCCGCAATCCCGACGGCACGGTGGCCGCCACTCCTGACTCGCTCTGCAATACCTATAAGACGCTGCATGGCCGTCAGGTGCGCGACGGCGGCGGTCTGCAGCCGGACATCAAGATAGAGTGGGAGAAGCCTTCACGCCTGGTCTACAATCTGGTGCGCGACAACTGGATTTTCGATTTCGGCACCCGCTTCGCCGCCTCGCATCCCCGGATAGCCGATGCCTCAGAGTTTGAGATTACCGACGAGATTTACGCCGATTTCAAGAAAAGCATAGACCCCTCGCGGCTGAAGTATGACAAGGTGTGCGAGGATATGCTCAAGTCGCTTGAGGAGACTGCCGAGACAGAGGGATATATGAATGACTCGACCAAGGCCGAGTTCCAGGTAATGCGCAAGCTCCTTACCCACAATCTGGAGCAGGACCTGGACACTCACCGCAAGACCATAAGCCGCTATCTGGCCAATGACATACTTGGCCGCTACTACTACACACGCGGCGAGATCATCCACGACATAAAGAGTGACGAGGCGGTCATCAAGGCCGCCGAGACGCTCAGAGACAAGGCCGGGCGCGAGAAGCTCGGCATACGCCCATGATGGAAATAGGGGAGCTTCGCTCCCTTTTTGCCGATAAGGATACTGCAGGGCAGCTGCGGAGCCTTCTCCGCTCGCGCAGCCGCCGGCGGCTGCTGCTGGCCGGCCTGGCCGGCTCGGCTCCCGCAATGCTGCTGGCCACATTGCCCGCGAGCCGGAAGCCGGCGCTTGTGGTGGCCGATGATCCGGACGCTGCCGGATACATGTACAATGATCTGGTGCAGATACTCGGACAAGAGGCTGTGGCCATACTTCCGTCAGGCTATAAACGCGACATAAAGTATGGTCAGCCCGACCCCCCGCAGCAGATTTTGCGTACCGAGGCCGTGGCAGCCATGGCCGACGGAGCCGTGCGATTCGTGGTGTCGTGTCCCGAAGGTCTGGCCGAAGGGGTTCCGGTGCCTGAGAATCTGGATTCCGCATCACTGTCCCTGCGAAAAGGGGGGCGCATGCTGATGACCGATGTAGTCGAGCGTCTGCTCGCGCTGGGATTCGTGCGCGCCGATTATGTCTACGAGCCGGGACAGTTCTCACGCCGAGGCTCCATACTCGACGTCTTCTCCTATTCCCATGAGCTTCCTTACCGTCTCGATTTCTTCGACGACGAGATAGACTCCATACGTACCTTCAATGTGGAGACGCAGCTCAGTGAGCAGAAGCTGGAGAGTGTGAGCATAGTCGGGCCTATGGGCAGCGACAGCCACGAGATTCCCTTTACTGACTATCTGGATGACGATGCTGTGATTTTCTGTCACGACCCGGCCTTTCTGTTGTCGCGCGTCAGAGAGATAGCCTCAGGCAGTATTTCGGAGGCTGTGCTTCAGAGCGGCGAGGGAGACACAGATGCCATGGGCCATACCGTCGATGCCGACGTCTTTGAGAGCAGTCTGCTGCGGAGGCGTATAGCCGTCTGGGGAGCGTCGCCCAAAGGAGATGACGATGCTCCGCGCCTGGACTTCGGCTGTTCGCCCCAGGCCTTGTATCACAAGAATTTTGAAATCATATCCGAGTCTTTCGCGCGTCTGCTCGCCGACGGCTACCGGATTTACATACTCTCCGACTCGGCCGCCCAGTGCGAGCGTCTGAAGGCCATCTTCGCCGAGCGCGGCGACGACATACCGTTCACTCCGGTAATGCGTACCCTCCACGAAGGCTTCATTGACAAGCCGGCGCGCCGCTGTTTCTTTACTGACCATCAGATTTTCGACCGTTTTCATAAATACAATCTGCGCAGCGAGCGGGCTCGCGGCGGCAAGCTCGCCTTGTCGCTCAAGGAATTAGGACAGATAGAGACGGGCGACTACATAGTGCATATCGACCACGGCGTGGGGCGCTTCGGCGGACTGGTGCGCACCGATGTGGCGGGACGGCCGCAGGAGATGATAAAGCTCATATATGCCGGCGACGACATAATCTTCTGTTCGATACACGCCCTGCACAAGCTGTCGAAGTATCGTGGCAAGGAGGGCGTTCCCCCGAAAATCAACAAGTTAGGCACCGGAGCCTGGAACCGCATCAAGGAGCGCACCAAGACCAAGATGAAGGACATAGCGCGCGACCTGATACGTCTCTATGCCGCGCGCCGTCAGGAAAAGGGCTTCGCTTTCTCGCCCGATTCGTATCTCCAGCATGAACTGGAGGCTTCATTTATATATGAAGATACCCCGGATCAGGTAACGGCCACCGCCGCCGTAAAGGCCGACATGGAGTCGCCGCGCCCTATGGACAGGCTGATATGCGGCGATGTGGGCTTCGGCAAGACGGAGATAGCCATCCGAGCTGCCTTCAAGGCCGCAGTCGACGGCAAGCAGACCGCCGTGCTCGTGCCTACTACGGTACTCGCCATGCAGCATTACCATACTTTCCGCGACCGCCTGCGCGATCTGCCCGTAAGGGTGGACTTCATCTCCCGCGCCCGCAAGCCCAAGGAGGTAAAGCAGATTCTGGCCGATCTGGAGGCCGGCAAAATAGACATACTTATAGGTACCCATAAGATTATCGGCAAGGGGGTAAAATTCAAGGACCTGGGACTGCTCGTCATAGACGAGGAGCAGAAATTCGGCGTCGCCGTCAAGGAGAAGCTGAAGTCGCTGAAAGTCAACGTCGATACGCTGACCATGAGCGCGACCCCCATTCCGCGCACCTTGCAGTTCTCGCTGATGGGAGCCAGAGACCTGAGCAACCTGCTCACTCCGCCGGCCAACCGCCAGCCCATCCTTACTACAGTCTCTGTGATGGACGACGATCTGGTCAGCGAGGCTGTGAACTTCGAGATCAGCCGAGGCGGCCAGGTATTCTTCATCTGCAACCGCATCGAGCAGCTCGACATCATGGAGTCTATGCTCCGCCGCGTGGCTCCCGGCATAAGGGTAATAAAGGCTCACGGCCAGATGCCTCCCGAGAAGCTGGAAGCCGCCATTGTGGGTTTCGCCGATCATGAGTACGACGTGCTTCTCTCCACCACCATAGTCGAGAGCGGCATAGACATGCCCAATGTCAACACCATAATCATAGCCGACGCCCAGAACTTCGGTCTCTCGGAGCTTCATCAGTTGCGCGGCCGCGTGGGCCGCTCCTCGCGCCGCGCTTTCGCCTACCTGCTGACTCCCCCCGGCAAGCCTCTGACCGCTGTGGCGCGTCGCCGCCTTCAGGCCATAGAGAGCTTCTCCGATCTCGGTTCAGGTATCCATATCGCCATGCAGGACCTGGACATACGTGGCGCCGGCAACCTGCTCGGAGCCGAGCAGAGCGGATTTATAGCCGACCTGGGCTACGAGACTTACCAGAAGATTCTCTCCGAGTCTGTCATGGAGCTGAAGACAGAGGAGTTTGCCGACACCTTTACTGACGAACACGGCGGCAAGACTGAGCAATTTGTGGCCGACTGCACCGTGGAGAGCGATCTAGAGCTGCTTCTGCCCCCCGACTATGTGCCGCAGGAGGGGGAGAGAATAGCTCTGTATCAGGAGCTGGACAACATGGAGCGCAAGCAGGACATCGAGGGCTTCCGCGAACGCCTCAGAGACCGCTTCGGCCCCATACCGGCTGTAAGCGAGGAGCTGATACGCATAGTGCCTCTGCGCGGCGTGGCCAAAGCGCTCGGCATAGAGCGGCTGCTGCTCAAGCAGTGCAACATGTATCTGTACTTCGTCGGCGACGATAACGTGGCCTACTACCGCAGCCCGGCTTTCGGCCGCGTGCTGCGCTACATGCAGATCAACACCCGCCGCTGCCGCCTGCGCGAGAAAAACGGCAAGCGCTCCATGGTCATCGACGGTGTAGCCACCGTTGAGCAGGCTCTCTCCATCATGGAGCAGATACAGCTTCTACCCGCCCTCTGACGCGCCGGTGTCCCACATATACAACTAAACCCGATAGCTTGATACACAGGGGCTACCGGGATTCATTAGAGTGAGGCTGGAATCAGCGGATGAATTTCAGGCTTCCGGCGGAAGTATGGAGCAGATAGATGCCGGGGGCAAGGGCTGATGTGTCGATGCGGTTTTCGCCTGCGTACAGGCAGCCTGCGCCTACACTGGCGCCCGAGGCGGAGATGACGCGGTACTCCAGGGCTTCGGCCGAGGTGCGTACGGATATTCCGTTGTTGTCCGAAGCAGTAAGCAACAGCAGCTCGCGGTCGGCTCCTACGGTCTGAACCGAGCCGGAAATGTCGGGATGAAGGTCTTCGGCGCCGCTTATTTCGGTAGACGTCTCGCCCAGGCGTCCGCAGCATTGGTTGACACCGGTGTACACCTTAACGAAGTCTATCTTGTCGAGCTTCGCCGGCTTGCCGTCGGAGTCCACGGCCCAGTCTATGTCAAAGCCTTTGTCCTCGTTGTTGGGAAGGTTGTCGGCATAGCCCCAATCATGGAAAACCAATACGAAGTATGAGCCGTCGCCGCTGATGTCCACATAGTTGTCGGCGAGTTTGGTGCCCTCGAATTCCATTGTTTTATCGGCAATCCACTGCGGCCAGTAAGACTGTGGATGATAGGAGTTGCGCGCCACGTAGCCTTCCGGTTGTCCGGCGTCATTGGAAGTCCAGCGTATATAGGTGCGGTCAGTCACATATCTGTCGTCCGGATCCGGATCGGCTGCATGGCTCGGGTCAGGCGCGTAATATGTCAGGCGGTAGTTCTTGACCGTAGTCTCCTTGGTGTATTCGCTGCCGGCCAGCTCATACCAGGGATCATCGGGCAGTCCGTTGCCGTTGGTGTCGGCCGAGACCATCACGATGCCCGGCTCCGAGGAACCGCCACGGTTGTCGCGGTCGGAAATCAGGGCGTTGCCGTAAATCTTGAAATCCCGTTCGCCCGCTTTGTTGACTACGGGATGGTCGAATCCGAAGACCACATAGCCGCCGTATGCGCCGAGCGAAATCATGCCGGGAGCCCGGTCGCCGGCTATCTGTTCCGTCGCTTTGAGCAGCATTGTGGCGTGGGTGTCGCCCGGCTCGTATTCGGGCAGCTCGTTGACAAACTGACCCGGAGCGGGACGGAAATCATAGACCTTGGAGATATAAGGCGAATTGGCCTGCGCCACGCCGCAGCCTAATAACGTACAGGCTGAGAGTGCGGCGGAAAGATGTAGAAGTTTTTTCATATATGAATCTGTACTTGTTTTGTCGTTATGGAGCCTGCGGGGCTCACGAAGTACAGAAGACGGCTACGGACATTCAGGCGTGTGGCCGCCGGCTGCCGCGCGCCCTTCCGCTCAAATCCTCGTAAGCGTCCGTCGGGCTGGAAAGGGGCGGCAGGTCTTCTGACTTGTCTTCTGGTATCTCCCCCTTCTCACCGGCTTGCGCGGCAATGGGATCGCAGAGATACGTTGACGAAGATTCACAGCAGCGGGTCTGTACGGGATTCACACCCGTTTCCCTCTTATGCGGCGAGAGCCGCACCGCCTTTGGCGGCAAAATTACTCTTTGACTCCGAGGCTCACAAACGATTTAACATTTTTAACATATCCCGCGCCTTGTTTTTAGCGTAATAAGACACCTCTTAAAAACATTGTCTCGATGAAGAAATTTATGAAAACTTTTTCGTACTTTTGCAGTGCGGTCGGTTGCCGTTGCGGCAGTCAATCGCTCCTGCAACCTATGAAATCATGAAAACGAAAATCGCTTTAGCTTTCGCAGCGCTCGCCCTTGCCGCGCTGCCCGCAGCCGCCGACACCAAGGGCGGCATAGATCAGGCCATGCTCGGCCGCCTGAAAGAGTCCTATAAGCCAGACGGGGCGCAGAAAGCCCTGCGTAACGCCATGAATGGCACGGACATAGACAAACTCGCGCAGAACGCCGGCGCCCTCAATGACTTCGACACATCTTTCTCCCACCGCGTGCCGGGCAAGGGCATTACCAATCAGAAGCAGTCAGGCCGGTGCTGGCTGTTTACCGGACTCAACGTGCTGCGCTCGCAGATTATGGCTTCGCAGAATCTGCCGGAGCTCGAGTTATCGCAAAACTACAATTTCTTTTTCGACCAGCTGGAGAAGTGCAACCTGTTTCTGCAGGGAATCATCGATACCGCAGACAAGCCTATGGACGACAAGACCGTAGACTGGCTCTTCTCCCATCCCCTGAGTGACGGCGGGCAGTTTACAGGTCTGTCGGACAATCTGATGAAGTACGGTATCGTACCCGCCTCGGCGATGGTGGAGACATTCTCCAGCAACAATACATCCAGACTCAACCGCCTTCTCTCGCTCAAGCTGCGCGAGTACGGCCTGAAGCTGCGCCGCATGAAAGCCGACGGCGCCTCGGCCAAGGCTCTTGCCTCGGAGAAAGAAAAGATGCTCCAGACCGCTTACCGTATGCTTGCTATGACCTTAGGCGAGCCGCCGATGCAATTCACATGGACGCGCCGCGACAAGGATGGCAAAGCCGTAAGCACGCGCACCTACACTCCGCAGGAGTTCTACCGCGAGATGGCGGGCAACGACCTGCGCGACGGCTATGTGATGCTGATGAACGACCCTTCGCGTCCTTATCACAAACTGTATGAGATAGACTATGACCGCCACGTCTACGATGGCAAGAACTGGACATATATCAATCTGCCCATAGAGGAAATCAAGGCCATGGCCATAGAGTCTATCAAGGACTCCACGATGATGTATTTCTCCTGTGATGTCGGCAAATTCCTGGACCGTGACCGCGGATACCTGGATGTAGACAACTACAGCTACGGCGATCTTTTCGATACCGATTTCCCAATGGACAAGGCAGACCGCATACGCACCCATGCCTCGGCCTCCTCACATGCCATGACGCTGATGGCCGTAGATCTTGACGAGCAGGGCAACCCCCGCAAATGGATGGTGGAGAACAGCTGGGGCCCCGGCGCCAACGACGGCCACCTGATTATGAGCGACCGTTGGTTTGACGAATACATGTTCCGTCTGGTAGTCGACAAGAAATACGTTCCCGCCGAGACTCTGAAGATTCTGCGTCAGAAGCCGACACTGCTTCCCGCCTGGGATCCCCTCTTTGCTCCCGACCTCTGACCAGACTCCCGCCGGGCCTTGCGCTCCTGTCCCGGGTACCCCAAAGCGACTTAACAAAGTGAACATCACTAAGTTAAGCCGCTTTCTTTATTTTCTACAGTAAAATTGCAGGCAATTAATCTCCAGCTTCTTGCAGCTTTTTTTAAGTTGTAGTTCGTGTCATTGCGGCGTCAACCGGCGGCGCATAGTAAAATACGCTGGGGTTACTATGCGCCGATGGCTGATCAAGGCGTCGTATATCGGACTTACGGCGTAGTCTGTAGATTACAAACTGTTGATTATTATGTTATTGGCTCTGTCTATGTCTGCTGTGTCGAGGCTGGCGAGGTAGATGCGGGTGGTCGACTCGCTGTTGTGACCCATGCCTTCGGATATGACCGGCAAGGGGATGCCTTTTGATCTGGCGGCAGAGGCCCAGCTGTGGCGGGCCACGTAGAGGGTCAGCGGTACAGTCACGCCGGCCATGGCGGCTATACACTTGAGGTTGCGATTGATGTTGTAGCTGGTATTGCGATAGACACTGCGTTCGCAGGAGCCGGGACGGCGTATGACAGGAAGCAGGTATTCACTTGGGTTCTCAGGGTATTTGTCAAGTATAATC
>JAGBIJ010000052.1 GCA_017935045.1 Muribaculaceae bacterium
CAGGCCGTCGGCGTATGCCTGCTTCACGGCGTCGGTCTGCAGGTCGTCTGTTCCGAGGTTAACCTGCGCGAAGGGGCGCCGCAGCTCCACAGTCTCGTTGATCGGGCCGGTCACGTCGAAAGTCTGACACTTGAAGAAGGCATCGCGCGTCTCGTCGTTGCCTGAGAGGGAAGTGTAGCTTACGGTCACTTCCTGAGTGGAAGGTTCGAACTTGTAGAAATTCTGTCCTGGGGCGTCGGCCCAGAATACGATGTCGTACTTCTTGCCGTTGACGAGCTGCAGAGTTACATCGGCGGTCAGAGTCTCGGGGTCAAACGTGTATGCGTCCACCCCCTGGGTAACCAGGTTCTTGGTGCCGGATTCGTACACGGCATAGGTAAGGGTAGAGGCAGTCTTGCCGTCGGCGAAGGCGCGAGTGCGCATCTGCGCGGGCAGCTGCACGCGGAAATGCACGTTTCCGTCGGCAGAGCCGGGCTGGTCGAGCTCGCTTGAGCAGGAGGCTACGGAGAGAGCCATTGCGGCGATTCCTCCGAAAAGAAATAATTTGTTCATGAATAATTAAAATTAGTAGTTATCTGATTTCTATATTGAATTCCCCGTCGAAGTCGGGATTTACCCCGATGCCTCCGTGAGCCTGTGAAGTGAGGAAATCGCCTCTTACAATGGTGGCGCGGTTGCGCTGCACAGGTATAATGAAAGAGGGAGTGGAGGATACGAGCGCGCCTTTCTCGTCGAAAATCTCAAGAGCTACGCTGATGGTGGACTCCGCGCCGTTTATCAGGAAATAATCGAAGCCTACGAGTACCTCGTCGCTGTTCACGACCTTAATCTCTCCTTCAAAACTGAGACCTGAGGCTGAGTCGACCGGACGATTGCGCAGCACGCTGTATTCCACGGGCAGATATCCGGTGTAGGTAAATCGCGCCCGATACCTGTTGAAGTCTATCAGTCCCGGAATCCCGGGGCTGTCTTCGGGATTGGAGTCCGGAGCGTTGCGCCGTGTCTCCTGGTCTATGAATTCGTGCAGATCTGTTGAAAGGAAAGCGTATGCTGTCAGCGGCCGGCGCAGCGTGACCTCACACTCTACATCTACCGTCTCGGCCGTAGTGGCCGGCACCGAGGCATGGAACTTGCCCTGGAAAGCGTCTTTGAGCGAGGTGTCGCCGCGATAAGGCATGAGTGCCTTGACTGAGCTGAATGACGATGCATCGTAGTATGGCGACATCCCGGAGCCCGACTCCGCGAAATCGCTCCATACGTATATGTCCCATTCTCCTTGCGGCAGCGGTACGTCTGTGGTAAAGTCCGCCAGAGACATGTCGTCGCGGGTCAGTGTGAATCGGCTGACGGGACGCTCGGTGGAGCCGGCCGGATAGACCTCGAAGATGTATCGTACGGCATCAACCGAGCCAATGTCTCCGCGTCCGCGTGTCTGCACCAGAAAGTCAAACAGAGTCCAGGGCAGCTCGTGGCGTACGGTAAGGCGCACGTCGCGGGCGGCGGGCAGCTCGGGCCACTCGTGTACGCACGAAGTGAGTGAAAGCAGAGCTGTGGCTATGGCTATGGTCAGAAGATACAGTCGTTTCATCTGCTACCCCCTTTCCTTTTGAGGTCAAATCTGTAGCTGACCGTGAACGCAGCCTGGTCGATGCCGTAGAAAGTACGCTGGCGGCGGTCGATGATCAGGCCGTTGTGATGGTTGCGGAACACGTCGTAGTCAAGCCGGTAGATGCCGGCGCCTATGGACGCTTCCATCTGCCAGCGGCGGTCGCGGCAAAAATAGAAGCGGTAGCCGACAGCTATGCCGCCTCCAATGGCCGGAGTGTCGCGGTTGTGATCCTGGTAACGCTTGTCGCCCCCGAAAGCCACATTATACCATCCGAGTCCGAAATGCGCGCCGGCGAAGAAGCCGGTGTTGTCGGCTTTGGGCCAATAGCGGAATTCCGGCTGCAGGGTCAGGGTGCGGAATTTGGTGTGGCCGGTAAAGTAATTGAAGCCGGAGTAGTAGACGGGCAGAGTGAAGCTCCAGTGGGGCGCTATGTCAGCTTCCACAGCTATGTTTGTCCATAGCATGGCCCAGGCCGGAATGTTGGTCTTGATGTATAGCTTCCGGCGCCATTCTTCATCTTCGGAGGACGTCGTGACAGTCTCCTGTGTCGCGGTCACTGTGATTTCTGTTGTTTCGTAGGTGTCTTCGGAACCGGGTAAAGGGGATTGCTCCGGTTGCGGCGTATCGTCGGCAGCGAGGGTGCGGGTGTACTCTTTGTCCGGACAGGTTACCGTGACTCTCGTATAGCGCAGACGTGGCAGTACGTATGTCTCAAGCCATAGCCAGGCCTTCCGGCCGTCGATCGCCTTCAGATGCGTCTGCACGGAGTCGGGGGAGCCTCCGTCGGCAATGGCGCGGATGACTTGCTCCCTGTATGGAGACTCGGCCTGTGCGAAGACCGGGTCTTCCAGCCGATGGCGTACTACAGACCAGGAATTGGCCACGGTAGCGGTGGCAATCTGGTCTTTGCGCACGGAGGAGTTGGCAATGAGCCAGTCAGCCACATTTGCGGCTCTGCGCGCGGCCAGCTCACGGTTTAGCCCGGCCGGGCCGTCGGGCGAGGCGCTGCCGGTCACATTCACTTTGCGCAGCTCGCCCGATGACTGAAGGGAATCGATCAGTATGCGCAGCCGGTCGAGATGCGGAATAATCGGAGTGATGTCCGCCTCGCCCAGTCTGAAATACTGGGTTTCTTCGGCAGTATGTGCGGGAGTGTCGGCTCCGGCTGTAAATATAGTCATACATACAGCCATTGCAGCAAAAAGGTATTTAATCGGCATACGGCATCGTCTGTATCTTAGGTCATGCGGTGTGAAATTCCGGCATGGCCGCAGGTTTGAGAAAAGTGCAATCAGTATGATTGCAGGACAGATTTATCAATAATAGATTTATAATTCCTGGTTTGTAGAATTGTTTTCTTGATTTCTGCGATGCAAAGTTAATATAAAAAATTATATAATCCGCAGTGTAAATTGCAAATGTTCGGTTTTTTAATAAATTTTAGTATTTAGGGCTGAGAAGCCTTTAATTACGTTGTATGAATAAAAACGGGACAAAGCTGTCAGGGCGTCATATTACCTCCAGTGAGGGATTGATAAGGTACAGCCGCGTAGTGGCACGGGTAAGGGCCGTATAGAGCCAGCGGTAGAAATCCGGAGTGGCGAGCATATCCGGCTGGATACCGGCCAGGTCGATGTAGACATCTTCCCACTGTCCGCCCTGAGCCTTGTGGCAGGTCAGGCAATAGCCGTATTTGGCCTGGAGGGCGTTGAGGTAAGGGTCAGTGCGCATGGCTGTCAGTTCCGAGCCGGCGCCCACGCCTTCCGCCCGCTTTTCGGCAAGCACCTGATGATACAGAGCCGACATCTGTTCCGACGTGAGCGAAGGTGTATCCGCTTCCAGTGGCGTGAGCAGCAGTTTGGCTGTCAGCTCCACCCCTGAGTCGGCGAGCAGTAGCTCCACATCGGCCCACCGGTGGCCGTAGCGTTCCTCACGTCCGCTTACGCGCTGCACCACAGCCGTCTCGCCGTTGGCTATGAACTGCGCCCCCTTGATACGTGAGGTCCAGAAATAATTGTTTTTGGAGATGACGAGTCTTTCGCCGCGCTGCAGGTCTTCTTCGGCATACAGCACCATGCCGCGTATGGCGCGGTTGATGGCGCCGGCGCGCCAGTTGGAGCGTGTCACCACCACCGTATGCTCCTGGCCGGCATTGCGGTACGAATCGGCTATCTGCTCCGCTAAAAACTCGCTGCTGACCACCTGTACATCGCGGAAGCCCTTCTGCCACAGCTGGGGCAGCGGCAGCGGGTCGCGCAGCATGCGGCGGCGTATGCGCGTGGCATTGTAAAGTATGCCCGAGCGGGCGGCCTGACGCAGCGGCTGGTCCAGCTCAAAGATATATGGTGTCAGACCGTATTGCTCCAGCCGCTCCGGATTCATGGCGTAGCTCTCGGCTTCGCCCACCGGCGGAAGCTGGGCTGTATCGCCCACAAAAACTATAGCGCAGCCGGGACTGCTGTAGACATGGCGGATGAGATGGTCGAGCAACCGAGAAGTGTCGGGGCCGGGAATCATCGAAGCCTCGTCAACCACAAAGAGAGTGTCGCGGTCACGGTTGGGAGCTAAGAAGAAAGATGTATTGTCCGGGTCGACCGACGAGCCCCGGTACAGACGCTTGTGTATGGTATAGGCGGGAAGCGAGGAGTATCCGGCCATTACTTTGGCGGCTCGGCCGGTGGGGGCGAGCATGACGCATTTCATCTTATATTCGGTCATGGCTCTGACCAGCGCCGCGAGCAGTGACGACTTGCCGGTGCCGGCATAGCCGTGGACCACGATGCAGTCGCGTGGCCCGCGTGACAAGGCGAAATCGCAGAGACCCTGCAGTAGCTCGTCCTGTCGGCCGGTAGGCTCGTAGGGCAGCAGAGCGATAGCCTTCTCATAAAGTTCCGACGTCTGAACACTCATGCCGCAAAATTACGAAATAAAGCCGTCCCGCGCAAATTCCCCTCGCTCTCCAGCCGTAAAATTAGGCAGCCAGTAATTGGAACATCAGAAATTATTCGTAAATTTGAAATCCAATAATCGTTTTCATTACTGAAATTATCTTTGTATCCGAGAGCTAAAGTCTCGAAATAAATTCGTAATTTTGCACTTAAGTGTGTGGTGTACGCACCGTACTTTTATATTAGACTACAAGATTTGATGGACAGTCAAAATAACATATCTGAGGGAACAAGTATTGCTGCTGAGGCTACTCTTTTTTATGGAGACGCGACTATTTGGACTGAACGCCAGTTTTCTCATCCGGAAAGGAGGATAAGACTCGCTACTTCTTTTAGCGGTATTGGAGCTATCGAACACGCTTTTCAGCGGTTAGGTCTTAATACTGAAATTGTCTTTGCCGGTGATATAGACGAAAAATGCAAAAAATCGTATTTCGCCAATTACAATATTGATGAAAGTCGGTGGCACTCTGACATACACCACTTTGATGCAACACCATTCAAAGGTAAAGTTGATTTATTTGTCGGAGGAGCTCCATGTCAGGCATTTTCAATGGTCGGAAAGCGTAAAGGTTTTGAAGATACAAGAGGTACGCTTTTCCGTGAATTCGCACGCGTTGTAAAAGAATGCGAACCCAAAATTTTTATATTTGAAAATGTAAAAGGTCTCATTAACCACGATAAAGGCAATACATGGGAAGTAATTCGCCGTACTTTTGAAGATTACTGCGGGTATCATATTTTCTTCAAGGTTCTTAATAGCAAGGATTACGGCATACCGCAGCATCGAGAAAGAATTTTTTGCATTGGATTCCGTGAACCTACTGAGTTTGAGTTTCCAGATCCCATACCACTTGAATATAGAATGTATGATTTTTTGGAAGACTATATTCAGACTCGCTATTTCTTGCGGGAAAAAGGTGTTAAATTCGTTACTTCCACTAAAAATTACATAAAATGTTATACGCAAATTAACGGGGATGTAGCTCTTTGTCAAAAAAGGAACCAGCAGTTCAACTGGCACGGTGATTTCGTTTATCATCCTGCAATGCAAGATGAACCATACGAAGAAGGCTGGGACGAATTTATCTTTGATGTCCGTGATGTGGAGGAAAAATATTATCTATCGGAGAAGGTCAAGAATTACGTTCTGACTCCAGGCACTAAGAATTTCCGTACATCTACGGAAACGGATCTTGATGTTGCTCGTCCGCTCCTGCAATCTATGCACAAGATGCACCGTGCCGGAGTAGACAACTATGTGACACATAAGGGTCGTATCCGCAAACTCACGCCTCGCGAATGTTTGCGTCTTATGGGATTCAAGGATTCTTTCAAAATAGTCGTTTCAGACACTTCAATGTATCAACAGGCAGGGAACAGTATAGTTGTCGATGTACTTATAGCTCTGCTGAAACAGCTTGACATTACAAAATACGGAGAACATTAACCATGAAAATAGAAGGTCATAATTTCAACTTTGTTGATACCCTCAATTCTCCAATCACAGTACCGGATTGCTTTGTGATGAGGGCATCTAAAATCGGAGGAGGCAACGGAGAAGCTAAACTCTATATAGCTCCTAAAACAATAATGTATCCGTTTTTCGGAAACGAAGGATTTGTCGCTAAATGCTTTTTGCTAAAAAGCGACCTACTTTCCTATATGAACGCGCTTCATGCTGAATACATGCACCCCTCTCAGGATTATCGTGGAGCTGCTGTAATGCCCCGACTTTGGAAAGAACGTGTGGCGAAAATTGAGAAACTTCCTGAAGTTATTGAGTTCAATGTCACTGCACAAGACCAAATAGAAGGCGCTCGCGGCTATGTCAATTCCAAAGATCCCGGCTATCAGCTTATCCGTGAAATTTCTCTCCCATTGGTTTCCTATATTTCAGTCATGCAGCTTACTGACAGTTCGGGGGCCACATTATATTATTGGAAACTTTTTGCCGACTTCGAAGCAATCTCCGATAAAAGAGAAGCCCTTGTGTTTACATATGGGAAAAAGGGTGTGGAGATGCCAATTCCCGAGCCTAAAATTTCTTCACGTCAGAAGGAGATTCGCAAGGCTCGTCAAGGCCAGGGTATTTATCGAGACAAGCTACTATCTGAATGTCCGTTTTGTCCGATAACAATGATTAACGATGAGCGGTTGCTTATTGCCAGTCATATTAAACCATGGGCGGTCGCTAATGACATTGAAAGACTTGACCCGAAAAACGGTTTAATGCTATCTCCTTTATATGACAAGCTTTTCGACAGAGGGCTAATGACATTTACAGAAGATCGCCGAATCGTCCTGTCAAACTGGATCTCACCTATGAACAAAGCACGCCTCGGGGTTAAGGATGGGCAATTTATTCAACTTCTGCCACTTGACACTGCAAGGCAATCATATTTGCAGTTTCACCGCTCCTCGGTATTCAAAGGCTGATGCCGCACATATCTCAATTACTTTTATCTGTGCAGAGTGCTTATGATTAAATCAATATACACTTCAAGACTCTTGTCATGATATATAATACAAAGATAAATTTCGTATTTGTGAACCTTAATGCGGCCGACATTTCGGTTCATGCCCATATATTTGAATTTAATATTTCATCCAAATATAGTAAAGCAATGGAAATATGAGTGAGAGCAAGAGGGATACTTCGATGGATTTTTCGGATCACAGCGTGTGGCAGCTGCTGCTTACGGTAGGTATGCGCGAGCTGCATGCCGCATTTTATGACCGGAACAGCGGAAGGTTTGCCGACTACAGCCGGCGCCGCTGGGAGTGTGAGCCGGCCGACACTCTGAAATGTATAGAGGACGCTGTCTACGAGGATCCGCTGCTGCTCGACGATTACGATGTCTCGATTCTGATACGCCCGGCCATGACGCTGACCGTGGCTCCGGAGGATTATCCGGAGGAAGACTCTCAGAAGATGCATGACACTCTGAGTCTGGCCGATGCCACCGAGCGTAAGGATGTGTGGCATGAGCCGCTGGGGGAGGCGCTGGCTCTGTATTCCACGCCTGAGGGGGTAAGGGATTTCCTTTCGCGCACTTTTCTGACAGAGCGCGTCAGCCATGCGCTGCGCCCAATTGTGGACTATTTCACACTCCGGGCGCGTACGGAGGGCGGCGAGCGTATGTGGGTGCATCTGGAGTCGGACAGGCTTGACGTGGCGGCGTTCAGAAACGGCCGGCTGCTTCTTGCCAACACCTGGAGCTTCGCCACGGCTGCCGATGCCGCCTACTATCTGCTGTATGCCTGGCGTGCATTAGGCCTGGACGCTGCGCAGGGAGAGATATCCGTAAGCGGAGACAAGGCGCTGCGCGACGAGGTGGTGCCCATGCTGCGGCGTTATATCAATTATGTGAGGCTGACGATGTATCCCGCCTCGCTGGCTGCTCCGCTCCGCGAAGGAATATCGTTGTGCGAGGCGTTGTATATGAAACAGGATATAAAATGAGGATAATAAGAGGAAAATACGGCCGCCGACGCTTCGATGTGCCGCGCAATATCACTGCGCGTCCGACTACTGACTTCGCGCGTGAAAACATATTCAATGTGTTGGAGAATCTGGTGGACTTCGACGGCAAGAAGGCTCTGGACCTGTTTGCCGGCACGGGAGCCATGTCGCTGGAATTCCTGAGCCGGGGCTGCAGCGAGGTCGTCGCCGTAGAGAAAGCCTCTACGCAGACCAACTTCATCAGGTCTGTAAAGGATAAGCTGCATGCCGATGGCCTGCGCGTAGTCAAGGGGGATGTCTTCCGGTTTGTGGAGACATGCCGTGAGAAGTTTGACATGATTTTCGCCGATCCGCCGTATGACCATCCGCGCTTTGCCGAGGTTCCGGAGCTGATACTGCGCAGCGCCATGCTTAAGCCGGGCGCCATCGTAGTGGTGGAGCACTCCAAGGCTTACGACTTCAGCGCGCTGCCTTATTTCTCACAGCATCGTGCATACGGCAGCGTGAATTTCTCTATCTTTGAGATTCCGGAGGAGCCGTCAGCGGACAGCGTGGCAGATACGCCCGACGCGGCGCAGGGCGGCGTGGGTCAGGACATGGCGTGAGAGGAAAGTGACTATGTAGCCGGTGGCCAGCGCAGCCACCACGGTGCCTTCGCGCACACCCTCTATCTGCCCTGACCAGCAGAGCGAGAGGAGGATGGCCGTGCTTACCAGAGTGACGTCAAACAGCACCTTGAGTTTGCCGAAGTCCCGTCTGTAGCGCCGGGCGGCGTACTTGACGAAGCCTTCGCCGCTCATTATGGCTACATCCGGCTTCAGCTCAAGCGCCACTCCGGTCGCCTGGCTGACGCATCCGAGCGCCAGGCAGCACAGCGCAGCCACGTAGTCTGATGGCACTAAGCCTGAGAACAAAGCCATGTTGATGTCGATAAACAGCGCGAACAGCAGCGAGAGGGGAAGCTGCAGCAATATCTCCATATAGTCTTTGCGTGTGCCGAAGCCGCGTATGAGCCAGAATTGGCCGGCTATCAGCAATACGTTTATGAGAAAGGTGGCTACGCCGAGGGTAATCGGGGTGTGGAGCGTGACCACATAGTTGATGCTGGAGATCGGCGTGGTGCCGAGCGAGGATTTTACGATAAGGACAATGCCGAGGGAGAGGAAGTAAAGACCGATGATAAAGACTGTGTAACGTAAAATTAACTTCATAGATGCTTTTTTTCAATCGCGGGGAGAGCGGAGTCTGACAGGATGCGGCCTGTCAGAAAGTCATGGAGCCGCCTACGCCGAAGGATATGAAGGAGTTGCCGGCGGGGTCAGGGATGACCTGTGGGGCTATCTTCAGGTCGTGTTCGCGGGCGAATGGGGTGGTGCAGAGCAGTCCTACCGCCGAGCCTATGGCAGCTCCGGCCGCCACATCCCAGAAGTCGTGTTTCTTGGCGTAGCAGCGTCCCCAGGCCACGTAACCGGCCAGAGCGTAGGCCGGCACGCCGAATTTCCAGCCGTAGCGGCGCATGATGAAGGAGGCGTCGGTAAAGGCCAGCGAGGTGTGGCCTGAGGGGAAAGAGTGGTTGTCCGAGCCGTCGGGACGCTTCTTCTTGACAAGATACTTCAGACCGTAAGTCACGGCAAATACGCCGGCGCACTCTCCCGCGCCGAGCGCAAGACCCTTCCAGTCCTGCTTTACCAGAGCCAGAGTCAGCGTGGAGGCAGCCATGATGCCGAGAGTGATGTCGGTGGAGGTGCGGACGCCTTTGCGGCTTCCGGAGATTTCTATCGGTCCGTCGGAGGCAGCCCGAAGCGGCGTTTGCGCGTAAGAGGCTCCGGCGGTCAGCGTAGCGATGATGATTGACAGCAATAACTTTCTCATAATCCTGTAATGGCGAGCATACGGGGGATGAAGATAATCAGACCTACGGCGACGGCAGCTATGACGAAAAGCAGCACCGCTCCGGCCGCTATGTCCTTGGCCCGCTTTATCAGCGGATCAGGGGTCGTGCAGATTTTGTCGGCCAGGGCCTCGACAGCCGAATTGAAGCCTTCGGCCATCAGCACGCCGCCTATGCACAGCGCCACCGCCACCCATTCCGCCGCGCTTATGCCGAGCGCGAAGCCGGCGGCTATGACCGCCGCCGCCGCCACACAGTGGATGCGGGCATTGTGTTCGCCGGCAATCAGAGCGCGTATGCCGGCCCAGGCGTAGCGGAAACTGCGGGCGCGGGCTCTCCAGGAAAAACGGTTGTCGTTCATTGTGTCAGTCATCAGTAGTCATAGTCAAGCGACAGATCGTCGATATAGAGCGTGGAGCCGGTGCCGCCCGTGAAGTAGTCGCCGTATTTGGATGCGGCCGCCACTACAAGCAGATACTTTGGCACGCGCGACGTAGAGTTATACTTGAAATCCACCTGCAGCTCCTGCCATCCGCCCGTGTCGGAACCGCGCACCAGTTCGCCGTAAGCTATCACGCCCGGAGCGTTCTTGTCGAAGAGCTGGCGGTTCTTGGGGTTGGTGCGTATCTGGCACGGCGCGTCCATATCCGTAAGAGCTACCCATATCTGGCATGAATCCGGACGGTTGAGCAGGTGCTGGAATTCCGAGGAAGCATAATTTATGATAGCCGGCGTATAATTATAGTATCCGCGCAGACGCGTAGGGCGCGCCTGCCAGGGCCGGCCGAAGTCGAGTATGCCGTTGGTGCCGTCGACCTTCACAAATGTGCCCGCATATATGGAGCCGGCGGCGAGTTTGCCTATCGCCCCGATGCCTACGAAGCGCGTCTCGAGCTTGGCTGACTTGCCGGTGCCGTTGGGAGTATTGTCCGATGGAGTGACGTTGCTCTGTCCGAGTGTTGAGGCTCCCGTGTTGCCGGTGTCCCACCAGGAGACGCCGCCCTCGGCCCAGGGGCACCATACCTTGCCGTCGAGCCACCATTGGTCAAACGACGCATCGGGCAGGGGCGCGCCCACTCCGGTGCGCACGGTTATCTCGTTGCCGATATTGTCGTCCGAGACGGCGCGCACTACGTATTCTGTCAGCGGCAGCAGATGGGGGATGGCGGCCTTGAAGCTGCCGCCGTCGCTCTGGATGAGCGACGCAGGGACATCGGTCCACTCGGTGGCGGAGGCCTGCCGGTACTGGAAACCGTTGACGGCGTCGGCCGGACCGGCTCCGTAGGCCCATATCACGTTGACCCAGGCGTCGGCGGCGGTGGTGGTTACCAGCGCCTTGGTCTGGTCTACGTATATAGTCCAGTCTTCAGTCTCTCCGAAGACGGTAAGGCGCACCTTGACAGGCGACGAGCCGTCGAAACGGGTGCCGGCGGAGAGATCCGGCGCCATGACGGTATTGTCCTTTGGCCCGAGCTTGACGGATTCTATCGTGAGGTCGTGCAGGTCGAAAGAGTCCGGCACGTACAGCACCACGCGGCGTCCGGCCACATCGATAGCCGTGGGGCCTATCTGCCCCAGCACCGTAAAGTACCGCTCTATCTGCTGTTCGGCCGTGATGGTCCAGACGTAGTCCTGATAGAGCGACAGCGTTACCTTGAGCGGAGAGGTCAGGTTGTAGGTGTTGCCGAGCAGGTCGACGGATGAACGGGCGCCCTCGGTGTAAGCGTAGTCCGTAAACCGCACCTTGTGCGGATCGGTCTGCTCGCCGAGATAGACCGTGGCCCGCAGGTTCTTGTTGTCGATGGAGGCCGCGGCTGACTCGCCGGCGACAGCCAGAGAGATTATGTCCTGCTGTATGCGAGGATAGGGTATGTCGTTGTCAATGCAGCCCTGCAGCAATGTCAGGGCCGGGATAAGAAGCAGAGCTATGTATGCGGGTCTGAAGCGTATCATGTCAGAAATGTATGCCGAGTCCGAAATTAATGTTGAAGATATTGAATCTGAAATTTGCTCCCGAAGTGAAGCGCGAACCTGTCTCATCGGGATACAGCTCGGCGTCTTCCGGAGAATCCATCGCGGTGCGCTGCTTTTCGTTGCGCAGGTAGAAGCCGAATACACCCAGCGAGATGTTGAAGGAGACGTTGTCCATGATAAAGACGCACAGGCCCGGCGAGAAATTCAGGCGTGCGTCCATATATGTGGAGTGGGTGGTCTTGGGACGGCTGTCGTAGGTGCGGTGGAAGTCGGCGTTGCCCGACGAGAAGGCCAGCTCCATCTCATTGAAGATACCGAAGCGGCCCTGACGCCCCAGGCCGTAATACTGGCGCACGAAGACAGCGGCGGTATAGCTCTCGTTGTTGTAATAGACATTGTCGAGCGAGAAGTTGAGGTCTTCGTCGAAGTCTACATCGAGGCTGTGGATGTTCGCTTTGGAATTGGTGTAGCCGAAACGCATGCCGACACTCAGATTGTGGCGGATGAAGTAACTTACGTACGGCTTGATGGAGAAGGCCGATATGTCGAGATCGAGGTCGCTGACCAGGTCGAGCATCTGCAGGTCTTCGGTCTTGAATTTGCCGTAGGAGGCCGTGACGCCGAACTGCCATGCCCCTTTGGGGATGAACAGGAAGTTGCTCAGTCCGCGGTCATAGCGTCCGAGATTGCGGTCTTTGAGGACCTGGCTGATGGTGTCGCCGTTGACCACTACGAGGTCACGCTCGGGAGCGGGGACTTTCTCTATCGTCTCCACCCGGCCGCGAAGCAGGTCGCGCACGTCGCGCGACATGGAGTCGGGCACCCAGATATACCGCCCCCCTTCGGGCTTGGCCGGGGCATCGATATAGACCGTGTCGAGAGCGGCGGCGCGGGATTGTGTCTCAGGTTGCGCGGCATGGGCGGTAAAGATAGCGGCCCATGCAGTAAACAGTAAGGAAATCAGATACTTTTTCATGTGCCGTATGGTTTACAGGAAGAATGTCATGCCGAATGTTATGGAGAACAGATTGATACGGAAGTTGGCGTTCTGGCTGTTGCGCTTGCTCTCGTAGATGCGGTCGTTGATTTGCTTGGTCTTGGTCATGCCGAAGCCGAGCACGCCGACGTTGACTTCCATAGCCGCGTAGTTGTTGAGAAACATCACCATGCCCGGCGCCAGGCCGACGTTCAGGTGGAAATTTGTCTCGTATGCGCCTGTCAGATCGGCGCTTTTGCCTTTCATCAGTTTGCTTTGGCCTCCGCCCATCTCAAGCTGCACCTCGTTGAAGAATCCGAAGCGCTTGCTCTTGCCAAGCGAGAAGTAGTTGCGCATGATAGCCGTGACCGAATAGTTATGTGACAGCCGGTAGAGGTTGGTGACGTCATAGTCTGTCTCGGAGTCGAGTACGATGTCGGCATTCTCCAGTTTGGTCAGAGAGCGGGAGTAAGAGAAGCGGCCGCCCAGACCCATGTCGTCTTTTACAAAGTAGCATACCATCGGACTTACCTTGAACGAATAAGTGTCGCCCGACAGATTTTCCACGATTATAAACTGATATTTGCTCTGATTGGTCTGCGAGTAGTTGACGCTTATTCCGGCTGCCCACTGCCCTTTCGGAATGAATACCGTAGACTCGATCTTACGCTTGAAGTGCGGAATGGAATCGGCGTCTTCGTCCGGCTTGGGCGCGGCGGTCTGCGCCATCAGCGGCACGAGGCATCCGGCCAGAAGCATCGTGACGATGAGTGTCGATAATTTTTTCATTAGTCAGTCAGATATAGCCTGGTATAGAGGCTGATTTGGCTCCGGGCCGCCGTTCAGGGCGACCCGGAGAAAAGGGGGATGCGTCAGTAGACCAGTTCAAGGTCGTCGAGATAGAGTACCGACTCTGTCGAGCCGGTGTAGTAGTCGCCATAGCGGCTGGCCGAGCCTACGATGAGGATGTGGCTGGCTTTCTTCAGGCGGGCGGCGTCGCGGTATTCGAGCGTGATCTCAAATTCGCGCATGGCCGACGACGAGCCGTAGTCCTCGCTCATAAGCAGCTGACCGTAGGCCAGCACGTAGCCGGCGTTGGCATCGAACAGCGTCGAGGGCGTCTTGGTGTGCATCTCTATGCTCTGCGACATGAGGGCTATGTAGACTATGCCCTGGTCTTTGGAGCCCTTGACGATGGAGGGGTGGTAGGAGTCGCTCTCGCTGTAGTCCACTGTGCCGGGATGATAGTATGCGTAGCCGCGCAGCTTGACGGGGCGCGAGCCATTGTACTCGCGGCCGAAGTCGAGAATGCCGTAGTAGGTGTTCTCAGTGCCTTTGAAGGCTCCGGTAAATATGTTGCCTGCGGCAAATTTGCCAGCGAATGAGAAGCCCACGTACTGGCTCTGGAGTTTTGCCGAGGTGGAGCCGCCGTGGAACAGGTCAGTGGCGTTGACCGTCACGTTCTTGTTGAGCGTGATGGAGCCGTGGTTGCCCGAATCCCAGAACTCGACGGTGCCGGAAGCCGAAGGAATCAGCGCTTTGTCGGAACCGGTGGACCAGCTTTCGAAGCCGCCGTTGGGCAGTGTAAACGGTGTCTCGGTCGTGAAGTACATGGAAGAGGGGTTGACATATCCATCGGCTATGGCTTGATATTCGTAGCGTGTGCCCGATTTCAGGCCGGTCAGCGTAGCTGTCAGGTTGGCGCCGTCGGCTGTGACATTGACTTTGGTCCATTCTCCGGCGGAGCCGGCCTCGCGGTACTGGAAGCCGGGGTTGGTCATGGCCGGATTGGCCACGGTGGCGTAGATGGTCGCGCGGTGGGCGTAGATGTCATACCAGGGAGACTCCACAAGAATCACGCCGGCGTCGTCTACCGTAATGTTCAGTGTGCGCTCGCGCTTCTTGGCATTGCCGTCTACGGCGATAAACTTCAGCGTGTAGACGCCCTTGGGCAGCTTGTTGAGCATCGCGCTTTCCAGGAAGAAGCGAGCCGCATAGGAGCCGTTTTCGGCCATTTCCGTGGTGCATGAGATACCGGCCTCGCGCCAGCTCTGTATATCAGCGTCGGGCAGGCCTACAAATTCCACGTCGGAGGCCGGCAGACCGAATACCTCGGGATTGTCGGCATGTACGGAGAGCGAACGGAAGTCCTTCAGCGCCTGCACATATATGCTGCGACGCTCAAACTTGCCCGGTTCAGCCAGCAGCGGAGAATTGATGTCGAAGCCCACGCCGCTGAATACGGGCGCGCCGCTGATGACCACATTGTCTTCGATTACAAGCTCAGTGTCATCGATGGTAACCGTGATGAACGCGCCGCCGAAGGGCTGCGAGGCGCTGCCGTTGTAGCCGATGTTGAGCGTGTATTCGTGGGCGCGTTGCACGTTCCAGATGGTGCCTGTCTTCGTAAACGCCTCGCCGTTGACCAGCGTGCCCGTGATGGTGTAGGTCAGGTTGGTGTCGGAATTAGGCATCATGAAGTAGCCGTGTTCCGTGGCGTTTTCAGGCGTGAAGTCGAGTGTGGCCTTGGAGTGGCCGACAGTGACCTTGTAATCCTTGACTGCGGCAGCCACCTCGGGAGTGAGGCTTACCGATGTCACGACGTTGGCAATGCGGCAGTTGATCACCACATTGCTGGTCTCGTTGCTCTTGATCTCAAAAGGCTCGTAGCCGCGGTAGAATTTCTTGTCGAACGAAGCGCTGACGCTGTCGCCGGTCCATGCCTCGGCCACGTATGAACCGCTTTTCAGAAAGAGCGAGGCGGGCAGGTTGTCGACTCCTTCGTACTTGTAGAGCAGGCCCTTGGAGCCTGAGACATAAACTATGCATTTGTCGGCCAGCTCCTGGTCGGTCAGATTCTCGCCGCTGCGGGTCAGTGTGGAGTTTACCACCATCTTCATGCGCAGCTCGCCCTGGCCAGAGCCGTAAGGCTCGTCGCTGACACAGGAGGCAAGAGAGGCTGCGCCGAGCAGTCCTGCTGCCATGAGGCTTAATATGTTTCTCGTATTCATGGCCGCTTACTTTTTAGATGTGAAGTGAAGAGTGTAGACAGTGGTGCCGTCGGCGTCGCCTACAGTCAGGATGAATTTATGATTGTATGTGACACCCGGATCGCCCAGCAGATTGAGCAGCGGCACGAGGTCGGAGATGTCGAACTGCGGTATGTCGGTCATGCCTCCTACGTTGATGGGGAAGCCCATGCCGGAGAGCTTGTCGGCGAATTCGCCCGGATTGACCAGGTCAAGGTGCTTGACCAGCCCTACGTCGCCCAGGGTGGATTCGTCCAGGGTATCGGAGTCGATGTCGACAGTGAAGACCTTGATGCCGCCGTCGGCCTTGCTGTCCACCTTTACCTTAACCTCCATGCCGTCGTGTACCATATAGGGCATAGTGAAGTCAGTGGTGCCGTCGATGGTGGCCACTACCGTGGGGCCTTCGCCCGGTGTCGGCGGGTTGGGATCGTCGCCGCCTCCCTCTGAGGGACGCTTGTCGTCAGCGAGGATATCGTCGTCCACGTCCACGTTGATGTTCATGTTCTCCTCCACGACAGTGGCGTCCACGTAGACGCCGGGAGTGAGCTTGCCGGCCTGGTCAGGCACGGGGCCGTCGGGCGAGTGGAGCGAGTAAGTGATGATGTAGTGGTTGCCGGGGGCTACGTCGGTGTAGGTGCGGAAGTTGTCTTCCACGTTGTCCTCCACAGTGCCGTGGAAGGTAGCTACCAGAGTCGATGTGCCGCCATTGGCCACGTAACGGAAATTCGCGCTGCGGCTCTCGTCTCTGGTAAAGACTATGCGTCCGGTCTCGCCGGCCACTACCTCGACCGTGCAGTCGTCGCCCATCACTTTGCGGAGCTGCTCGGTGTAGCGCACCGTTACCTTGATGTTGGCCAGACGGCATACCACCGGGTCTACGAAAGTGACGTCGTTCTCCTTGATGGAGAAAGTCTGCTTGCCCTCATAATAGGGCTTCTCCCAGTCCGCGTCCGGATTCTCCGGAGATTTTACCGTCACGGTGTAGGCGTCTCCTACAGGCAGGGTAAGCACTTCGGGCAGCTCGGCGTAAGTGCCGTTGTAATAAGACACTCCGAGGTCATCGGTAATCTCCACAAGGAAAGCGCTTACGTCGGCCGAGGATCGAACCTCGGTCTCCTGCGAATTGACTTCCACCATCATCTTGCGGAAGTTGACCGAGCCTGTGCGATCCGTGTCCGTGTTCCAGGGAAACGGGTCATCCTTGCTGCACGAGGGCAGCGTGATCAGGGCGGTCATCAGAAGGGCGAAAAGCCCGTATATCTTTTTCATAACTTGACTTTATGCTTGATTAATAGGTTAATACTATGTCGTCGATATAGAGCGATGAACCCTCGTAGCCGGCCAGCTGACTTATGACCATGCTTTTGGGATGGCTGAAGTTGGCGTCTTTCTTTTCCATGAAGCGCGACTCCACTGAAGAAACGAAGCGGACATATATTTTGGCAGCCTTGGCCTTTATCTTATATGACAGAGGCACTGATACCTGCGTATAGTCGGTCATGCCGGAAAGATTCTTGGAGCCGTCGGCTATCACACGGCCGGAAGCATCGTAGAGCTTGACCACTACCTGACCGTAATCCTCAGAATTGTAAGGCGAATATTTGCAATAGAATGTCAGCGCAGTCGGACGCGATGCGAAGGCGATGCCGCTCTCGTCATACTGAGCGTCTTCTCTTACGCTGCGGCTCGGGCCGAGATGCAGCAGACCCACGTCGCGGTATTTGCACTTGGCGCTTCCTTCTATGCTGTTCCGCCATGCAGTGTTGCCCTCGCCCCATCCTACAGAGGTAATTTTCGCCGCTGATCCGGAGCGGGCGTCAGTAGACTGCTGGGTACCGGATTTACGGCAGTAACCGGTATCTACACCTTGGCTTGTGGTCATCGGGTTGTTGGTGCCCCATACTGCGGCATCAGCGCTTGCGCCGGGCCAGAATACGCTGTAATAGCTGCCGGCTTTGTTCTCGTACCATTCGTCCATTTTGTTGTTGGGCAGAATCAGCTCCTTTTCGGTAGTGAAGCTTACAGCCTTGTAGCAGCCGTCGAGCTGGCCGTTGTCGCTGGCCTTGAGAGTGACAGCCGTGCCTGCGGGCAGACCGCTGACAGTAGCCGTCTTGCCGGAGGCGTCGAAGCTGACGGAAGTGGCTTTGGTCCATGTGCCGGTGCCGGTCTCATAGAAGAAAGCTATGTCGGAAGCAGAGGTGGATATGTTCTTCTCCAGCGAGACGGTAGCGCGATGGGCGTAGACATCCAGATTGTCTACAGTCGGGATGACACCTTTCTTGTGCAGAGTGGCGTTGGCTTTCACGCGGCCGTTGAACAGCAGACGGACGGGGATGTCACGATAGGCAGACGGTACCTGGAACGCCAGCCTGTAGGCATTTGTGCCGGCGGCCGACGATGTGAAAGCAGTCTTTACCCAGTCTCCGGCGGCGTTTTGTGTCTCCAGCTGCACGTTGTCGATGAAGTTCTCGCCGGGATAAGATACTGTAAGCGATGCAGCTGTCTCATCTATATATATGGAGGGAATCTCCGTCACATTCATGTTGACTGCCTGCGTGTTGACGTTGAGGGTCACAGGCAGATTTACTTTGCCCAGTTTGTCTTTCATGACCAGGGCGAAGCTCGTCTCTCCGCTTTGCGCGAGCGTAGAGATTACGTCAGCCATGTCTATGATGGCCATCTTGTCGGGACTGTTGCCCCACAGACCGGTAACTTTCAGTCCCAGCGATGTGAGCAGAGTCTTCTGTTCGGGAGTCGCCTGCATCAGGTCTATTTCGGCGGGAAAGCCTTTGGCCAGCAGCTCGGCGCTCTGGGTGGTCAGCGTGGCGCTCTTGATGATGCCCGGCACCACGCCTACGAAAGCGGCCTGCTCCGGACGCGTGCCCTCCATTATGTCAAGTGTCTGGCCGTCTGTGAAGCCCTTGGCGTTTACGCTCGGAGCCGGAGCCAGCAGGAAAGAGTCAGACATATCTATTTCCACATCTTCCTGCACCACTGAGTCATCGAATCTTACGACCAGGGCGCCCTCTCCCGTCTCGCCATTGTTCACGTCGAGCGTCAGGTGGTAGTGGTGCTGCGGCAGAGCCTCGAAAGATGCAGCCTCGACGGTGGCCGACAGGCCGTTTTGCTTGACTATAGATAGCGTGACAGTCACGTTGCCCGTACGCAAATATGCGGGACGCGTCTCGTCGGCGGCCATCTCTATGTAGTCGCCGCCTGCGGCGTGCAGTTGTCCGGAGTATTCTTTAAAGAAGGATTTGAAAGCTTCGGTGTAGTCCATGCTGACCATCGTGTTGGCGAGCTTGGCTGTCACAGTCGCTTCAGTGGTCTCGCCCTCGATTATGTGGACGTCGGCCACGCCGTAGAAGTAGGGAGCGTCGAAGCCTTCCGACTCAGGAGTGCCGTAAGCGGCTTCAAGCGTGTAGGCGCCGATGGCGAATTGCCTGTCGACAGGGAATTCCGACACCGAAGACCATTTGTCGGCAAAAGTGCCGTCGGCTTTCGTAAGCGCGAGGCTGAGTTCATCGGAGTCCGGCACCTTTGTGGCGGCGCCGCTTTTGGTCAAAGGCACTGCGTCATGCACAGTCGCGTCTGTCTTCACTCGCGCGACGAGGCAGCCTTTGGCTCCCCCTATGGGGTCGGGAGTGTCGGAAGCACACGCACCCAACAGCAGAAGCAGCCCTGCGCTCAATGAAGATAATGCTGATAAGCGTTGCATATTAGTTGGATATTGATAAGAATCCCGTCCGGCAATACAATGTTGAGGCTGGGAAACTAAGTTAGATACACACATTAAGACAGTAGATATTCTACTTAAAAATATCGCAAAGTTACTAAAGTATATTGTAATCTGCAAATTTTTTGTTAACTTTGCACCGCAATTTTCGCGGCAAATCATATTCCCACAGTATTGATTCGCCGACTTTTTCGGTTTGTCAAGGGATCGAATCCGGGAGTAGCCTTATTATTTGTTTTTTATATTTCCCGAGTTTTAACGCATTATACACATTCATTTTATGAACTACAGCATACTTGAAAAGATTTCTGATACTCGCCTGGTCAAACTGTTGCAGGCCGCTCCGACACCGCGATGGGTGATTTTTTCCATTGATATGCTCATCATAGCGTTGGTAAGTCTTTTGATTTTTGTCTTTCCTCCGGGATACTTCGGCGCGAATCCTGCTTTGCGTCAGATCGGCTACTGTTTGCTGCTGGGAAGTTTCGCCATAATGAACCTGTTGACCGGCACTTATCGCTGCATATTGCGTCTGTCGGTGCCGTATGACTTGATGAAGACTTTCTGGTGCGTCTTGCTGTCATGCGCCACTGTGTGTCTCGTAAGCATTGTCTACTCGGCTATTGCCAGTGACCACAGGCTGCTGATAGGTATTCTGCCTCTGTTGCTGGTGGGTACCGTCTCCATGAGTCTGATGATGTCGTTGCGCGTTCTGGTCAAATATTTTTACGAACAGCTTGTGGCTATTTCTACAAGCCGCGAGCCGGTCATAGTCCTCGGATCCACTATCAACGCCCTTTCGCTCGCCGCGACGTTGAAGAATGAGGCCGGCGGCCATTTTACACCTGTGGCTATGTTGTCGCTGAACAGCGCGCTCGGCGAAAGCAAGATAGGCGGACTTCCCGTGGTGCCGTTCGATGCGGAGCGACTGCCGGAGATTTTTGCGAAATATAACACCGATACGCTTATCTTTCTTCAGACACAGATGGAGCAGATGCGCAATGAGCTGGCCGAACATTTCATCAATGCCGGCATCAAGCTGAAGATGCTCAATCAGATTGACGAGGTGGATCTTAACGCCGAGACATCGGCCCCCAATATTTCCGCTCATGTGAATGCTATCAAGATAGAGGATCTGCTGGGCCGTCCCGTGATAAAGAACGACAATCCTCTGATTCAGGATATGATTCAGGATTCGACCGTGCTGATTACCGGAGCCGCCGGCTCCATAGGCAGCGAGATTGTGCGGCAGGTAGCCGCTTTCGGAGCCGCCCGCATAGTGCTGCTGGACCAGGCCGAGACCCCTATGCACGACATGCAGCTTGAGATGGAGGAGAAATTTCCGGATATCAAGATTGTGCTGTATGTGGCCGACGTCCAGAACCGTAGCCGCCTTGAGCGTCTGTTTGTCGAATATAGGCCGGCATACGTCTTCCATGCCGCCGCCTACAAGCATGTGCCCATGATGGAGCGCAATCCGTCGGAAGCGATTCTGACCAACGTGATGGGTACAAAGAATCTGGCTGATCTTGCGCTCGCTTACGGCGTGCGTAAGTTTGTCATGATTTCTACGGACAAGGCTGTGAATCCCACCAATATCATGGGAGCCTCCAAGCGCATCGCCGAGATTTATGTACAGAGTCTGTTCTTCCATTCAGCGCATGAACGGACCGGACACCATCTGCCGCAATTCATCACTACGCGCTTCGGCAATGTACTCGGCTCGAACGGCTCGGTAATACCTATATTCCGGCGCCAGATCGAGAACGGCGGACCGATAACTGTTACGCATCGGGACATCATACGGTACTTCATGACTATCCAGGAAGCCTGCTCGCTGGTGCTGGAAGCCGGATGTATGGGACACGGCGGCGAGATATTTCTGTTTGACATGGGCAAGCCGGTCAAAATCTACGATCTCGCAACCCGCATGATAATGCTTGCCGGACTCAAGCCAGAGAAGGACATACAGATTGTGGAGACCGGCCTGCGTCCGGGCGAGAAACTGTATGAGGAGCTGCTGAATGATAAGGAGAAGACAATCCCTACCGGCAATAAGAAGATTATGATTGCCAAGGTACGTGAATACAACTTCAATGCCATCTCGCCGCATATCGAATCGCTGATACGTCTTGCCGGCGAGGGAAATATCCACGATATGGTAATGACCATGAAGGCTCTGGTGCCTGAGTTTGTGAGCAACAATTCCATATTTGAAACCATAGACCGCGAACTGCATCACGAGCGTGAGGCAGCGGCGCAGACTGCAACCATACAATGAAAAAGAGCTTTATAACAGTGTGTGTGGCCGCTTTCGCGGCCCTGGCGCCCGCATCGGCGGCCGCATGGGATCTTCAGTCTTTGCTCAGAAAGGCCGGCGAGACCATAAGTGACCCTTCTGTCATTACCAATGTCATAGACGGTGTCTTTTCGACTACTAAGATTGACATCAAGGATTTGGCCGGTACCTGGCAGGTTGCCGGTTCCGCCGTTTCGGCCAAGTCGGAGGATGCTTTCGGCAAGGCTACGGCTGTGGCTGGAGCAGCAATGCTGGAGACACAGCTTGACCCGTATTATACGAAGTATGGCCTGACAGGCGCTATATTCACAATCAACACCGACGGGACTTTCAATATGAAGATGAAGAAGCTTTCTGTCAACGGTACGATTGAGAAAGACAAAAGCGGCAATTTCCGTTTCCATTTCAATACGTTCGGCGCCACGTCCATAGGCAATGTGGAGACATACATCTCCAAATCGCCGTCGGGCCTGAGCATAATGTTCAACACCACACGCCTGCAGACCATAGTCAGCGGCATAGCTTCCGCGTCGAAGCTGCAGATGGCGCAGCAGGCCTCCGCACTGCTGAAGAGCTATGACAATATCTACGTCGGCTTCAAGCTCGTGCCTTACTCGAACGCTGACAAAAAGAAAAAATAAAAGGTATGGAGACTCTGCCCTCGGATCCGTTTATGCTCTACAGCTTCGTCAACATGAAGCTGCGCGACGCCTATCCCTCGCTGGATGCGCTCTGCAGTGACCTCGGCATTGACCGCGCTGACCTGGAGAGGCGGCTTCACGACGCTGGCTTCGACTATATGCCTGAGGTCAATCAGTTCCGCTGATACGACGTCAGGTACGCAGCTTCCAGTGCTGCGGATAGAGGTTGTTGGCGCGATTGCCTAAGTTCTTTACGAAACCAAGCGGCAGACCGCCGTGCCGCACTATGACGTAGCCGCGCGGAGCGCTGCCGGACAGTGTCAGAGCTTCGCGCCGCAGATAGCTCAGGGCTTCGTCCGCCGTAAGTTCGATGCAGGGGAAGGCGTCCTCGGCGAGCCCTGTACTCAGAGCCAGAGCCGGCTCAGGCGCAATGCTTTTGCCTTTCTGCACTCCCACCGGCACTCCCGCTGTCAGCACTCTTGTGACTTTCCTAAGGCTCTCCGCCAGATCGGCATGTGTTACCGGCACAGCCAGCCAGCGGTCGCCGTCAGGCATGAACCGGTAGTCATCGGGTGCGGACAACCATCTTTTCGCCTCCGCAGATATATCTTCATCCCGTTTTCCCCCTTTTCGCTTTTTATCAGCTTTCTTGCCGGACAGATGCCGTGTGGCCTCGCCCGGCTTGCGCATCACGCCCATAAAGAGCCCTTCGCCCTCGGTGCGGTGCGGCATGAAGCGCATGGCCGGCAGCGCCGGGTCGAGGCTCGCCGGAATGTCGAAGCGGTCGTTGAAGCCGAGGTCTACCGGCTCGCCGCCGAGGCTGTCGCGGATGAAGGCGAGCATATCTTCGTTCTCGGTGCGATTGAAGGTACAGGTACTGTATATCAGATATCCGCCCGGCCTGAGCGCGGGCCAGACGTTTTCCAGTATCTCGCGCTGCAGGGCGGCGCACTGGCTGACCAGTCCCGGCGACCACTGGCGGCGAGCCTCCTCGTCTTTGCGCATCATCCCCTCTCCGGAGCAGGGCGCGTCTACGGCCACGATGTCGAAGCAGTCGCGCAGCCGGCTGTATGCCGCCGTGTCGCCCTGCGTGACGGCCACGCCCGGAAAGCCCCATTTCAGCAGATTCTCCATCAATATGTTGGCTCGTGACGCGACGAACTCGTTGGCTACGGCGAAGTCGCCGGAGCGCAACGCGCTGATGGCCGCGGTAGTCTTGCCGCCCGGAGCGGCGCAGCTGTCCAGATAGCGCACAGGGCCGTCGCCCAGCCGCGGGAGCAGCTCCGCCACCACGCTCTGCGTAATCATAGAAGCTGGCTCCTGCACATAGAACGCCCCGGCATGCCACTGCGGCATAGCCGCGAACCGCGGCCGCGCCGGCAGCGTGTAGCCGTCGGCGCACCACGCCACGCTCCGGGCGTCCGGAAAAAGGACAGCCGGTTTATGCGGATTGAGCCGCACGCCTGTGACCGGAGGGGTGTCCAGCGCTTCGATAAGCTGCCTTGCCTCGGGAGCTATCAGCAAGAGCTGCAGTTGCTCCTTGAATCTGTCGTCGATAGTTGTCATATACAATAGTAAATAGAGAGGGTGTGCCGGAATTAAGAGGCTATTTCCGGCACACCCCCAGTGTTATTGCGGCACAGCGTGATTACTGAGCCTCGTTAGTTACTCGCTCAAGCCACTTGACCATGCCGAACATCACGCCCATGGATATGACGCAGACAGCCATGAATACTGCCCATGCCACCCAGATGGGGGCGTTGTTGTAAATCAGAGGGCCGATCCACAGCAGCAGGTTGCCTACGGCGGTTGCGCCGAGCCAGAGACCCTGGCACAGACCCTGCATGCTCTTGGGAGCTACCTTGGATACGAACGAGAGTCCGAGCGGAGAGATGAACAGCTCGGCTACGGTCATAAAGAAGTAGTAGAGTATCAGTACCCACGGGCCGGCCATCATCGACTCCTTGGCGGCGAGCGCGAGGTTCTTGAAATCGGTACCGGAGGGGTAGTCCATCACGAGCGAGAATACTGTCATGAACAGATAGGCGATCGCGGCCAGACCCATGCCGATGGCTATCTTGCGGGGAGTGGAGATTTCCTTGCCACGGCGCGAGAGTCTGGCGAATATGGCCATAATCACAGGTGTGAGGACGATTACGAAGAACGGATTCATGGCCTGCCATATCTCTGGCGGAATAGCCGAGGTGTCCATGAAGTCGCGGGCGAACAGCGACATGGAGGTGCCGTTCTGGTGGAACGAGAACCAGAAGAATATAGCGATGCCGAGTACTGCGAACAGGGCATACATGCGCTGTTTTATTTCCTTGGCCATGGCGGCCTTCTCTGCTGCTGTATAGCTTACTGTCTCAGCCTTTGTCTTGGCCGGAGGATTGGGCAGGCCTTTCTTAGTGGCTACGAAGATAAGCAGGGATATCAGCATGGCGCCCACAGATGCGATGAACGAATAGTGTACGCCGGTATTGAATACATTCAGATATTCCGTACAGAAACTGGAGATGGCTTCGCGGGTAGCTTCGGCGCCGGGGCCGCCTACCTGAGTCATCAGAGCGTAGAAGTTGTTCATGGTCTCCTGGCTCATAGAGTCAGTGACACTGAGGAACTGGTGGCACATGGCGGGGAAGTCGCCGTTGTAGACCATACTGTTGGCCTCAAGCCACCAGGAGCGGAGCATAGGCGCCACGAAGGGGGCGATAAGGCCGCCGATGTTGATGAACACGTAGAAAATCTGGAATCCGGAGTCGCGCTGGGCGGCATACTTGGGATTGTCATACAACTGACCTACGATGGCCTGCAGGTTGCCTTTGAACAGGCCGTTGCCGAAGGCTATCAGGAACAGCGCGAAGCAAGTCAGCGTCAGAAGCCACGTCGTGTTTTCAGGTGTGGCCAGAATAGGCACTGCCAGCACTACATAGCCGAGAGTCATGATTATCAGACCCTGGATGATGGTGCGCTTGTAATTCTGGGTCTTGTCGGCAATGACGCCGCCGACCAGACTGAGTACATATATTCCGGCATAGAAGAAGGAATAAATCAGGGTACTCGTCTCCTCGGGCAGTCCGAACTTGGAGCAGAGAAACAATACCAGCACCGCATTCATGATGTAGTAGCCGAATCGCTCGCCCATGTTGCTCAACGCCGCGGGAACAAGTCCTTTAGTATGATTTTTGAACATAGAGGTTATTGATTTAGGGTTAGTTGATTTTCAGAGTAGATGAGCTTTAGCCCTTCTCCATCATGTCGAAGGCCACGGCATAATTGTGGATCTGCTTGACCATGGCCACCAGGCCGTTGGAGCGGGTGGGGGAGAGGTGTTCCTTCAGGCCGATGCGGTCTATGAAATAGAGGTCGGCGTCCAGTATCTCGCGCGGAGTGCGGTGGTTGAGTACGCGCATCAGCAGAGCCACTATTCCCTTCACAATCATGGCGTCCGAATCCGCCTCGAAAGCGATGGCACGGTCCGGCTGTCCCTCGGCGCCCTCCAGCTGCGCCTCGATCCAGACGCGGCTCTGGCAGCCCTCTATCAGATTGGCCGGAGTCTTGTATTTTTCCTCCATCGGGGCGAGTTGCTCGCCCAGCTCGATTATATAAGCGTAGCGGTCCATCCAGTCAGTAAGACCTTCGAACTCATCGATTATTTCGTTCTGTACTTCGTTGATAGTCATATATGTATCTGTTAAGTCGGCGCCACCGGCGCCACTTCAAGGGGCAAAGATACAAAAAAACTTCCACTCTACCAATTATACGTGTTGTTTTAAAAAAACATAAGATTTATAAAACTTATAAGAAATCATGTCCTGACTTCAGTAGCCTCGCGTCTCACGGCGCGCACGTGACATGGCTTCTCTTATTCCGCCATCCCGGATGAAGTCAGCTTCCACTTTCTTTATTACGGCTATAAGCATGGCATCGAGCTGGCGTATTTGCGTAAGCATGATGTTTGCTACGGTAGCATCGCTGCGCTCACGGCATTTCGCCACAAACGGGCGAGGCTCGTCATGTTTTTTACAGTATTCGCGGGCAGCCGCGGTCCTGGGGTCGTCTTTGCTCCATATTTCATAATCACGTTGGCGCAAAAAGTCTCCATAATCTTCCAGCAGCTCTCTGATTGAGCCGCGTGCCACGCCAAGCAGCTTTATACATATTTCAGCAGACACGGTGCCGTCGCTGATCCCTTCCACTATATTCTGTTTGCAGGAGCGGGCGGCCTGACGCATCTGAGCAACAGTCCGCGAACCGCACGGCAGCGCACGGTTTATGAACATCTCCGTGACATCGCATATTATGACCGATTTGCGATATACGTTCCATGTCGAGTAGTCGCCCGAAATTTTCAGAAAGCCATTCATTTTAAGTTGAGAGCGTGTTTGCATCGCAAATATAGTCTTTTTTATCGATATAGGCTTTATGACTCCGCAGAATTTTCCAGGCGCTGCATCGACTCCTGTTTGGCGAAAAGTCTTCAGAAGACTTCGCCTAACTCTGGGACGGGTTGTTCGCGCAGCCGATGGAGCAGATGGCGGCGCAGTCCGGGAATCTGCCGTACCAACTCACTCAGCTCCCAGTGATGGCCGGCTTCCTCCTTGAGCAGCGGGGAAGTGGCCTCCGAATCGGTAAGGTTCCACGTCAGAAGCACCACCTTGGTCTTCAGCGCCTTCAATTTCCGCACAAGCATTTCGTGGTCGGCATCGCCCGTGATAAGCACCACGTAATCGAATTTACGGAATGTAGCCAGCTCAAACGCCTCTAACGCAAACCATACGTCCACACCTTTCTCGATCACTTCGGTCTGGCCGTTGCGCTCTATCTCGCGCAAATGTTTGTAGTGAAACACCACATCGTTCTCAATCAGCGTGTCTTCAAATTTACGCTCATTGTACAGCAGATGCTTGTCGTATGCTTCCTTCACGCGAAACCGGCCGCGAAAATAATGGGCTTCCGTAATCTGACAGTCGGAGGGATTGACACCCTCCTCACGGGCAAGCCTCTCGGTAATGAAATCAAAAAGCGAACGCACTCTGATGATGCTGTTCTCAATCTTCTTCAGGGCGCGGTTGACTTTGGCATAGTAACCGCCGTCTATGAATACTCCTATTGATAAATATCCGGGCATAACGATTATTTTACATCTTAACAATCGAAATCGCCACAGAGTTCTGGAATCCTTTTCCCGAAAAATAGAAAAATGTTTTGTCGCGTAAAAGATTTTTTGTAATTTTGCACGCCGATTATATCCAAATCAACTGATGCGGAATGTTGACCCGATTTTGGCCGATCCGGTCAGCCGCTTTCGCATGGATGTATAACATTTTAATTATTAATCAATTAAGTGGACTCTTTAAGTTATAAGACTCTCTCTGCTACCCCCGCTACTATCAACAAAGAGTGGGTGGTGGTAGACGCTACCGACCAGGTGCTGGGTCGTCTTTGCGCAAAGGTGGCAAAGATCCTGCGCGGCAAGAACAAGACCAATTACACCCCTAATATGGACTGCGGCGACAACGTGATCATCATCAACGCCGAGAAGGTAAAGATGACAGGCAGCAAGTTTACAGACCGCATCTATCTGCGCTATACCGGCTATCCCGGCGGTCAGCGCGAGTGTACTCCCGAAGTACTGATGAAAAAGAGCTTCAAGGTTCGCGCCAACGGTCATCATCCCCTCTACACCAAGGTTGTCAAGGGTATGCTCCCTAAAAACAAGCTCGGCGCGCGTCTGCTCGACAATCTCTATGTCTACAACGGCAGCGAGCATCCCCACGAGGCTAACAATCCGAAAGTAATCGACATCAACAAAGTCAAATAAGGTAAGAGATGGAACAAATCAATGCTATTGGCCGCCGCAAGGCCGCCGTCGCCCGCGTGTATGTGACTCCCGGCACAGGCAATATCACTATCAACAAGCGTGCTCTCGACGTTTACTTCCCCTCTTCCATCCTTCAGTATATCGTCAAGCAGCCTCTCAACACCCTGCAGGTAGCAGGTAACTACGACATCAAGGTCAATCTCCGCGGCGGCGGTTACAAAGGCCAGGCCGAGGCCCTGCGTCTCGCCATAGCCCGCGCCCTCGTAAAGATTAACCCCGAGGACAAGAGCGCCCTCCGCGCCGAAGGCTTCATGACCCGCGACGCTCGCTCCGTAGAGCGCAAGAAGCCCGGTCAGCCCAAGGCACGCAAGCGCTTCCAGTTCAGCAAGCGTTAATTCCCCCTTTCCGGGCATGATACCTGAAACGGCGGCTTGACCCCCTGATCCCATAGTGCAGAGAGGACTGCAGTGACATGCTCACTTACGGCGCCCCTCTGCATTTCCTATGTCTCTCCCCTCAGAGTTTAGTATCTAAATCCCTGAGATGGCTCCGTTCCCTACTCACGGATTGATTTTCAAAAGAACGTAAACATTCATTAATCAAAATGGCAACACTCACATTCGACCAACTCCTCGAAGCCGGCTGTCACTTCGGCCACCTCAAACGCAAATGGAATCCCGCTATGGCTCCCTACATCTTCATGGAGCGCAACGGAATCCACATCATCGACCTCTACAAGACTGCCGCCAAGGTAGACGAGGCCGCCGCCGCACTCAAGCAGATTGCCAAGAGCGGTAAAAAGGTACTCTTTGTCGCCACCAAGAAGCAGGCCAAGGAAGCCGTGGCTGAGAAAGCAGGCGCCATCGACATGCCCTACGTAATCGAGCGTTGGCCCGGCGGTATGCTGACCAACTTCCCCACCATCCGCAAGGCTGTGAAGAAGATGGACTCCATCGACAAGATGACCAAAGACGGCACTTTCGACAACCTCTCAAAGCGCGAGAAACTGCAGATTACCCGTCAGCGCGCCAAACTTGAGAAGACTCTCGGCTCCATCGCCAGCCTCGTACGTCTGCCGAGCGCCCTGTTCGTAGTCGACGTAATGAAGGAACACATCGCCGTAGCCGAGGCCAACCGTCTGGGCATACCCGTATTCGCCATCGTCGATACCAACTCCAACCCCAACGACGTGGACTACGTGATTCCTGCCAACGACGACGCCTCCAAGAGCATCGAGCTGATTCTGGACACCGTATGCGCAGCCATGGCCGAAGGCCTGCAGGAGCGCAAGGTAGAGAAGATAGACTCCGCAGAGGATAAGGACGACGAGGCCGCTTCCGCTCCCGGCAAACGTCGCCGCGTACGCCGCAACGCCGAAGCCAAGGCCGAGGCCGCCGAAGCTCCCGCCGAAGCAGTAGCTGAGGCTGAGGCAGCAGCCGAGGCAGCAGCCGAATAATCACTTTTTAATCACTATCTAACGACTTACAAAAGATATGGCAGTATCTATTGAAGATATCAAAAAACTGCGCAAAATGACCGGCGCAGGCATGATGGACTGCAAGAACGCCCTGGCCGAGACCGACGGCGACATCAACGCAGCCATCGAGATTATCCGCAAGAAAGGCCAGGCCGTAGCCGCAAAACGCGAAGACCGCGAGGCAGCCGAAGGCTGCGTACTCTCCGGCGCGAAAGAAGGCTTCGCAGCCATCGTGGCTCTCAAATGCGAGACTGACTTCGTGGCCAACAACGAGTCTTTCCGCGCCCTGACCAAGAAAATCCTTGAAGCCGCCCTGCTTGCATCGGCCAAGAGCCTGGACGAGGTCAAGAACATCACTATCGACGGCCGCACCATCGCCGACCTCATTACCGACGAAATCGGCAAGACAGGCGAGAAGATGGAGCTGGGCGCCTACGAATACGTTGAGGCTCCCACAGTAGCCGCCTACGACCACTTCAACCACAAGCTCTCCACCGTAGTAGGTCTGACCGAAGCCGGTATCGACGAGGCTGTAGGCCGCGAGGTGGCTCTGCAGGTAGCCGCCATGAACCCCGTGGCCGCCACCCGCGAGCAGGTTGCCAAAGAGGTAATCGACGAAGAATACAAGGTAGCTGTAGAGAAAACCAAAGAGGAGCAGATCCGCAAGGCCGCCGAGGCAGCTCTGCGCAAAGCCGGACTCAACCCCAACCACTTCGACAGCGAGGACCACATCGAGTCCAACATCGGCAAGGGCTGGATTACAGCCGAGGAAGCTGAGAAGGGCCGCGCAATCATGAAAGAAGCAGCTGAGAAGAAAGCCGCTTCCCTGCCCGAGCAGATGATTCAGAACATCGCCAACGGCCGCGTCAATAAATTCTACAAGGAGAACGTCCTCGTAGAGCAGGAGTTCCACCGCGACGCCAAGATTACCGTCGGCCAGTACCTCGAAAGCCAGAAGAAAGGCCTTACCGTACTTACCTTCAAGCGTGTGAACCTCAATCAGGACTGATAACGCCGCCACGCGGACGTAGTATAACGGAAGCCGACCCAATAGGGTCGGCTTCTTTTTTTGACATGGTCAAGCCTGCGCGTGTTGCCGCGTGTGTGCCTAAGCATATATTCCCTATGCTGGTTTTTGGGAATATGCCGTGCGGCATGTTTGGCCAGAAACATGCTGTACGGCATAATTAACAAAAATTAACAATCGGGGGGTAAATCTGCCGGTTTATTAGTAATTTTGCGCCATAAAGGCTATCTTCATGGATAACTGAGACCTGAAACCTGAAACATTAATTTATCCATCTTATCAAAAAATTATGGGAACTAAAAAAATCCTTAAATTCATGATCTGTCTGGCGCTGCCTTGCGCTCTGGCCCTGCTACTTACCGCCTGCGGCGATGATGAGCCTTCCTACGTGCCGCCCTCACACGACGGCGGCAACGGCGGAGGAACTTCCACCCCCTCACATCATTTTACCGACTACTTTACGGCCGGCGGAGTGAAATACGATTACTACCGCTCATGGGACAATTCATACAATTCCTCTGCTGCGGAATATGCAAGCTGCATGGTTCTCAGCGTCGGCGGCTACAGCGAGGGCTATACCTCCAATCCTTTCAATAACAGCAACGTATCCTGTCAGTTTTGCATTGAGAATTTCAACTATAAATCCGCGCGTCCCGGAACCATGCTCCACATCATCGATTCCGACAGATTCACGAGCTACCTGAACTATATCCGTTATGATAAGAAGGGCAACCGCGACCACAAAGAGTTCTATAGCTGGGGATACGATGTCCCCGCCGGCAGCGTGAAATTCGTATCATACACCAATGGCATCCTTACCCTCGAGGTAGACATCACAATGAACGATGCCGATTCCTACGATCCCAACTACATTACCTTCTACGGCACCGTCAAATACCAGATCGACGGCAACTACAACCTCGGCGTATAAAAGATAAGAACCTTCTTAATTCATCAGCAAATCGGCGTGCCGTCGGCGGCGCGCCGATTATTTTTCTTCGGGGAACCGCCGCAGATATTCCTCCAGGCTCTGGCCCGACTGCAGCCCGAGGCGCGTGCGCAGCCTCATGCGGTTCTTTTTCACAGACTCCGGCTGGAGCATTAGCATACGCGCTATCTGCTTGCTGCTCAATCCTAAGCGCAGATATGAAGCCAGCCTCACGTCTCCGTCCGTCAGGTCAGGATGGCTCTCGCGCAGCTGCCGGCTGAACGATGGATGCAGCTGTTCGAACAATACCTTAAAATTCTCCCACTCGTTTTTCCCGCTCTGGTGTACCCTTATGTTTTGCTTCAGTACCTCCGCCTCCTGCGCGCTGAGATTGCCGTCCTTGCGCAGTTTCGATATATCGTCCATAAGCGTAGTCAGCAGATTGTCTTTTTCAGTCATTACGAGCTGCGAATAAGTAAGCTCCCTGCGGTTCTTCTCCAGCTCCATCTCGCATGTGGCTTTTATCATACGCTGGCGGTGGAGCCTGCGTGCCACTATCAGCGCTCCCGTCAGCGAGCCTGCTATTATCACAAGAATCAAGACATACAGATATAGGCGTTTCTGTTCCTCCCTGCTTTTGGTCAGGTATTCCCATTTCGCTATATGCGAACGCGCCTCCCTGTTGGATATCTCCATCCCGGCCTTATGGGCCGACAGCGAGTCTGCGTATGCACGCGCAGCCCTCAGGTAGATGCAGGCGCTGTCATACCGGCCTTGTTTTTCCAGCAGAGCGGCATACGTACGGTAATACAGTTCCGATGTGCCGGCTGCCGTATGTCCGGTCATGCGCCCGCGGCATATCCGGCAGTACCGCAACGCCGAGTCCGGGGCATTGTGACGCAAGTGCCAGTCCGCCATGTCGGCGATGTATGCGGTCTGACGTTGGTCTATGCCTTGCTTGAAGCGGTCTACGATGCTTATAGCCTCCTGCAGATACTGCTTCTTGTCAGACCTGTCGTAAAGCGTCTCCAGCACGCTTGCCTTGAACGATGGGTCTTCCTCGGTCAGTTTGTTTCTCAATATTGACAGCATCATGGTGTCAGCCGTCGCCGAGTCCCCCAGCGCATAGCGTGTGGCCGCGATATTTGCCGAATTTTTCAGACGATACTCCTCAAGATTGTTCATTGTATAAATAGAGTCCGCCGTCTCATACAGCTTCAGCGCATTGCGGTAGTCGCTTAATATCATAAGCAGGTTGGCTATGTCTATATACGTATGCGCCGACATGAACGCATCCTGGGTGTGCTCGTAAAAATCGGCACATTCACGCAGTGTCTTGTGGCGTATGGACAGCGGCTGAGCCGACAAGTGAGCGCCCAGATGCTTGATACGAGTGAACTCGTACGGACGGCGAGCCGAATCCGCGCATGTCCGCGCGCGTAAGATATATGTGCGCCCGTTGCCGGCTGTGTCTCCTGCTGTCGCGGCTCTCGCGCGCCAGAAATATACACGCGCCTCCATGGCCTTGCTTTGGGGATTGCGGGTCTGTATCGACTCCAGACGCGCTATATTGCGACGGATAGTATCGAGTGGATCGCGGCTGATGAAGTTCCATTCAAGAGCCTCGGTCACTCTGTCGAAATCATCGTCGGTCCGTTCCCATTTGAAGAATTCATCGGTCTGCCGTTCAGAGCAGCCGGCAACCAGAAATGACAATAATAACAAGATATGCGCTATACGTTTCATATTGCAAAATTAATGCTAATAATCCTATTTTACGCCTTAAAACCCTTCTGTCCACCTGATGCGGGGGCATTGTCCCCCTGTTGTCCCCCTTGTCTATTAGAAATTCGGCTGACAATGCTCTAAATTTGTAGCCGTGAAGTTCGCCGGACTCCAAATTATGGAGGATAGCATACTTCAAATAAATATTTTCATTAACTAACCGATTTTTATTATGAGAAAATTCAGACTCATTTCCTTGTCCGTTCTCGCGGCGGCCGCTGCGATCCTGACTCCGGCTTTGTGTCGGGCGCAGGACGCTCCTGCTGCCGGGACGAAGGATGAGAGGACAAGTTTTGTCAGTCAGGTGGCGCAAGGACGCATACCGGTGCCGGAGTCGCGCAGAATGTTCAGGCCGGCTGTTAATCCCATCGTCCGGCAGGCGCCTGCCGCAGACGCGCCCGAGCTGCACGATGTCATAGCCAAAATGGTCTATAACGAAAGCTGGGCCAATCCGCTTGTCAGCGGAGTAGGCATGTACCGTCTTTCCACCGATCCGGCCAATCCCGAGGTCGAAGAGATAGTAGTAGATACAGAGATGGTGGGCTCCAACGGCGCAGCTCGAGCGGGTTCCGGCATGTATTTCATGACGAAAGTCAACAATGGATCAGAGGATATAGTAGTTGAGCACCGTATGTTTAATATGAACAACTGGTCTCTTACAAGCAAGTGGGACGGAACAGTCGGCACAATCGCTGTTTCCACGACTTTTAATCCGTACGACAACCTGATCTATGGCGTTTTCCTCAGCGACGACGGCTTCGGGCTTCAGTTCTGCCGTTACGATGCGTTTTCGCATAAGCGCATGGCGCTCGGCTCTTTGAGCGAGCCATACAGCGCTCTGGCCTTTGACCGGGACGGTATGCTGTACGGCATTAACTTCGACGGCAATCTGGTGCAGATCAATCATCTGACCGGCAAGACCATAAAAGTGATTGGCGAAGCAAAACTTCCTTCGGAATATTTGACATCAGCGATTATTGACACTGAGGCAAGAAAGATGATTTACGCTCACGCGACAGTCGACGCACGCGCGTTATACTCTGTCGATCTGGCTACCGGCGTACCCGAAAAGATCTGCGACTACTCTGACATGGAGGAGTTTGTAGGAATGTACCTGGGGGAAGATAAATGCAATAATTTAGCTCCGGCAAAGCCATCTTTCGGCACTCCCAGTTTTAAGAATGGAGGCCTTGAGGGTACGGTTACACTGTATATGCCCAACAAAACCGTGGACGGGAAGCAACTTACAGGCGCTCTTGCATACACGTTGGAGTGTAACGGAGAGGCTATAGCCACAGGTGAATGCAATGCAGGCAAGTTTGTAAATCTGAACATCACGGTTGATTCTAAAGGTTATAAGGAGTTCAGGGCTTATTGCTCCAATGATTACGGCCGGGGGCAATCCCAAGTGAGCAATACTTATGTGGGAACAGTGATACCTGCCGCGCCTAAGAATGTCAAGCTGCAGGCCGGCGAGACAGGATATACGCTGACATGGGATCCTGTTACCACATGTGACGACGGCACTCCGATACCTTCGGTTCCTGTTTATTCAGTCATTCTCTATCCTTCGAATGAAAGACTGACTCTGAGGGATTGCAATGACACATCGCTGTCGTTTACCCTCCAGAACACCCCTGCAGAAGCGATTTATTGCGGCGTGACGGCTGTCTTTCCTGGTAAAAACACTGAATCGGAAGAAGCGTTAAGTAACAAATATATGGCAGGGGTTCTTATACCTCCCGTGTATGAATACTTCAGTACTGCAGAAAATGCCGCTCGTTGGGAAACAATGGATGGCAACGGTATGACCGATGGATTTGTTTATAACGAATCATATCATCGTTTAGAGGCTGTCTGCCCTGAAGATATACCCGATGACCAATGGATTCTTTCTCCGGAAATGTTTCTGGAAGCCGGATTGAAATACTTGGTTACGGTAGATGCAATGGCTGGAGACCCGGAAGAAAAAATAGCATTATCAGCCGGTCAAGGCTCTATGGAGGAGCTTTGGAAATTCGACAACAAATTCTATAAAGCGACACCTGTGGACAACGCCCGGCATAGCGCATATCTGGAGGTGCCCGAAGATGGTAAATGGCGTCTCGCCATCCATACTTCAGGCGGTATGAATTCCGCTCAGACAGTCATCAGAAGCATACGTGTGGAGACCCCGCTCGCGCCGACAGCTCCCGATGCGGCTGCAGATTTGACTATCAAGCCAGACGAACTCGGCGAACTCAAAGCGGAGATTTCTTTCAAGACTCCGGCCAGCGATGTCAGCGGCAATCCTTTGACGGATCTTACAAAAGCCGAACTCAGTCGTAACGGCAACACGATTCGCATCTGGGAGAATCCTGCCCCCGGCGAGACATTCACTTACACCGATGACCAGATATATTCTGCCGGCACCTATACTTACTCAGTGATATGCGCAGGCGCAAGCGGTCAAGGCATTGAGACTTCAGCATCGGCTTTCATAGGTTATCCGCAACCTGCAGCCCCCGAAAATGTGGAAATGGACATTGAGCCGATTACCGGCAAGATTACTCTCACATGGGATGAAGTGACTACCGACTTTGAAGGCAACCCCATCAATCCGAAAGCAGTGAAATACTTTGTTTTGAAAGGTAAAGGCGGCTCCGGCTATGACGACGATATTTTCATCGCATCCAATATAGAAGGCACTTCCTACTCCTTTATGCCTGACGATACTGTTCAGAGTTATTACGGATTCTACGTAGGCTCGCATACCGGAGGCGGCGACTGCTTCATGCCTACTTCCACTGAGGGCGCTTTCATAGGCCCGGCTTATACGCTGCCTTATACCGAATCGGTAGCGAATGCCCGCTTTAATCATGAGTGGATTATCCAGAAAGGCGAAGGTTCGCATGCTATATTCAGCCAGGTGCAGGATTCAGATGAAATCACGTCGCAGGACAACGACGGAGCCTGCTTGCGTTGCGGCCAGCAGGGCCCCAACGGAAAGGCTGCGCTGATTTCGGGCCGTATCCATTTCGATTGCAAGAATAAGCCGATACTTTCGTTCTGGTATTACGGCCAGCCCGGCTCAACGGCCACCGTAAGCGTCGCTCTTTCGGAGAACCGTGCCGAGCCTGTCGTCAAGCAGACCTATAACTTTGCCGATGGCGAAGGCTATAAGTGGAATCACGTAGTGCTGCCTCTCGATGAATACAAGGGCAAAGTAGCCCAGCTTTATTTCGATGTATCTTGCGGCAACACCCATTATGTATATCTCGACAATATCGCTCTGTACGACGGTTATGACGACAACCTGTCGCTCACTATGCTGACGCTGCCCAATTCGCTTCAGCCCGGACAGGAGTCTATCGTGGAGACTGTAGTTCATAACTTCGGCATAAATGTTGCCAAGAACTGGAAGGTGCAGCTCTATCGCGGCGGCGAGGATATAGGCGCTATCGACGGCGTTGACCTGGAAGCCGGCGAGGCCAAGATGCTGAGATTCACTGATAAGATTGACCGCTTATATGAAGGTAAAGTAGAGTACAGCGCTGTTATAGATTTCGATGACGACGAGTATGCTGACGATGACGAGAAGTCCGGCTCTATTGAATTTATTGACCTGCTTCTGCCTCTCGCTTCCGGTATTTCCGGCGTTAAGAACAGCGAGGGTGTGGCCCTCTCATGGGTAGCTCCTGAGATGAAGGCAGGCGTCAATGTGATGCGGCGAGACGGAGCAGAGCTGTACGAACCCTTCTCCATAGGTCTGGAGACTTCTCTTCTTGCGAAAGACTATGTAGGCGATTGGACAATGCATGACGCTGACGGTTATCCTACCCGCAAACTCATCAACGAGCAGGATAAAGAGGTAGATTACATCAACGCTGGCGCCGAGATGGCCTTCATAGTCTATGACCCGCTTTTGGCTCAGACTTATAGGGGATATAGCCACTTGTATCCCTACAGTGGCTCACGCTATTTCGCTTCGTTCCAGCCCCTATATAAGGAGGCTAACGACCTGATGATTTCGCCCGAACTTTCAGGCAATGCACAGACAATATCGTTCTACGCTTCGCGGCCATACTCTGGCGCTGAGGCCCTGGCGGTGTACAGTTCTGATACAGACCCGGATTTGAAGAGCTTATCGCTGGTAAAAGTGTTTAACACCATCGAAAAGGACTGGCGCCGCTATGATGTCGATCTTCCGGAAGGCGCTAAGTATTTTGCAATTAATTGCCGCTCACAGGAAGGCGTGATGGTTATGATTGACGACATCATTTATGAGGCCAAGGCCAGAGACGACGAGTTCAGCCACCTCAAGCTGCTCGGCTACAATCTGTACCGCGACGGCAAACGTGTTAATAAAGAGCTGCTGACTCAACCTGCCGCTACTGACAAGCCCGGTAACACCGGCAGCTTCCGCTACGCCGTGACAGCCGTCTACGATGCCGGCGAGTCCGCTCCCTGTGCCGAATACGTCTACACTCCGTCCGGTCTGGACGCTGCCGCCGCCGACAATGTATCCGTATTTACCCGGCGCGGCCATATCTATGTGACAGGCGCCGACGGCAAGCAGGTCATTGTAAGCTCTGCCGATGGCAAGCTCATCTGCAACACCAGGCATGCGGCCGCCTCGGTTGACGCTGAAGTGCCTGCGGGTGTATACGTGGTCAGCGTTGACGGTAAGGCTGTCAAGGTAATTGTCCGTTAATGCCTCAACTCTGATATTCCAGAGACGGAGGAGAATGAACCCTCCTCCGTCTGCCAAAACATAGAAAAATCTGACCTGATATGAAAAAACGTTTACTATCATTGTGCCTCGGGTTGCCCGTGGCGGCCTCGCTGCTCGGTATCCCGGCTATGCGGCGTCCGGTCACTGTTGTGCAGCCCGACGGCTCTCGACTTACTGTCCTGCGCACAGGCGACGAGCGTTCGCATCTGGTTATGACCTCCGACTCCATGCTGCTTGCTTATGATGGGGGAGCCTGGTGTTATGCCGCTGTCAGTCCCGACGGCGCCATGAAGTCCACTGGAGTAGCCGCCGTCGACCCCGCCGTCCGTCCCATTTCGCATGCCTCCGTCGCCATGCGCTGCCCGGCTGATTTGCCGCGCCGCCGTGCCGCCATACGCCACGCTCCGGACAACGCGTTGCCCGGACTCGTGCTCGATTCCACTTACCCCGTGAAGGGGGATGTGAAGGCGCTTGTGATACTTGTGGAATACGATGATGTGAAATTCACTCTCGACAATCCCCGTGACTATTTTTACGAGCTGCTCAACGGCGATGACTTTACCCAATACGGGGGCGCCGGGTCAGCGCGCCGCTATTTCGAAGACGCTTCCACCGGACAGTTTCATCCCGTATTCGATGTGGCCGGCCCCGTAAAGCTGCCGGAAAACAGAGCATATTACGGCACCAACAGCGCGCCGGGCGAAGGGGACAAATCGGCATACATGATGCTGGTGCATGCTGCTCCTCTGATAGACGATGATATCAATTTCGCTGATTACGACATGGATGGCGACGGTCTGGTGGACAACATATATATATTTTATGCAGGCCAAGGTGAAAACTCCTACGGCACATCGGACTGCGTCTGGCCACATGCCTGGGAACTCAAGGACCGCAATGCCGCATTCAAACTTGACGGAGTGACTATCAGCCGCTACGCCTGCTCCAACGAGTGGGCCGAAGACCGCCCCGAGGGCATAGGTACTTTCATACATGAATTCAGCCACGTCATGGGTCTGCCTGACCTCTACGATACATCGTGGGGTCTGCCTTGCACGCCTCACGACTGGGACGTGATGGATCATGGGTCTTACAACAACGAGGGCCGCACGCCTCCCACATACTCCATCTTCGAGCGTGCGGCAATGGGCTGGCTTCAGCCGCAGATCGTGACCGAGGCCGCCAACTGCTCGTTGCGTCCGATAGGGGAGAGCAACGCCGGGTATATGATTCCTACGGCGAGCGAAAACGAGTATTTCCTGATGGAAAACCGTCAGCAGTCGGGATGGGACACATATCTGCCCTCCCATGGCATGCTCATCTGGCATATAGACTATGAGCCTGGCGCCTGGCGCCTGAATGTGGTCAACAACACCGGTTCGCATCAGCGTGTGGAGATAGAGAAGGCCAACAACGACCGTGACGGTTATGACGATGATGTCCTGGCCGGCTGGGCATTTCCCGGCTCCGCGGGCAACACAGCTTTTTCATCGTCCACGCTGCCCTCCATGGATACATGGAAAGGGACGGACCTCGGATTGCCCCTTGACGACATCACGGAGCATCCGGACGGAACCATAACCTTTACAGTGGCCGGCGGCCGAGAACGCGTTCCAGCTCCGCAGACTCTGGAAGTTGTGAAAAACGATGCGTCCTCGTTCACACTCAGCTGGGGGGCTGTCCCCGAGGCTTCCGACTATCTGGTCTACGTGTCCTTGCTCTCAGACGGGGAGGACACTCTCGCTCAGGCCGACATGGGATCGGGCAAAGCTTTAGCGCTTCCCGACGGATGGAAGAGTACCTCGACAGCCAAATATTCCTCCGAGGGGAATTTCGGCAAAGCGAGTCCATCGCTTAAAATGGACACAGACGGCGACTATATAGACACGCCCGTTTTCGATTGCGGAGTGCGCCGCATACAGTTCTGGTACAAAGGACAGCAGACCGAAAACTCTTCTCTTGAGACGCTCGGACTCTCAGATGGAGAATGGCTCTCCCTCGGAGTCACGGAGCTGGAGAAAGGAAAGGCCGGGATACAGATTCTGGAAGACATACCGCATGGTATCTCCTGTGTGCGCATATTGTTCCATCGCGGATCGGGATATGCCGCTCTCGACGATATTATTGTGGAGGCCGGCCCTGACGAGACTCCGCTCGACGGTTATGAGGGACGCTCTACCGGCGGCGCGCTTACCGCCGAGGTTGCGCTTTCTCCCTCTGCGGCTCCGGGCCGCTACCGTTGTCGCGTAAGCGCTGCTGACGGCCAGATCATATCCCGCAAATCGGATGCCGTGACCGTAGATATGCGCCCGAATGGTGTAGACGGGCGGGTAATCCATCCTTTCCGTATTTGCGGACGTAAGATTGTCGCTGATGGAGGAGTAAGGATTGATGTGTACGACGTGAGCGGGTGTCGTGTGGCATCCGGACTCGGTTCGGTCACGGTGCGTCAGCCGGGATTGTATATTGTCTGTGTGGATGAGAGCGTCGGAAAGGTAGTGTTTCATTGAAAATAGTTAGCGTAATGGCGGCCCGCCGGACTGCGGGCCGTCATTTATTGATTTAAAGAGTCTTAAATAAAGTTAAATAAGATTCCGGCTTACTGCCGTAAGCGCCTGAAAATTAGTGATATATTATTGAGAAAATGCGCCGGATATTCTTATTTGACCGTACGGGGGCGAAACTCCCCCGTTTTTTTTGTAATTTTGTGGCCTGATTACGAAAGTATGTCTCCCGTTTTGAGGTCATTATGACTGTATGATGACCGTAGATTATTGGTTTTTCCTAAGTAAATAGTATAAATAGTATAATATGTGTGGAATAGTCGGTTATATCGGCAATGGTAATGTTTACAAGATATTGATCAACGGGCTTAAGCGTCTGGAGTATCGCGGATACGACAGCGCCGGCATGGCCTTGGTGGCTCCCGATGGAAAGTTGAGCGTCTACAAGGCCAAAGGAAAAGTATCCAATCTTGAAGACTATTGCAGCGACAAATCTCTGGATGCCTGCGCCGGTATCGCCCATACGCGCTGGGCTACCCACGGTGAGCCGTCGGACAACAACGCGCATCCCCATTACAGCGAAGACGGCCGTCTGGCGCTCGTGCATAACGGCACGATAGAGAACTACAAGCTCCTGCGCGACGCGCTCCAGCAGCACGGATGCCACTTCAAGACCGAGACGGACACCGAAGTGCTGGTTCAGCTTATAGAATACATCCGCACCACTAACGCCTGTTCGCTGGTCGATGCCGTACGTGAGGCTCTGAATCAGGTAATCGGCGCATACGCCATAGCCGTGGTCGAGCGCGACAATCCCGATACTATCATCGCAGCACGCAAGAGCAGTCCGCTGGTGGTGGGCATAGGCAACGACGAAATGTTTCTGGGCTCCGATGGCACGCCTTTCGTAGAGTACACCGACAAGGTGGTCTATGTCAATGACAACGAGATTGCTGTCATCAGGCGCGGCGAACCGCTGAAGATTATCACTCTAGACAATCGTGAGGCCAAAGTCGATGTGAAGAAACTCGCTCTATCCATAGCCCAGCTTGAGAAAGGCGGGTATCCCCACTTCATGCTCAAGGAGATATTCGAGCAGCCCTCTACGCTGACCGACTGCATACGCGGACGTGTGGTAGACAACGGGTATTCCGTCCGTCTCAACGGCGTCTTCGACCATCAGGACAAGTTCCTCAACTGCAATCGCATGATTATAGTGGCCTGCGGTACCTCCTGGCACGCATCCCTGCTCGGTAAGCAGCTCATTCAGGATATGTGCGGCATCCCTGTCGAGGTCGAATATGCAAGCGAGTTCCGCTACTCCAATCCTGTCATCACGCCGCGGGACATAGTCATAGCCGTCAGCCAGAGCGGCGAGACGGCAGACACGTTGGCTGCAATACAGATAGCCCGCCAGAAAGGCGCGTTTGTCTACGGTATCAGCAATGTCGTGGGCGCCTCCATACCGCGTGAGACACATTCGGGCACATATATCCATGTCGGTCCGGAGATTGGCGTGGCTTCTACGAAGGCGTTTACCGGACAGGTTACGGTCTTTACCCTTCTCGCCCTCTCCATAGCCCAGCTCAAAGGCTCGATGGATCAGGAGACCATCAGCAAGGTGGCCGGATACCTGCTCCGCATCCCTGAGCTGGTAAAAGAGACCTTGCGCCTTGACGACAAGATACGCCAGCTCTCGCTTATATATACATACGCGCGCAACTTCCTTTACCTGGGCCGCGGTTACTCCTATCCCGTGGCGCTTGAGGGAGCGCTGAAACTGAAAGAGATTTCCTACATCCACGCCGAAGGCTACCCGGCAGCGGAGATGAAGCACGGTCCCATAGCTCTTATAGACAGTGAGATGCCGACAGTCATCATAGCGCCTAAAGACCATCTGTATGAAAAGATAGTAAGCAATGTGCAGCAGGTCAAGAGCCGCGGCGGCTCCATCATAGCTATTGTGACCAAAGGCGACACCGTCATCCGCGACCTGGCTGACCACGTGCTGGAAGTGCCCGATGTGCCTGAGTGTCTGACGCCGCTCATCACGTCCATACCCCTCCAGTTGCTCAGCTACTATATAGCCATCAACAAAGGCAAGAATGTAGACATGCCCCGCAATCTGGCCAAGTCAGTCACGGTAGAGTAGCCGTATGACCGACGTCCAGCCGCGGGCGCAAAAAGCGATATAGCAGAGTTGTATGAATCTGCCGCAGAATATTTCTGAATATTTTTTGCGAAATATTTTGTCAGTTCAAAATTTATGTCTAACTTTGCAACCGATTTCGGGTCTGGCTTTTGACCTGACCCGATGAATGCCTCTTTAGCTCAGTTGGCCAGAGCACGTGATTTGTAATCTCGGGGTCGTTGGTTCGAATCCGACAAGAGGCTCAGAAAGCGGAAAGGATGTTGCTCCGGCAGCGGATTTTTCCGGCAAGGGCGAATACCAGAGTGGCCAAATGGGGCAGACTGTAAATCTGCTGGTTTATACCTTCGGTGGTTCGAATCCATCTTCGCCCACAAAGACTCGCGGCCTGAATGTGGGGCCGGCAGAGTGTTGACAATGCGGAAGTAGCTCAGTTGGTAGAGCATTAGCCTTCCAAGCTAAGGGTCGCGAGTTTGAGCCTCGTCTTCCGCTCTCGTTATGACATATGCAATGCACCTTTCCGAACGAAGGGGCATTGCTTGTGTCTGCATAAGAACCTTAAATACTAACGATATAAAAGGTAAAAACTTTTTAGTAAACTATTAATAGATTTTAAAGCTATGGCAAAAGAAAAATTTGAGCGTTCGAAACCGCATGTGAACATCGGTACTATCGGACACGTAGACCACGGTAAGACTACTCTTACTGCTGCTATCACCACCGTTCTTGCTAAGGCAGGTCTTTCGGAGTTGCGTTCTTTCGACTCGATCGATAACGCACCAGAGGAGAAGGAGCGTGGTATCACCATTAACACTGCTCACGTTGAGTATCAGACTGCAAACCGTCACTATGCTCACGTAGACTGTCCAGGCCACGCCGACTATGTGAAGAACATGGTTACCGGTGCTGCTCAGATGGATGGTGCTATCCTCGTAGTAGCTGCTACTGATGGTCCTATGCCTCAGACTAACGAGCACGTCCTCCTCGCAAAGCAGGTGAACGTTCCTCGTATCGTTGTATTCTTGAACAAGTGTGATATGGTTGACGATCCAGAGATGCTCGACCTCGTTGAGATGGAGGTTCGTGACCTCTTGGCGAAGTACGACTTCGATGAGGAGTGCCCAATCATCCGCGGTTCGGCTCTCGGTGGTCTCAATGGCGAGCCACAGTGGGAGGAGAAGATCATGGAGTTGATGGCTTCGGTCGATGAGTACGTGCCAATCCCACAGCGTGAGAATGAGAAGCCATTCTTGATGCCAGTTGAGGACGTATTCTCGATCACAGGTCGTGGTACCGTAGTTACCGGCCGTATCGAGACAGGTATCATCCATGTTGGTGATCCAGTTGAGATCGTAGGTTTGGGTGAGAAGTCGCTCACTTCGACTTGTACAGGTGTTGAGATGTTCCGCAAGCTCCTCGATGAGGGTGAGGCTGGTGATAACGTAGGTCTCTTGCTTCGTGGTATCGACAAGAAGGATGTTAAGCGTGGTATGGTTGTTGCTAAGCCAGGCTCAATCACTCCTCACACCAAGTTCACTGCTGAGGTTTACGTATTGAAGAAGGAAGAGGGTGGTCGTCACACTCCATTCCACAACAAGTACCGTCCTCAGTTCTACCTCCGTACTATGGACGTTACCGGTGAGGTATCGTTGCCAGAGGGTGTAGATATGGTAATGCCAGGTGACCACGTTACTATCACTGTAACTTTGATCTACCCAGTTGCGTTGAACGAGGGTCTTCGTTTCGCAATCCGTGAGGGTGGCCGTACAGTAGGTGCAGGTCAGGTATTGAAGGTACTCGAGTAATCGAACGCCACATAAACGGGAGTGGTTCGCCACTCCCTTATTTAGGAGCATAGTTCAAGGGTAGAATAGCGGTCTCCAAAACCGTTGATGGGAGTTCGAATCTCTCTGCTCCTGCTTAATTTGAAAGGAAAGAA
>JAGBIJ010000053.1 GCA_017935045.1 Muribaculaceae bacterium
CCATGCGCAAGTATGCGTTGGAAATGCTTAAAAAGCAGAATGACAAACTAAGCCTTAAACGCAGGCGCAAGAAGTGTGGCCGTAATATTGAATATCTCCTCAAGGTTTTTAAGGAAAGTTAAATCTCATGCGCCAGCCCTGTATGAAACTCGACCACGTGGCATTATATGTACTGGACTTGGAGCATGCCAAGGACTTTTTCATACGATATTTCAACGCGACTTCGAATAATATGTATTATAATCCCCGTACCGGACTTAAAACATATTTCCTTACTTTTGCAGATGGCGCAAAACTGGAAATCATGCAACGTCCGAATGTAGTTGCCGCTCCTATTGAGCCGTTTAGACAAGGTTACATACATATTGCGTTCAGTGTAGGTTCAAGAGAAAAAGTCGACGCACTGACCCGACGGCTTGAAGAAGACGGATATAAGGTATTGAGCGGTCCGCGGACTACCGGCGATGGCTACTACGAAAGCTGTGTACAGGGATTTGAATACAATCTTATTGAAATAACAGAATAAAAATTTATCTGACCGTATTTGTATGGAACAATGCAGCTGGCTTCCAAGCTGCATCGGGCTGCACTTCCGGGCGAAAGCCCGGTCAGGCCGGCGCTCAAGACACCCCAACAGATAGAGTACGCAGCAGATACACTGTCCCGGTGCCCTGGCGGTTATGATGTCAAAGTCTGCCGTCCTGAACGTCAGCATATATCATCACACCCGTTCAGTCATTGAATCCTATATCCTCATACAGCGCCCGCGCGCCCTCGGAAGTCTCAAGCCAGATTTTATCGTATCCCAGCCCGCGGGCTTTCTCTATCAGCCAACAGACTATGAGACGTCCTATACCTCGCCTCCGGTATGGCTCACGCACATAGATATTCATCAGACAGGCGCAGCGGCCAGAGGGATTGCCAGGCGACGGCAGTTCGTCGGTCAGACAGATCGCGCCGCACCCTGCGTCTGCGCCATCGGCCTCGGCTACTACGGCTATATGCGTACCGTCGGCCAGATGCTCGCGGTAATAGCGGCGAGTGAATACCAGCAATCTCTTCGACGGCTCAACGCCGAACACATGCTCTATGACCTCCTTGCGCCAATGCATCAAGGTGGGAATAGCTGTCACTTCTCTGATCATTGTCTTCATTCCGGTATCCCTTTCTTCATTACTACCGGCTGCTCCCGGTATGTCACGCCGAGACACTTCTCCATGTGTCCATCGGGGGAATCTACTGTCGCCGGTCTCGATGTGCATCTCTATTGTGTGTCTTATAGAGATAAGAGCGGAACAAGCATAATTGTTCACATAAAGGCGCGGGGACGCAAGAACAAACAAGGATTTACGCCCGAAAATTTTCGGGAGCGGAGCTTATGTATTACCTTTGCATACGCACAAAAAAAATTGATTGTCATCACGACAACCAATCCATTGTGTTAACCTTAAAATCTAATACCATGAAAAACTCACTGCAAAGTTAGGTATATTTTTAAAAACAGTGTTATAAAACATGTTTTAATTTTCTGAATTTAACTTTTATTAAAAATACACATTATTATACACTGATTAATTTAACCTATATTTACATTTCAAGACCTCTATGAGTGGAATTTACATCCATATACCCTTCTGTCGCAAGAAGTGTCTGTATTGTGATTTTTACAGCATCGGAGCGCGCAACGCCCCCTGGAATACTTTGGTCGATTCCCTGCTCGCCGAAGCGTACTCCAGAGCGGCCGAGCTGGCGCGCCCTCCCCGTACTCTGTACATCGGAGGAGGTACCCCCTCGCTCATGCCAGCAGACCAGTTTCGCAGACTCGTCAGCGGACTGCGCGCGATATTCGACTGTACGCGGCTTGAGGAGTTTACAGTGGAAGTCAATCCCGAAGATGTGGACACAGGCCTTGTAGACCAGATGGCAGAAGCAGGCGTCAGCCGCGCCAGCATGGGCATACAGAGCTTCAGCGACAGCGAGCTGCGCGCCATCGGGCGCCGCCATACAGCCGCCTGCGCCATAGAGGCTTACGGGCTGCTCCGTAAGCTCGGCAATGTCAGCATAGATCTGATATTCGGACTGCCGGATCAGGACATCGACCGCTGGCAGGACAATGTCGCCGAGGCTCTCAGGCTGCACCCCGAGCATATATCCGCATATTCTCTTATGTGGGAACCGGGCACACCGCTCGAACTGCTGCGCAGCCAGGGACGCCGCAGCGAAGTCCCTGAGGAGCTTTCCGCCGAGATGTTCGCCACACTGTCAGTCATGCTGCGCGCCGCCGGCTACGAGCAATATGAAATCTCCAACTACGCGCTGCCCGGCTATCGCTCACGCCACAACAGCTCCTACTGGCAGGGACTCCCCTATCTCGGCCTCGGACCCGGCGCACACTCCTACGACGGGGTGCGCACCCGGCGCGCCAATCCTGCGGATATACTCCGCTATACTCGCCACTTCGCCGCCATCCCGGCCAATCCGTTTTATGAAGAAGAAGTCCTGACCGACGACGAATTGCGTGAAGAATACCTGCTGACGCGGCTGCGCACCCGCGAGGGTTTCCCCATAAGCGAATTTCTCGCCCGATTCGGCCGTCAGCCGCTGCAAAATCTGCTGACAGCGGCGCGGCCTCACGCAGATGCGGGCCGTCTGCGCCTCGACTCAGACAGGATTGCTCTGACTCAAGCCGGAATAATGGTATCGGACACCATCATCTCCGACCTTTTCTGATTCCGATGCCTAAGAGGCTGTTTAAAACGACCTCTAATCACTGCGGCAGCAGAGCCGGGTCAAACATTACCCGGGAGCGGTTGTCCCACTTGAGCTCGCGCGACAGCACGGCGCCTGTCTTGCGGTCGAGCGTCTCCCGATAGATACGCGAACGGCGGTAATAATTGCCGTTGTCTTCCTTCACAAAACGATGACCCTCCTCGACTATACGATAGGTATACGGGAAAACACCGTCTGAGCGCAACTCTGCTGTCAGGGTATCCCCCTGGCACCGGGCGATAATCTGCACCGGGCGATCGGTGTCGTTACGAAACCGCAGGTCAAGAAAATTGTAGTTGACCGATGTTCCCGCGCTGTAAGGCACCCTTACGCCATCCGGGTCTGGTGCAAGCGCGTCGGAATGGTGATGCAGTTCGGTCATTGTGACGGGACTGTGCATAAACAGTATATGCAGCGTATTGGCCAGGTTGCACAGCCCCCCGCCCACTCCGGCCACAAGCCTGCCGTTGACCAGCACCCGGCCCTCGGCAAAACCGTTGCGCCGCGATGTCTTGCCTACGAGGCGCCAGAACGAGAAAGTCTCGCCGGGCATGACCACAAGCCCGTCGATGCGGCTGCAGGCGAGCGCTATGTTGTCCGCCTTATTGCGCTGTAGCCGGGGGTCGATACCAGGCCCGCGCTTTATCATGCCTGAGCTGTGGGCATGGACTACGACCGGCAGCTCCGCTTCCTGTCGGCGGGAAGCGAAGCGCTCGGAGGAGAAGATGTCCTGTATCTTACGTGTGAGTATCTGCTTATGCAGAGATATGGCGTAGGCTGCTGGGCCGAGTTCGCAAAACAGTCGCTTTCGTTTCATACGGTTGCCTTTTCCGGCAAAGGTAACACTTTTTTCCGAAATGTCCTAACCGGTTCTCAGAAAGAGAACTGAAACAGAGCGTCGATGCGGTTGGCATGGTTGTGCTGACGATTGAAATTATGGCGCGAGCCTATCAGATACTCTATGCCGACCTGCAGGCGCGGCGTAGGCTCGTAAAACAGATTGACGGCGCCATACATGCCGTACTTGTAATCAGTAGGCGCGACTCCGTTGCGGGGAAAATAGCGCACGTCGCCCAAAGCCAGACAAGCATACAGGTTGTCACGGAAATTGTATTTGACACCGGCGTTCAGCCCCATAGCCCACGGAGCATACAGCCGTCCGGGAGTGCCTGTATCGGCTACAAGGTCGTAGTTGCCTATGCTCAGGTCTCCCATGGTACTCTGATACCCCTGGCCCGTGTTGCACTCGGCATAGAGTGTCAGGCGGTTGCACGGATTCCAGACACCGCTGGCCTGAAGAGCCCAGCCGAAGCGGCTGCGGTTTTTGGACGTGACCAGGTCGCGGTAAGGTATTACCCTCAGCAGACCGGTAAGACGCACATGACCGTGGTGTGGCAGATTGTATTGTCCCCATACGGCGACATCCGGGAACCAATCGTCTATCGCTTTGGTGCTTATGCCGTCGCAGTCTGTCTGCGAATCAGGCATCTCGAGGGCGGCAGCCATGGACCACCGCTGATTTTTGAACGTATGCAGCCATCTTATCAGTATGGCAGTGCTGCCTGTCAGTCCGTTCTGTCCCGCTCCATCAATGACCGGCACCTCAGCGTCAGGATCTTTCAGGGTGGTAGTATTGTAACCTATAGTCCAGTCACGAATCTCGACATAAGCCTTCTTTAATTTGAAGCCATGGCCGTCATTCTGAAAATTACCCTGAATATACCCTACTATATCTCCAAGCAAGGGATTGCGTCCGATGACTCTCATAAATATCGAGGTGCCGTCCGGCGTGCCTCCGAGTCTGCGCCGCAGAGAAGGATCAGAAGGCACAGGTATCATATATGGAGTAAAACCATTGACCGGCATGGCGCCGTCGAAATCATACCAGCCGCGCATCCTGACGCAGCCGCCAATGCCCATAGCCAACTTGGCATCTTTGCTCATCAGCAGAAAATATGGAGCCAACGGGTCCTTGAAATGCCTGTACTGGTCATAGTAGAAGCGATCCAGGATATAGTTTACCGAGTCAGCCGAAGCCCGATCGGAGTCATCTCCTATATAGACTATCTTATGCGAGTTTCTGAGTTTCTGAACTTTGATTTCATCCGCGGTATAATTCTGCAAAGTCAGCGGAGTCTTGGGGAGAGAGTCCGTCTGAGCCGATGCGCCGACAGAGGCTAACAGGCCGAGACCCAAGGCAATCAGTGTATTTTTCATAGCCAAATAAGTTTTTAGAGAGCCATTGTTTACAGAAAAAGCAGCCGGGAAGACACGAGATAACGGTGTCCTCCCGGCTGTCTTTTCATGTAAAACATCTTAGCGGCACGATAGTTCACGGCCGCCTGTCAGGACATTTTGTCAGTTCAGAGGAAAATCATAGCTTACGCTGCATATAGGCCGCGGATTGCTGACAACATTAACCAGATGGTTGCCGTCTGTCGAAATGCTTTTGGACAACGGTGTCAACATTCCGTCGGTCTTCACTACTTTGCCGTCCTGACCTATACCCTGGATTTTCATATAGCAGTCGCTGCTGAGAGTATACACCTGGTCAACAATAAGAGAAGGAAGCGCAGCCTTCGGCTTGGCCGTAACGGTCAGTCCATACTTCTCAGGTATCTGATCCAGGGCATTGAGCTTCATCTGATAGTTCCAGTCCATCTCGATACGCTCTGTCTTCTGGCCGCCGGCGTCTGTATACGTTACCTCGATGTCCCACAGATCATAATAGTCTTCGCTGAGAGACACTGAATAATCCACCACTACAGTGGCTATCTTCTTCTGCGGCACTACAGGCTCATCCCTGCCATTATCGTCGTCATCACCACAAGCCGGCAACGCTATCACAGAGGCGCCCATCAGACAGGCAGCCATAAACTTGAAGAAATTCTTTTTCATAAAAAAATAATTTGGTTTTTCAGTCCGTAAATTTACGAAAAAATCCGAACGCGCATCGCAGCGCATCGCCCTGCATCACATAATTTTGTAAATGCAGTTGCAATGGCGCCGGGATTCAGTCTGACAGGAGTATGGGGCGGTGGCGGCTCTGGCGGAGCAAAGCGGCGCGGCGGCGCAGCTCCGGCA
>JAGBIJ010000054.1 GCA_017935045.1 Muribaculaceae bacterium
AGCTACTGCTCACTAAACCTCGCCAAGATACAATCATCAACATTTATTCGCTCTTATAATTTTGTTATTCAATAAATTATGTAACTCGACATATCATTCCTAATATTTAAGACAATTCATCTTCATTCATATTTATTGTTCCCTCCGGGGTCACAATGGTATCCGGCAAAACGGAGAAGAACGCTGAAATCGCTTGATTTTCAGCGTTCTTTCTTTTTGTCTTCATGGCTGAATGATGCATTCCGTGCGGTACTGCCGTGTGCAATTCGTGGACATCGCTTTCCGGGTGCTTTTTGCACACGATTGATGGGATGCCCTCGTTAAACGCTAATAATCAGAGCTTTCAACCGATAGGAAACGTACAAAAGTGGGGTTATGAACCTAAAACGGGGCAAAAACAGCGATTGGAGAGCCAATCGTTTCAATGATATTCATAACGTAACACCGCATTTTGTTTTGACGAAAATCTGGTAAATTGGAACGATGAAACCAAAATGCGTGCTGATTATGCTATGCACAAGCATAGCGTGCAGTCACGTTTTTCCTACTAAGGCAATACCAGAGCCGTCACTGAGAAGCGTGAATTACACGCTTTTTTTATCAATACCTTATGTTTTACTGAACAAAATAAGTTCTATTTTATTCAATACAACGGTTTGATTGAATAAAAATCGCTATATTTGCAGTCTAAAACAGACTGTAATGAAAACAACTATATTCAATCAGCGGGCCGAGCGAGACGAATTGTTGTCGCGCCCTTATCAGAAACGGCGTACTAAGTATGACGCTGATGAACTTTTGCAGAATCCGCTTATAAAACTTATAACCGGGCCTCGTCGCGTAGGTAAATCCGTTTTTGCCCTGTTGATGTTGCAAGGCAAGAATTTTGCCTACCTCAATTTTGACGATAATCAGTTGCTTGAAAAATGGGACGAGGATTTGGCAATGTCAGCACTTGATGATGTCTATCCCGATTATGACTTCATGCTGCTCGATGAAATTCAGAATCTGCCGGATTGGGATTTGTGGGTAAGCAAACTATACCGTCGTGGAAAGAATCTGATAATAACCGGCAGTAATGCCAAGATGTTGAGCAGTGAAATGGCGACTGTCCTGACGGGGCGTTATCTCCAGATTGAGATGTTGCCTTTCAGCCTTGACGAAACCATGAGCTGGAAAAACATCAGCCCTGACCGAAAGGAACAGGCGGCACAGGCAATAATGCTGGCTGATGACTATATGCGAAACGGCGGGTATCCTGAAACAATCGCTGCCCGTAGCATAACCAAAAGCTATCTTTCCACACTGTTTGATTCAATCCTGCTGAAAGATGTCGCACAACGTCATAAAGTAAGGAACACTACTGACCTATACAACCTTGCCACATATCTGTTGTCAAACTTCTGTAATCCGATTTCTGCCAATGAACTTGCCGGAGAACTGGGTTTGTCAAGTGTGGCAACTACAAAAAAATTCTGCGACTATCTCAACGAGCCTTACCTGTTCTTCTATTTGCCACGCTTCAACAACAAGTTGAAACTGATGAACAAGGCTCCGAAAAAGGTATATGTCGTTGACAACGGTTTTGTGCAAAGCACAGCGTTCAATCTAAGCGAAAACCTCGGCAGACTGCTGGAAAACCAAGTCTTTGTGGAACTCCTAAGACGTGGCTACATCCCCGGTAAAACGCTGTTCTATTACCGCACCCGCAACGATAAAGAGATAGATTTTGTCACCCGTAAAGGCGCAAAAGTAGAGCAACTGATACAGGTCTGCTACGATATGACCTCCGAGAAAACCCGCAAACGAGAACTCGACGCCCTTACCGAAGCTGCTGAAGAACTTCATTGCGACAATCTCCTTATCATCACTAACTCGCAAGAAGAAAAAATCGAGTGGAAACGAACCGCAATATTGGTGACATCAATACAAAAATTCTGATAATAAACTAATTGAAATAGAATATGAATAGTTTTACATACGAGATTCCAAATGAAGATGGATTCTTTAATGCAGTTATGACAGTGTTATGCAACGATCCTAAATATAGTAATAACAATTACTATAATATCTTACGAGATGGATATTGCGAGATTTCTGCGACAAGTAGTTACTCTCAAAGAAGATGGGATGCTATGTACACTATTGTGAATTTCTATATTCCTCAAGATAAATTTGGTGCAATTGCTTCCAATATTGCTGATATTAAAGAAGTTTTACTAAAAGTGAGCAGGTCAGTAATGCCTCCAAATGCAGGCTATGATGTTATGGAGATTAACATTTCTCCTAATTTAAACACCACAAGAAATAACATTTTAGACGAAGTTATTATTGCTACAGACCAAGCTAAATTGGATATTCTTTCGGACGAAATTAAGCAGAAAGGTAAAGAAATGTCCGAATTATATGTGACGCTTTATTGTATCGAAAATTCATTGCGTAACTTTATTGATACTACCCTCTCAAACGCACTTGGAGAAAATTATTTTCCTCTTATAGCTGTTCCATCAGATATTGCAAAAGGAATTAGTACAAGGAAAAAAGAAGAGAAACAAAATAAGTGGTTACCACTTCGTGGTGATAAAGACATTTATTACTTAGATTTTATAGATTTGGCCAAGTTAATTCAAAATAACTGGGAGTATTTTAAAACGTATTTCCCAAGTCAAGGGTGGATATCAACAAAGATAGATGAGCTTTACAAGGTTCGATGCTTAATTGCACATAATAGCTATGCTGGAGACGATGAGAAAGATATGGTTGCCCTGTATTACAAACAGATTGTTAAACAAATAGGAAACCATAAATAGGAATAATTACGGCTTAACAAACTTTTATGGTTTAAATCCTTGCTGCCGACTGCCACATCGTTATTCCGAAAAACGCTCTTTCCCCGCACCATCACGAACTTTCCTATTCACAGATTTGGTTTGCAACTAAAATTTAGTTACTTTTGTGCCAAGATTAGAACAGCATGGGAACAAAAGAAAAACTGATAGCCCGGTTCTCGACTCTCCCCAATGACTTCACATGGGAGGAAATGAGGCGTCTGCTTGTTGCTTTGGGATACATTCCGGGCAACAAGGGTAAAACATCCGGCTCTCGCGTGATATTCAAGGGAGAAGGCAAGAAGCCGATAATGCTTCACAAACCTCATCCGGGAAATATCATCAAGGGGTACGTTATGAAACAGGTTTATGATTATCTTAAAAACGAAGGACTGATATGAATACATTAAAATATAAAGATTTTATCGGCTCGGTGGCATTCAGCGAGGCTGACGGCGTATTCTTCGGTAAAATCGAGGGTATTGACGGACTTGTGAACTTTGAAGGAGAAAGCGTAGCCGAGCTTACCAACGCCTTTCACGAGGCGGTGGATGATTACCTTGCCTATTGCGCCGAGGAAGGCATCGAACCCCACAAAAGCTATTCCGGCTCACTTAACGTGCGCCTTACTCCTGACATACACAGCCGCGTGGCATATCTTGCCAAACAAGCAGGAGTATCAATAAATTCTTTCATTCGTACTGCCGTCGAAAAACAAATTGCAGCCATGCTCTGATGATATGATATTTTAACGCCATACATGCTTGGTAATCGGCGAAAAAGCATTAACTTTGCAATACCCCGATGGAATAATGGGGAAGAACATTGAAATAGTGTCGTGTGCAATTCGTGAACAACGGATATGACGGCATTGCAATATTCTGAAAACCACTTAGTTACAACGATATATCCCGACTCCTCCGGGGTCACAATGGTATCCGGCAGGATAATGCGAAACGCTGAAATCACTTGATTTTCAGCGTTTTTTTATTTGTGTCAGGATGGATGAAAAGTGCATGGAGTGCAGGTGTGCCGTGTGCAAATCGTGAACACTCCGAATCGTGGACATTTTTGTCCACGATTGGATTCTGGAGGCTGTATAGAGTTGTATATCAGGCTAAAGCTCTTCCATCAGGTCTTAAAAAGCCGGTATCCTGAACCTAAAAATACGTCTCTGAGGCGCGAAGTTTCCGCAAATCAGCGATAATTTAATGTTACCACCTATCGGAAAAACATAAGCTCCAAGCTGAACATCCATTCTATTGCCGGGCTTGTGATTTATGCAATACTGCATCATTATATCGAAATTGACAGCGCCATACTGCCCGACTGAACGGGCAGCAGACACTTGGCAAGCTCTCATGCGAGGTGTCATTTACCGGAGCGGAACCGCCGGAGTACTCTGGCCGGCACGCCGCCTATCAGGCAGTCGCCGGTAAATGACTTAGTGACAACCGCGCCGGCGGCCACTGTCACATTGTCGCCGAGTGTCACACCCCCTAAGATTATAGCGCCGGCGCCTATCCAGCAGTTGTCGCCTATCACTACGGGTCTGGCGTATGTCTTGCAGAAATAGGATGCCGGATTACTGTCGAAGTCAGGATTGCGTCTATCCTCCCAGTCGGCCGGGTGGGACGCAGTGTTGATCTGCACACCCGGCGCGATCAGCACATTGCTGCCGATACGGATTGTATTGCAGTCAATAAGCGTACAGCGGTAATTGACCGACACATTGTTACCCAGATAGATATTGCAACCGAAACCGCAGATGAAGCCATCGCCCACCGAGCAGTTGGAACCGACATGTCCGAACAGCTCCTGAAGCATGGCATAGCGTTGCGCCCGCTGGTCGTAGGGTAGCGTATTGTACCGCAGCATCCAACGCGTGGCGACAGCTTTCATCTCCAGGAAAACGCTGTCATGGCAATCATACGCCTCCCCCGCCATACATTTCTCAAGTTCATTCATAACGTTGTATTTATCTATTTTCCTGATGACGCGTGCCGGATTTCCGGCCACTATGGCCATCGGCGGGATTTGGCTTTGTATGCAGCCTCTTAGAGGGTGTTTAATAATAAACGTTAATTATGGGCGACGGATTTTCAGCTAGAATCCGGTTAAGTCGAAAGAGCATAGCGGGCTATGCGACTGAGACGCGGCCGGATTATGGCGAAAATCCGGCGGACATTAACTATTGTTTTTATATTCAACCCTCATTTATTAATCTTCTTAACTGTATCAAAGTTACTTCCGGACTCGGAATCGCAAATGTATTTCGCCCTTTGTCTCAGTCGCATAGCCCGCTATGCTCCCTCGCCTGCATGGCAAAATCCAAGTTGCGATTCCGACCCATAATTAACTTTTATTATTAAACACCCTCTTAGTTTACCGATAGTGTTCTGTATTCTTTTGGCGTGCGGCCCGTACGCCGCTTGAAGAAGCGGACGAAATGCTGAGGATAGTCAAATCCGAGCATGTCGCCCACCTGCGTTACCGAGAGGGTAAGGTCGTTGAGAAGTTCCCTTGCCGCGTTTACGAGCCGGTCGGCTATCATATCCTTAGCAGTCGTACCCGTGCTTGTCTTGACAAGCTCGCCGAAATAGCCGGCCGACAGATTCAGTTGGTCAGCGAAATACGCTACTGTCGGCAGACCCCGCTCTCTGATTTCTTTGGCAAAATACCGGTCCATCAGAGCGTGAAACCGCTCCATGACTGTACTGTTGATGACCTCGCGGGAGTAAAACTGACGTTCGTAAAAACGCAGACAATAATCCAGAAAGACCTCCAGATGCGAGATTATGATAGAGCGTGAGTGACGGTCTATGCTGTGGCTTATCTCCCTTTCTATCAGTGAAAGCACTGCTTCAAGCAACTCTACTTCTTCAGCCGACAGATGCAGCGCCTCGTTGCTGCTGTAAGAAAAATAGCCGTATGCCGACATTCTGCCCCCTAAAGCCGTGCGAACCAGAAAATCCGGATGAAAGGCAAGCACAGTCCAGCGGGGCTGAATCTGACCCTCCGCCACTACAGTAGTTACCTTTTGGCCCGGAGCAAACGCAGTTACCGACATTTCATCGAAATCATACTTTGTAAGTCCATAATTCAGCTCGCAGCCCTTGGTCTCCTTAATATAGATGGCGTATACTCCGAACTCGTATGTAGTGGCGCCGGGTTCCGGCTCGCCGGCATAATGCCCTACGGAAATCATCGGGTGCAGATGTCTGAATCCGTAATAGTCATTGAACCGGTGTATCGTATCGAATTTAACTTCATTTGCCATGCTGCAAAATTACAAATAATCCGCGGTTATGAAAAAATCTGCCTTCAGGATTATATGACCTATTTTTCGGATTTAAGAGACTGTTGCCTTCGGCCTGAAAAAATGGTCATAACACCCCGAAACAGGGTTTATCTACACATAAAAATCCATACTAATTTTGCATCATCATAACTCCAACTAAGAGACTACTAAAAAATATAACAGATGAAAAGACTATTATTTGCCGTCGTACTGACGCTGACCGTAATGACACTCCCGGCACGCACACTGATAGTATATTACAGCTATACCAACAATGTGGAGCGCATAGTCCGTGAACTCAGCACCCGCATAGAGGCCGACGTGGTAAAAATCGAACCTGCTGAGAAAGGACTGGATTACGCCGCCGACAACTACGCCATCGGCAGCGCACAGATAGCGGCCATTCGCGCCAATCCCGACAACGCAGACTCCTATCCACCTATTGATTCTGTGAATATAGATTTCACGCAGTATTCTACAGTCATTGTCGGCGCGCCCCTCTGGTGGGGCAATATGGCGGCTCCACTGCAGACATTCCTGTTTCAGCACGGTCAGGAAATGGCTGACAAAAACATAGGTCTGATAGTATCGAGCGCAAGCAGCGGCATCAGCGGAGTGGAGAGCGATGCGAGAAGGCTTATACCCGAAGGCCGCTTCCTCTCCCCGAGCCTCTGGATACGCAGTTCGCAGACCTCCGGGGCCGGACCGATGATTGACAACTGGCTTCAGGCCATTGATTACAAGAATCTGACCACAGGTATCGCCAGCCTCAGCCCGGAGACGTCAGCCGGCTATACCATCTATACCCTTTCCGGAGTCAGACTGATGTCCGGAGTCAGTGAGCTTCCTGCGCTATCCGCCGGCCTCTACATCATAAACGGCAAAAAATCAGCGGTATCCAGATGACAGGAGCTATGCCCAGACTATCATAAAGTCAAAATAAATAATACAGAGTCTGACTCTATATTCTCTTTTTACCGGTCTGCCGCAGCTTCGTAGCGCTTGCGGTAAGCCATCACTTTTTTCATATTGGCCAGCGCCCACTCGGTAAGCTGCCTGATGAGCGGCAGAAGTGATTGCCCGGTATCAGTCAGCCGGTACTCTACCTTGGGCGGCGCTACGGCATACACTTTGCGGTCAATCAGTCCGTCGGACTCCAGCGTGCGAAGCGTAGACGAAAGCACCCGTGACGATATATCCGGTATCAGTCTTCCGAGTTCGCTGAACCTTACTACTTTCTGCTTACCGATAATCAGCAGGGTCAGTATGGCCCACTTGCTGCCGAACCGGGCGATTACGTTCCTGACCGGACACATCTCCATTATCGAATCCGAAGCCTCTTTCTTATTCATAATCGTGTACAGTTACTTTTATTTGCAAAGTTAATAATAATAATCCACATATCGCCACATCAAAAAAATCAGTTGCCACTAAAAATTTTTTCTTCCTGAAAATCAGCAAAACCGACAAAAAGGTTACTATGGGAGAAATATGTAAGTACTTGACAACCCGATGTTTTAGTTGTAATTTTGCAACATGGAAACAATGATAAATATACGGTTATGAAACAGATTCAGACAATCGAAAAAGCAGAAAATTTCAGCGCTGCCAATTTCGGCAGACTCGCTGGCATCAAGGATTACGTACTTGAGCTTGGACCCGGCATCCGTATTCCCGGGAAAGTATTCGGCGGTAAGGCCGTGGGAGCCACCGGCGGCGAATTCTCGCTTCAGGTATTCGCTCCGGGACAGGAGACCGGCTTCCTGCATACTCACAAAAACCATGAAGAGCTGTACTTCTTTCTCGCCGGCAACGGAGAGTTTCAGGTAGACGGAAAGGTATTTCCCGTAGAGGAAGGCTCCGTCGTACGCGTCTCTCCCGCGGGACGCCGCAGTGTACGCAACAACGGCACAGAGCCGCTCGTCATGCTCTGTGTGCAGTATAGGGGCGACACCTTCACAGCCGAAGACGCCGCCGACGGCGACATTCTGGCCGAACCCGTAAAATGGTAATCCGCGCCTGACTGAACATGTCTATAAGGTCTTTAAAGACCATTAAAGACCTTATAGATAAACTATCAATAGTGAAATGACGAACCGCCGAGGAACTCGCGCAGCAACGATGTGGAGGGAATCTGATCAGGTGGCAGAGGCAGGAAGTAGCTCAGGAAAGAGAGCAGCCGGTAAGCCTCGGAATACTCCTGACAGTCATGCGGTACCAGACGCAGCAACGGTTCGGCATAGCTTTTCATCACAGCCGGCTCAAACAGAAGCGATGAATTGAAAGTGGCGTCCGCGTTTTCCTGAAACGGAAATATCCAGCGCTCCTCCCCCTTGCGTACCGAGGCCCAGCGGCGCAGCGTGTCGACCGCCGCAGTATTGCGGTACTTATGGTCGCGTACCAGACGCCGCAGCAGACGGGTGTCGGTCGTAGGAATCCAGTTGTGGTCATCTATCTTGAGCGTAGTCAAAGCCGACACATACACCTTATATATATTGTCGGCGCTTACCTGCGGCGTAAGCTCCGGATTGAGACCGTGGATACCCTCAAGCAGCAGCACGTCATCTTTCTCCAGCTTCAGCGGACGCGGCTTCTCTATGCGCCTGCCCAGCTCAAAACTGTAGGTCGGCACATTTATCTTCTCCCCGTTTAACAGACGGTTCAGATGCTCGTTGAGCAGCTCGAGGTCGAGAGCATGGATCGACTCATAGTCAAAGTCGCCTGTCTCCGGGTCGCGCGGCGTAAGATGGCGGTCTACGAAGTAATCGTCAAGCGAGATCATCTTCGGACGCAACAGATTGGTCATAAGATGTATGGAGAGACGCTTGCATGTAGTGGTCTTGCCTGAGGACGAGGGTCCGGCCAGAAGCACCACACGGGCTCCCTTTTCCGATATGGCGTCCGCTATATGCCCCAGCATTTTGGAGTGAAGCGTCTCGGAGAGATTGATAAGCGTGGCCGAACGCTTGTCAGCTATAGCGCGGTTCAGGCCGCCCACGCTGCTTACCCCGACTATATGATTGAAGCGCAGATGCTCAGTGAAAGCGTCAAACATCTTCTTCTGCTCCACAGGTTCGGCCGGCGCATTTATGTCAGCGGCCGAAGGAGGCATGAGCAACATTCCCTCGTCATCGGCCACCAGCGAGAAGACCGACAGACATCCCGTGGAGGGAGCCAGAGGACCATAATATGAGTCGGCCGTGTCTCCCAACGTGTAGTAAGTGGTATAGAGCTGATGGATAGTCTCGAGCAGCTCCACCTTGTCAAGCAATCCCTGACTGCGGAACAGCTCTATTACATCGCGCGTAAGTCTCTCGTGACGCACAAAAGGCAGATTCTCACGCACCAGAGCCTGCATCTCGGACTCTATGGCCTGTACCTGAGGTCGCACACTGCGCCCTTTGCCGTCGAGCAGACGGCAATAATAGCCGCGGCTTACCGAATGTTCCATACGCAGCCTGACACCGGGCTGCACTTTGCTGACAGCCTTATACAGCATCATGCACAACGAACGGGTATAGACGCGACGCGACGACGGATGGCCCGGAGCGAGGAATTCTATCTGCTTGGGCATGAAAACCTGAAAAGACATAGGTTCCGTGCGGTTGTTGACGCGCGCGCAGATAGGGTTGAAACCCAAATTGAAACCCAACGTGCCGACCCGGGTCAGAATATCGTCCAGGGAGTCTCCGCCACAGATGTCGACATACTCGCTTATATTCACGCAATATACTTTGATAGGTTTTGTCATGGCTCTCCTTTTTAGTAAATAGCTCTTGAAATGACTGACTGTCACAAGTGAGACTTTTTCAAAAGCAAAGATAGACAATATTTCTGAGCCAGCCAAAAAAATACTCCTGCGCCTTACTATGCGAATCTTCAGTCATGCATAGCTTTGCAACGAGAGTACGGTGTATGAAATCAAGACAATGTAATAGGTAAAGTCCGGGGATTTTTTCGCGGGAGAAGCAATTATTATTAATTTTGCTGTGTGAAACCGGTTAATATACAGATTAAGGATTTTTTGCGGTCATCGCTGCTGGAGGCTGGCGCGGCAGCCGTAGGGTTCGCAAGGGCGGAGGAGGTGGATGCGCCGACTATCGAGCGATTCGCCGGATGGCTGGCGCGAGGAGATAGCGGACCACTGGGATATATGGACAATTATCCGGAGCTTCGCCGCGATCCGCGCGGTCTGCTGGAAGGGTGCCGCACCGTAATCAGCACGGCATGGGTCTACAATCCTTCCCGGCTGCGCGCCCCTGAACTGCCGCGCATAGCCCGCTACGCATATTGCGAGGATTACCATAAAGCACTCAGGCGTGTGCTCAAGCCGCTGTGCCGGGCCTGGGAGGAACACGTCGATGGGCTGAAGTGGCGTATCTGCATAGACTCCGCACCGGTCATGGAGCGCTATTGGGCCGTGAAGGCAGGAGTAGGCTTCTGCGGTCGCAACGGATGTCTTATTGTACCGGGCATTGGCTCATGGGTGTTCTTGGCCGAGATTCTTATAAATGCAGATGTCGAGCCGGACATTCCATGCGCCGACTGTTGCAAGGGATGCGGACTGTGTGTAGACCGCTGTCCTGCCGGTGCTTTAAGAGAGGATGGAACTATAGACTGCCGCAAATGCCGCTCGGCTCTGACGGTAGAGGCGCCGGGAGGCGCCGGTCCGGGCGCGCCATTGGCCGGCTGCGATGTCTGTCAGGAGTGTTGCCCGCACAATGCCGGAGCGCCCGTGGCCACGGTGCCGCAGTTAGCCGTGCTGGAGCAGGTCTTTGGTCTGGACGAGCGGCAAATCAGAGAGATGGATGAGGAGAGTTTCAAAGCCGGATTCTCGCGCAGCGCCCTCTCGCGCATCGGCCTGAAGGGACTCCGGGCAAATCTTGATGCTTAGGCTGTTTAAACTCTTTGCCGAACGGAGGCGTTGTTATAGAGAACCCCTTTATTAAAACCAGATTATGAAAACTACAGAAAACACACGCCTTTATATCATCAGCTTCGGCGACAGCCGCAAGTACCGCCTGCTTTATAACCCCGAATCCGGCATTGCTGAAAGCGCCCTTCTACCATTCGTGAAATACGAAAAAGAGCTAAACGAGTACTTGTCACAACAGTTTCCCGGCGACACATTCGCCTATTATACTACTCCGCGTATTACCGAAGTAGAGATTTCCCATGCTGACCAATACGCTTCCTATCCCGAATTCAACGACGATGTCATGGATGACGTGAAGAAAGAACTCGTCAGAGAGATAAATGTAATGAATGCCAACCGACTGAACAACGACAATGCCCCCTGGGCCGACATCCAGAAGTAAACGAGCCGCATAAGCCGCGCTGATCCACAACTATACCGCCGCGAGAATGTATCAGACATTATACATTCTCGCGGCGGCTGTCTGTCTGAATCAAAGTCAGTGGGTGGCGACGCGGGAGGTGGGAGGCAGCGTGGCGTTACGGCGTATGACAGCAGCGTCTACGGCAGTGGCCATACGCAGGAACGCGTGGGCGCGCGGGTCGGAAGCAGCGCTGTCATCAGTGCGGAGCGCCGCAGGTATGCCGCTGTCGGCACGGCTGCATATATCGGCTACAAGAGGTATTTCGGCCAAAAGCGGCACGTCGAATTCGGCAGCCAGACGCGAAGCGCCTCCCTGGCCGAAGATATAATATTTCTCGTCGGGATGGGGCGCGGGAGTAAACCAGGCCATATTCTCCACTATGCCGAGTACCGGGACATTTATCTTGTCATCACGGAACATAGCTATGCCTTTGCGTGCATCGGCCAGAGCCACCTCCTGCGGAGTGCTGACCACAATCACGCCGGTCATACCCAAGGTCTGCACCAGCGTCAGGTGTATGTCTGAGGTGCCGGGAGGCATGTCAATAAGGAAGTAGTCAAGCTCTCCCCAGTTAGCGTCGGCTATGAGCTGACGCAGGGCATTGGAAGCCATGGAGCCGCGCCATAACACCGGCTTGTCGCGCGCCACCATGAATCCGATGGAGAGCAGCTTGACGCCGTATTTCTCTATCGGGACTATAAGATCGCGTCCGTCTATTTTTTCTATATACAGCTGCTCGTCTTCCACTCCGAACATCTTAGGCATCGAAGGTCCGAAAATATCGGCATCAAGCAGGCCGACCTTATAGCCCATCTGGGCGAGCGAGACGGCCAGATTGGCTGCTATGGTGCTTTTGCCCACTCCCCCTTTGCCGGAGCTTACGCCTATGATATTCTTCACTCCAGGCAACAGCGGAGCTGCCTTGGGTGCAGCCGGCTGACGCGTCTTTACGGCTATGTTGCCCTTGATATCCACCTCGCCGGGCAAAGCATGCTCGATAGCTGTCTCGGCCGAACGTACCACCGACTTGATGAAGGGGTCGGTAGGCTTGTCGAAAATCAGGGAAAAAGATACTTTCTTTCCATCTATGCGCATGTCGTCCTCCACCATGCCGGCTTCGACAAGGTTCTTGCCGTTGCCGGGATAGCGCACCGTGCGCAATATGTCTGTGATCAAAGCTGGATACAGTGCCATGTCAATTATTTCTATTGCTTGTTACGCGCGGCTGCCCAGTCGGGATTCTCGCTGCGCTGATATGAATGATAGTCGTCGTGTTCTATATCTTCCTCCTCAGGGTTCTCCAGGGGCTTTGCGCCGGGGCGGAACGCAAGGTATTTTATGCTCTTGCGGCGGGCGAGCCATTGCTGCTCATAGAAGGTACGTATGCCCGTAACGTATTCGGGTATGCCGGCGCTGCCGGCATACAGGTCGGCTGTGTCGGCCAGCAGTTCAAGGCCGTTATGCTCTATCAGCCGGCGCGTGAAAGCATAGAGAAAAGGAGAATCCGTCTTTAGATGGATTGTCCCTCCCGGCTTCAGCACATGCTGATAATGAGTCAGAAAGCGTGCAGCGGTCAGACGCCTGCGCGGATACTTCATCTGCGGATCTGGAAAAGTAATCCATATTTCGTCCACTTCGCCGGGAGCAAAGACGCTCTCAAGATTCTCTATGCCTGTACGCAGAAATGCGGCGTTGTCCATGGCTTGTTGTTCCACCTGCGTGGCTCCGGTATAGATACGGGCGCCCTTTATGTCGATACCCACGAAGTTGCGGTCAGGAAAACGACCGGCAAGTCCTACGGTGTATTCTCCCTTGCCGCAGCCCAGCTCCAGTACCAATGGACGCGGGGTGGCGAAAAAGCCCCCGTTCCAGTAGCCACGGTGTGGAAATCCTTCATCACGCAGCCGGGCATAGGTGTATTGCAGCACACAACGGAAACTCTCCATCTCTGCGAACTTGCGGAGTTTGTTTTTTCCCATCAGCGTGTCAGTTTGAAGGTTGCGGTAAGACCGGAGCGCAGATTTACGCGAACCACATATATTCTGTCGGCAAGCGCTGACACATCGGCCTGCACGCTCTCCGATGCGGGACGCAACGACATGACGGCGCGCCCGGCCGTATCATATATTTCCACGCTCTGAATCTCTGCAGGAGCAATCACGTTGAGTATGCCGGGGGTAAACCAGGCTTTCACGCCGGTGTCGGCAGAGCTGAGAGTCTCGTCAAGACCGACTACAGGAGAGATTTTGAACTCACACCACTGGTCGGCCGCACGCCATGCGTCGCCTGTATTCTCAGCTACGGTCATAACAACCGTCTTCTGGTCGATACCGGCAAATACTTCGCTGCCGAGCTCCGGAATCCTGTCGCCCAATGCCTGGGCATCTACGGAATTGAGAGCCGTCATTCCCTCCATGGCTCCATCGCCGAGGAATACGAGACTGCCGCCGAGACGAAGTTGCTCAGCACTGTTGTCTTTCAGGGCATAGGCGCCTATGCTCTCCAGATTTTCAAAACCTTCGGGCATAGCGAGAGCCGCGTCTCCTGCGAAAAGATAATCGGGATATGCCGAGATACCTGATGCGGTAAAAGATACAAAAGCCGGACAGTAAAAGAAAAGTCCTTTGCCAAGCACTGCATTGCCATTGGCCAGGGTAGCCGCAGACAAAGCCGGACAAAGCGCAAAAGCGTAATCTCCTATTTCAGTCACACTCTTAGGCAAATCCACCGTCTTGAGTCCGGCGCCGGTAAAAGCATGCTTGCCTATTACGGCAACCGAGGCAGGAAGGCTTACTGACTCCAGCGCCGTACAGCCTGCGAAGCTCCCTTGACCTATTGTTTTAATACCTGCCGGAAATTTCACTGTCTCGAGCGCAGTGTCCTCCGAAAAAAGGCGGTCAGGAATTGATGTGACGGACATAGACGACAGGTCAGCTTCGCCAAGCGCGGTGCAACGCGCCAGGGCATATTCGCCCAATTCGTTTACGGATGCAGGTATGACGATGCTGCGCAGGGCGGCGTTATCGTAAAAAGCGCCTACGCCGATACTCGTCACTGTCTGAGGTATCTCAATGACAGCGAAAGAGTTGCCGGCCAAAGCTCCCTGACCTATGGTCTTCAGTCCGGCAGGGAGGCGCAGCGAAGTCAGCTTCTTGCCCAAAAGAGCGCCGGCTGGCAGAGCGTCGGCGGCAAACTCTGCTTCGCCGATGCTTACCTTCTTATCCGCCGCGGGGCGGTAGAACTCTATTTTCACATCCGTCAGGTCCAGCTCTCTCAGCGACTTCATGCGGTCGGCTATGGTAACAAAGTCACGCACATCCATGGTACCGCTGAGTCGCAAGACGGTCTCTGACATTATCGACTCGTCGAGCATTCCTTCCAGACCGCCGGCCTCCACCTTGAGGTCAGCGGCCATAGCCGGAAGTGTAATCAAAGCGGCTCCAGCGAGTAAATATCTATAAATCATTTTATTAATCATTCTTTCACACTAATCATTTGGCCTCATGCCGGTAATCAGAGATTAATTTTCAGCTCGGCATTACCCTCAAAACGCATCGGGACAGTCAGGGTACGGGCAGACGCATTGTATTTCCAGTCTCCTTTGGCCATTTTAGTACCGTTGACGCTTACCTGACGGGGAGCGCGGTTCAGGCCCACTATCTCCATGTCGATGACCCTTACATTAGGCATCCAGTCATATACACCGGGATTCTTGTCTGTGGCGATGTCTATTTCTATGGTGTTGCCGGTCTTCTGTCCCTCAAATACAGTAAGGACATAATTGCCGTCGGCCAGCGAACTTACGCTCTTGCGATCATCGTCGAAAAGTGTATAAGTGGTCTTCTCAGCCGAAGGAAAATACCTGACGGTCAGATGGGACAGATCATACTGGGTCACATTCTCTATAGGCAGACGATACAGAGGTATGAAGCTGCCCTGACGTACAAACAGAGGCAGCTCGTCGAGCGGAGCCTTGACTACAGCCGTCGAGCCTCCCCGGTAAGTAAGCGCGGGATGATTATAGTTTACCCAGGTTCCGGCCGGAAACACCACCTTGCGGCTGCGTGCCTTAGGTTGCATTACGGGAGCCACCAGCACATTGTCGCCCCACATGTATTCATCGGTAAGATCAGCGTACTTGCTGCCGGGATTCTCGCCGTGGAAATCGAGCGGACGAGCCAGCGGCCAGCCCAGCGATGCGTTTTCATAGGCGAGGGTATAGTTGTAAGGAAGCCACTCATAGCGCATCTTGATGAAGCGTCGGGATATCTCCTCTTGCTCCGGATAATGGTAAGGCTCGGGCTTCAGCTGCGCGTGAGTGCGGAGAGTGGGGGTAAAGGTTCCCATCTGAAGCCAGCGCACATACAGCTCCGGGTCAGTGGGTTTGGCCGGATCGACAGCGAATCCGCCTATGTCGGAGCTCATGTAGCCCAGACCGGAGAGACCCGAATTGAGCATAATCTTGACCTGCGGCTGAAATCCACCCCACGAGCGTGACACATCGGTACTCCATGGAAAAACGTTGTAACGCTGCAGTCCGGCAGTGCCGCCACGCATAAGGAGCATAAGGCGTTCATTAGGAAATTCCTTCTTGAATCCATCGTAGATTATGCGGCTCCACTCGTTTCCGTAGACATTATGATATTGTTCGGCTGTCAGACCGTTGGCGTGGCGAATAGTGGCGGGATGCACTTCCGGCTCACCCAGGTCGCCCCACCATCCGGCTATGCCGTCCTGAGTCAGAGCCTTATAGCGGCTCCAATACCAGTCTCGAGTCCGGGGATTGCTGACATCTATCATGCCGGCATCGCCTACCCAGGTAGTGACATCGTGGTTGTTGCCCTCCTCGTCGCGTACAGTCATCTTGTTCTCCACAAGATAATTGTAATTGTCTATAGCGCCCTTCTTGTTGACATACGGCTGGGTTATGGCCACTAAGTTCACACCCTGCTTCTTGAGATCAGCAAGCATACCCTTGGGGTCGGGCCACTTTTTCTTGTCCCAGTCCAGACGACCCATATCTGTCTCCACACCATACCAGTACAGGTCGAGTACTATGCCGTCCACCGGATATCCGCGTGTCTTGAGCGAATCTATCGCTCCTAAAGTCTCCCTCTGGTCATGGTAGCCATACTTCGATGTAATATAGCCGAGCGACCAGAAAGGCGGCAGCTCCTGTCGGCCTGTCAACTCCATGTAGCGGCCTGTGGCGCCGGCTATAGTGCCTTCGCCATTGATGAAGTAATAAGAAAGGGGACCGGCTGTCTCAGGCGAAGTGTAGACTATGGTGTCGCCTAATACAAGCTGGCTCTTGGTAAAATCGTCGAACAGCACTCCGTAGCCCTTGGAGGACACGAAGTACGGTACCGTGATGCCCATCTGCGAAATACGCGGATCACCCTCGGTATAGCCGTAGTTCTGACGGTTGTACATTACCAGAGTGTCGCCATTGAGCATCAGCGAGTGTCCTCGCTCGCCAGCGCCGTAATACAGCTCACCGCCGCCATTGGCCTTGAAAGAAATTTCGCCGTCATTCTTGCGGTTTACCACACCGCCCTGTTCCGAGAGCAACAGAGCGCCCTTGGCGTCATAGAAAGATATTTTGCCCGAATTGCGGTCTACGCGAAGCCGCGTGGTAGGTGTCGATATGTCCACACCCTCCTTGCCGGCGCTTACAGACAGTTTGCCATCAAGATTTATCGGCTCAAGCACGGCGCTCTGCGAATGAGCATAGGTCTGCGTGGCATCAGAAGGAAGCACCGTCACACGGAAAATATTCTCAGTGACAGGAGTGACACACAGAGTGCCCCCTCCGGCTATATCTATCTTTATCTGTTTGCCGCAACTGCCGGGAGCGGCATCGCGGGCACACACGGGAACCATATTGACAGACCCTATGCGGGCACCGGCCAGCGCTGGCCAAAGACCGAGGCCACACCCTACGGCAGCCGTCAGCAAGAAACCACGAAATACTTTCATTATCCTGATATATCTATGAAGTAAGTTTATCTATAAGCTATAAGTTTTCCAAGGCATACCGCCCCTGATTCCGGAAGGCACATCGCCCTTAATCCCATAATCCCACAAAATTACAAAAAAACCTGCAAATCCGCAAAACCTTCTCCCCTTTCTCACTATTTTTAAGACTTTTACAATTCTATTTCAGGCTGCAAATATAGCGATGTTTATTCAATATAATCACTATACTGAATAAAACAGAGAGAAATAAGGAGGAAGAACCACCCAAAATAACAAGCTTAATATATGTTTTGCAAAAGAAGTATAATAATTGTGTTGATATTGAAAAATTTTTCTTAACTTTGCTGTCGCTGAGATTTTATCCTGATTCATACATTTTCCCGGAAAAACTCTCAGGCTGACATAATGAAAAGCGTATTTACTTGACGCTCTTTCTTGACTTATCGGAATCTGACAGTTTCGCATCTTAATTGGAGTCAGGAATGTGGCAGACGGTGGATGCCGGCGCTATGTATGGTCTGCGGTCTGCGGTCAGAGGTGTGCGAACGTCTGTGACCGGTATTACCATATTAATATAGATATTACCATATATATAGGTATTATTATATAATAGGTGTTCGGCTTATTCCAACCATTTGCTCCTCCGGCTGCGACGGACTATACCTAAATTTCCGATAAGGGGAACGGGCTGCGGTATGGCTCTCTCGCTTTTTTATATTAACCTTAACACATTAACCTTAACATAGGCGTCTAAGTGAGCCGGACGTTCTATATACATCATTATGCTGTTGAATATTCTTAGATTACTGTTCGGTCTGGTAGCCGTAGCTACGGCTATCCACTATTAATTCAGTTTACAATTTTTAGTAACTTATTAAAAACATAATTACATGAGACACTTGATTCTATCCGTTATCCTGCTGTTCGGCGCCGCCTTTTCCTCGTTGCACGCCGAAAGCACAATGACCTTTATTGTCGGAGATGATGTATGCACCCCTATAACTGTGACTGTCGGAGGAAACTCTTACATTGTATACGGCTCTCTGACCATAGCGCAGACCGACGGCACCGTCACAGCCACGGATTGCAGCGGCTATAAGCTGAAATATGACTATGCCTCCCGTGGGAGCGTGGGCAACAGCAGCAACACCTATACTTTTCATAACACTTACGATGTAAACCGCGATTCTAACTCCGATTCATACGACAACTCTAATAACTCCGACAATTACGACAGCGCCAGCCGCGCCGCTGACGGGATAAGGTCACTTATATTCGGCGGCACCGGAGGCTATGGAGATGCCTACCCGGCTCTGTCAATAATGCCGGGAGCCTCGTATGCCTACGGCGAGAACATCAGGCTGCGCTATGCGGGTCATAGCTTCCTCGCATACGCCAGCATAGGCAAAGACTGGCTCTTTGACAGCGATTATAAAGATAAGATACTCTGGAACGTAGGCATGGGTTCATACTACGGATTCGGCGGCAACGGCAACCCCAATATGGATGTGAGCTTCGGTCTTTCCATAGGCCAGCACTCCCGATGGGAAAAACTCTCGCTAATGATAGACGCCGATTATATATGCTGGTTCGGCCGATGGAGGCGTGTCGGTTTCTTCGCCGGCGGAGGCCTGGGATGGGGCAGCTTTACCGAAGTATTCAATACGGACAACTACGACTCTACCGGCGGATTCGCATGGAACCTGGAGTTAGGATTCATAATACGCATTGCCTCTTTCTGACAAATGAATACACTATCTACATTTCTTCCGGCCATAACTTACACAATCACATATCATAAACTAAAAAACAACTGAGATGACAAAACTGATGAAATTATTCTACGCCCTGCTTATCGGCGTAATGAGTGTATCTTTCGCTGCCTGCGGCGACGATGACGACGACCAGCCCGCGAACCCTGCCGAGGGAACAGTGACCAATTATGGTCTGGTCAAGGATACCGGTGTGCAGACCATCTCCTTATTCCTCTCGGCAAGCAACGGAGAAAGCGCACTGAACATTCCGGGCTTCGCTACCATAAGAGAATCCGGCCATTACAATGTATACACACGTGTAATCGACAGCATATCACTATATTCAGAAGGAGACTGCGAGTTCGCGGAATGGAAACCGGGTACGCCTTTACCCTCCGTTTTCTCAGAAGAAGGCAGCTATTATAATAATATGAATCTATTGGTTCGTACAAAAATAAAGAATTCCTCTGAATATGTATACGCATATATAGAGAAAACACGAAGTCTGGCGGAAGCCACTGGAGAAATGAAAGAAAGTCTTATGGGTTTGGTATTGAAATATCAATCGCCTATTGATCCCGCCACTTTCAAAGGATTCAACAATAATCTGAAATAACAATATACTGAGATGACAAAACTGATGAAATTCTTCTACGCCCTGCTTATCGGCGTAATGAGTGTATCGTTCGCTGCATGCGGAGATGATGACGACGACCAGCCCGCGAATCCCGCAGACAGCAAGAACATTGTAGGAACATGGAAGGGATACAACGAGCTTCAGAAACCTTCCGACGACCCCATGACCGCCCGCTTCTACGAAGACGGCACCTGCGAAATCTGGTGGTATCAGAATCCCCTTATCACTACCTACTATTTCCGCGGCGAGTACACTGTCTCCAAGGGCAAACTCCACCTGAAAGGAAAATACGGCGACAACGGCGACACGCCGCATATCGAGTATGACAAGACAGTAGGTTACTCTGTCAAGGACAATACGCTGAAATTCAAATTCCACAATACCAACTGGACTCTGACAAAAAAATAATATAGTCAACACTTCTATTTACAATGACAGCCGATGATTAAAAAAAAGTCATCGGCTGTCATTGTAAATAGAAGCTTAAAATTTCCATTATTCCGCATTTTTAAAATTTATATTATTTTTTTATTCCTAAAATTTTGACTTTAAAATTTTTTTCTTAACTTTGCTCCGGTAAAACATACTGTCTTATGTTTTACTCTAAACTATAATCCATATATTATATGAAACATTACTACTCACTTTTATTGCTCTTATTTGCCGGAAGCATGCTGTCTTCAGCTTACGGTAGCAGTCAAAAGCTATCGCTCGAAATCGGCAAACAAACCAAGCTGGCCAATATTGACAAAAAAATCAAGACCGGTCTAAAGAAAGCGCCTGCGACTGAAACGTCAGAGGAAGAATGGACTCTGCTCGGTACCGGCAAATACACCGACGACATTATGACAAATTCGGGTTTGGAATCCAAGACATGGGACGTGGAAATCTACGAAAGCAAGTCCACTCCCGGATTTTATCGCGTAGAAAACCCTTACGGCAATGGCAACTGCCCTTATTTCGAAACTCCCTTTGAAAGCTGCGACTTTCTCCTTCATGCTGAAAACCCCGACGCGGTATGGATGGAGTATGTGGAACTGAAAAATATAGATTTCGGACTTGGAGAGGGAGAATACTGTCCGGCTTATACGGGCGACTACGCGGGATATTACATCAAAGAAGGATATTTTGATGTAGAAACAGCCATATCCATGGGTATGGCTTCTGGAAAAATGCTCGGCGGCAACATTACTTTTGAAGCCGAAACTCTGATTCTTGACTTTCCTCTATTCGGAGATGAAGGACTATCGCTGGCCGCAAATGTCGATGGATTGTTCTGTGTCTCGCTGCCAGGAGCGTCAGATTTCAAGTTCAATATCGAACAGCCCGACATCTGTACATCATCTGACATCAATGTCAAATACATTGCCGGCAAAGATATAAAGGAGGTAAAGTATGATATTTTCCCTGGTTTACTGAGTTTCGAAAGCACAGATGAAGAGCTTTTTGACAAGGTTAAAAACGAAGGTAAGACGGCGAACGACGGAAGCTTTACCGTAGCTCCGCAATTCGGTATCAATACAGTAGCCTTAGCAGCCATATCTTCCGAAGGAGAAACAGTAGGTAAAAAAATATTCTACTGCTTCGGACAACAAGAAAACGCCGACCAATGGAAATCCATAGGAAAAGCCGAATACTCTGAAGATTTGCTTTCCAGTATCTATCCCGATGACCTCGATAATGTCGTATATCAGGTAGATATTCAGGAAAGTGTCGTCACTCCCGGACGCTACCGACTAATAGATCTTTACGGTCCTGAATATCCTTACTATAATGATTTGGTAAAAGACGGTAACATTCTTACAGATCACGACCACCATCATTACACAGTGGTAGATACCACCAATCCCGATATGGTATATATCGAAGCTGCTCCTCTCGCCGCCGATTTCGGATACGGCCAGACCATGATGTTTTCTGAAGGATGGCTCTATATGCAGAAAGGCGCCGACCTTACCGATCCTGAAGTGCTTGAAGGCTTTGGAAAAATGGAAAACGGTAAAATAACATTCCTCGGAGGTGCATTGTTCATGTATATGCCGGAATTCGGCATGCCACGCGGAAACATCAATCACAAGTTCTATATCAAACTGCCGGATCCCGGCTCCGTGGCTGGCATCCCGACAGAGTCTGAAACTCACACTTTCTATAACCTTTCCGGAATTAAGGTTGCATCTCCATCGACACCGGGAATCTACATCAAAGTATCTGCAGACAAAATAGAAAAAACAGTCGTGAAATAACGAATAGGGAAGTGCTATAAACAATAATAAGCCGGACTATACTTGTCAGTCCGGCTTATATTGTTTTGACAGGTCTGCAGGGATTGCCGTAAGCCACCGTATTGTCCGGTATATCGCTTACTACCACGGAGCCAGCGCCTATAATGCAGTTCCTGCCTATGGTTATTCCGTCTATTATCACAGACCCGGCGCCTATGAAAGCGCCTTCTCCTATGCGCGTATTTCCACATACGGCTACATGAGGAGCTATATGCACAAAATCTGAAATCACACAATCGTGGTCTACGGATGCCGATGTATTGATGATGCAATGCCTTCCTAATCTTGTATCTACATTCACTATAGCTCCAGCCATCACCACGCTGCCGTCATCTATCAGAACCGAAGGAGAAATGATGGCGGATGGATGTATGACACGTCTGTACTCCAAATCATAAAGTCCGGAGATTCTTTTTCTGGCCTCGTTGAGACCTATTGCAATTACCATGGGTCCTCGCGGAGTCACATTAGATACATTGGCAGGAAGCACGCCATCTATATATTGCATGGGAGGTATATCGTAATATACCTCTCCTACCCGGTCGCCACACGACCTGATGATTTCGGCCACCACCTTGGCGTGGCCTCCCGCACCATATATATTGATTACCGACATGATGTACTTGTTTATGCAAAATTAATAAAAATTGCCGGAATCAAGTGTAGAAAAGCTGTAGATAAGGGGTAGAAAAGCCGTAAAACCGCAATAATATCTTTATTTGCATGTATGGAGAATTTATGCAGGCAGAAGGCCTGCGACATGGCCAAACATAGTTATTTGTTTCTGTCTACCCTGTTTTCTACCGATTTCGACCCGGTTTTATACACCCTTTCGGAAACTTTTTATTAACTTTGCGTCACTGTTTACAGCTGTAGAGAGTCTTCACAACAATCTGAACCTCAGTCCTCCGGATTGTAGACATATTGTAGGCAACCGGGGCTGAAACAACGATAACCTAAAAATGCAAATTTTCAGCCGCTTTTTTATCTTCGCTATCTACAGGGATAATAGTATTAGTAGACCTTTTATAAATTTAAAATTTTAACCTTATATAAAGATGGGTACGTACGAACCTAACCTTTCCGCTGAGATGTCAGACCAGGAATTGAGCCGGGCCATAGAGCAACTGAAGAAGGAGAAGAACGCTGTGATAATGGCTCACTATTACCAGCGTGACGAAGTGCAGCGGATTGCCGACCGCATAGGCGATTCGCTGGCGTTGGCGCAGTATGCGGCCACTACGGACGCGGACGTCATAGTGATGTGCGGTGTCCACTTCATGGGGGAGACGGCCAAGATACTCTGCCCCGACAAGACCGTGCTTATTCCCGACGCTGATGCCGGCTGCTCGCTGGCCGACAGTTGCGATGCCGATGAGTTCGCACGTTTCGTCAAGGCCCATCCCGGACATACAGTCATCAGTTATGTCAACACTTCGGCTGCGGTCAAGGCCGTTACCGACATTGTAGTGACGTCAGGCAACGCGCGTAAGATAGTGGACTCGCTCCCTGCTGACGAAAAAATAATTTTCGGTCCGGACCGCAACTTAGGCGGATATATCAATTCGGTTACGGGCCGAGATATGGTATTGTGGCCGGGAGCATGCCACGTGCATGACCGGTTTTCGCTTGAAGGTATAGCGGAACTGCGCAGGATGCATCCCGACGCCAAGGTGCTTGTGCATCCTGAGTGTCGCAAACCGCTGCAGCTTATTGCCGATAAAGTGGGCTCTACGGCGGCTCTGCTCGAATATGCGCGTACCTCTGAAGCCTCTGAATTCATTGTAGTGACGGAGAGCGGTATTCTTTATGAAATGCAGAATAAGTGTCCTGACAAGACCTTCATACCTGCTCCGGCGCAGGATGCGGAGTGCCAGTGCAACCAGTGTGAATACATGAAGCTCGGCACGCTGCGCAAGATATATGAGGCTCTGAAGACGGGCAAACCCGAAGTAACGGTAGACCCCGAAATAGCTCAGAAAGCGCTCAGACCCATCCGCCGGATGCTGGAACTGTCTAAATGATGGGCTCCAGGCGCTTCAGCCTTTGCATGTATGCCGTCGTATGGATTGGCGTGGCGCTGCTCTTAGCCGCTGCCGGGCTCTATATGGACGACTACCATTATCTGCATGAATTCATAGGAAGCCATCACTACGACGTATCTTTCGATTTTTGCGAAGGCGCGCCGATAACTTCCGTAAGCCAGGCGGTCCGCTCCTCGTGGCTCCATTACTTCTATTGGGGCAACGGACGGCTGGGCAGCGCCATTATGTTTTTTCTCAATCTGCTGCCCCGCTGGCTCTGGCCGCCGCTTCATGCCACTGCGTTTACCTGCATGTTGTGGCTGCTCATACGCCTTATAGCCGGGGAATCCATGCGGCCGCTCCTATGGATTGGCATACTCGCCTCCGTATGGATAGTCTTCCCCTGGCATGAGAACATGGTGGCCTCCACCTACTTTATCAACTACGTCTGGACGGCTTGCCTCAACCTCTGGCTGCTATACCTGCTCATTCCCCTTTCAGGGCGGCATATACGGCGTCCTGTCGGCGCCCTTCGCGCCACAGCCCTTATGCTGCTTGCTCTGTGTGCCGCCACCATGCACGAGGGCCTGAGCGTAGTGACGGACATGTACCTGTTTCTGCTTTGGCTGAGGCTGATAAGATTGTGGAGGCGCGTATCCGCCTTCGACCGCCGTACCGTACGCCGCAACATACTCCTGCTTTCAGCTGTTTTTCTGGTCTATGCCGTAGGTTCGCTGGCAGTCATATTCGCCCCTTCCGTGATAGGACGCGGCTCCTCGCTCATCAGTCTCGTAAGATTTACCTATCTGCCCGGACTGATTTACTTCATATTAGTACAGAACTGGCTTCTGACGTCAGTCCTTCTACTTTTGATTCTCATTCGTTTTACCGCCGGACGCCGGGCATTGCGCAGAGTGCTGAAGCGCGACGGAGCCCTCATCCTGTCGGCGATTGCCGGCATACTGCTGATGTTTTACGTAGACAGCGGGTGCCTGCGTTCCTGCTGGATGGCAGCCGCCTTTCTGCTCATATCTTTCTGGCGCATACTGAGCCGATATTCGCTTCCTTTCTCCATGCGTTGCAAGAATACTCTCGCCTGGTCCGGACTCGCCTGCTATATGCTGTGGATGGCAGCCGTAGACTGCATGCAGTACACTTACGGACGCAATATGCGCGCTATGGAGCGGCTTGTGGCCGAAAGCGGCTCAAACCTCATATACTGTGATACCTATTGTTATGACAGCAACCCCTGGTGGACGCTTGGTGTGCCGCGCATGCCTTTTCAGGCTTTGTGGAACATGTATATGCACCTGCTTCCCCGTCATCCTGACGGAAGTCCTCTTTATTGCGGGACGGACAAAGAGCTGATAGTGCTGCCCGCCTCCATGCGTGGCGTTTCTTTCGACTCCTTGCCCCAGGTTCCCGGCTCCGCCGCTGTGCGCGGCATCTTTCCCAACTTCATCGCCACAGACAGTGTACCCCAATACCTTTCCTTCACATTTCGCGGAACAGTGCCGCGTCCCTGGCATACTCCCGGTCATATTCTTCCCCAGTACAACCTTGGCAAGAACAAAAGCACTGTCATATTGCGTACGCGCGACGTTCAGGTTATGACGCGACGTATTCCCGGTTACCCCGGCCGCCCCGACACCCTTGACTTCTTTTTCCCCGACTATCCGCCCCGATCTGTCTATGGTCTCACACTGGTCAGCATCGACACCATACAAGCGCCTAAGCCTGCCGAATAAGAGCATTTATAATGGCTGATTCGCAGAAAATCACTAACTTTGCAAAAAATACAGTTATAGATGGAATACAATCATAAGGAGATAGAGTCCAGATGGCAGAAGTTCTGGAAAGAAAATGAAACTTACAAGACCCGCGAAGACACGTCGCGTCCTAAATATTACGTACTCGACATGTTCCCTTATCCTTCGGGAGCCGGCCTGCACGTAGGCCATCCTCTCGGATACATAGCTTCCGACATTTTCTCCCGTTACAAGCGGCAGAACGGTTTCAATGTACTCCATCCCATGGGCTACGACGCCTATGGTCTGCCGGCCGAGCAGTACGCCATACAGACCGGACAGCACCCATGTGTCACTACGGAGCAGAACATAGCCCGCTATCGTGAGCAGCTCGACAAGATAGGTTTCAGCTACGACTGGAGCCGCGAGGTGCGTACCTGCGACCCTGCTTACTACAAGTGGACCCAGTGGGCTTTCATGCAGATGTTCAATCACTGGTACGATCGTGCAGCCGGCAAGGCGCGTCCCATAAGCGAGCTTGTGGCCGCTTTCGCTGCCTCAGGCACCGAGGGCATCGACGCCGCCTGCGGCAAGGATATGACCTTCACTGCCGACGAATGGAACGCCATGGGCGAGAAGCGGCAGCGCGAGGCGCTGATGAATTACCGCATCGCCTATCAGGGACAGACCATGGTAAACTGGTGTCCGAAGCTCGGCACCGTCCTGGCCAACGACGAGGTCAGCGAGGGCATAAGCGTGCGTGGCGGCTACCCGGTGGAGCAGCGTATGATGACGCAGTGGTGTCTGCGTGTCAGCGCCTACGCCCAGCGTCTGCTCGACGGTCTCGACACTCTCGGCTGGACCGACTCGCTCAAGGAGACACAGCGCAACTGGATAGGCCGCAGCGAGGGAGCCGAGATGCGTTTCCCCGTGGCCGACAGCGATATAGAACTGGAAATATTTACCACACGCGCCGACACGGTGTTTGGCGTTACCTTCATGGTACTCGCCCCGGAGAGCAAATATGTGGCCATGCTGACGACTCCCGACCGCAAGCTGGAGGTGGACCGCTATCTCTGCGAGGTCAGCCGCAAGACCGAGCGCGAACGCCAGATAGATAAGAAGGTCAGCGGCGTCTTTACCGGCTCTTATGCCATCAATCCCCTTACGGGCAAGAAGATACCTGTCTGGGTGTCTGACTACGTGCTCGCCGGCTACGGTACGGGCGCCATCATGGCAGTACCGGCCCACGACTCGCGCGACTACGCCTTTGCCCGTCATTTCGACCTCCCCATAGTGCCGCTTATCGAGGGAGCCGACGTCTCAGAGGAGTCATTCGACGCCAAGGAGGGCATTATGATCAATTCCGAAGGCCCGGAGCTGAACCTCAACGGCATGACTGTAAAGCAGGCTATAGCCGCTGCCAAGAGTTTCATTGAGAGCAAGGGACTGGGCCGTGTCAAGGTCAACTACCGCCTGCGCGACGCCATATTCTCGCGCCAGCGTTATTGGGGAGAGCCTTTCCCCGTCTACTATAAGGAAGGTACCCCGTATCTGATGGACGAATCCGTCCTGCCCCTCTGCTTGCCCGAGGTGCCCTCTTATCTGCCCACCGAGCAGGGCGAGCCGCCTCTGGGCCGCGCCGCCGGATGGCATACACCCGCCGGTTGCCCCATAGAGAAATGCACTATGCCCGGTTTCGCCGGTTCCTCGGCCTATTACCTGCGCTATATGGATCCTCACAATGACAAGGCTCTTGTGGGACGCGAGGCTGACGAATACTGGCAGGATGTAGACCTCTACATAGGCGGCACGGAGCATGCCACCGGCCACCTTATCTATTCCCGATTCTGGAACAAATTCCTTTACGACCTCGGCCTCGTGGTAAAGGACGAGCCTTTCCGCCGCCTCGTAAATCAAGGCATGATTCAGGGCCGCAGCAACTTCGTCTACAGAATCAAGGACACCAACACTTTCGTCTCCGCCACCCTTAAAGATAAGTACGACACCACCCCCATCCACGTGGATGTCAACATAGTGAAGGCCGACCGCCTCGACCTCGACGCCTTCCGCAAATGGCGTCCGGAATACGCCGACGCGGAATTTATACTCGACGACGGCGAGTATGTATGCGGCTACGCTGTGGAGAAGATGAGTAAATCCATGTTCAATGTAGTTAATCCCGACGACATAGTGGAGCGCTACGGCGCCGACACTCTGCGCCTCTACGAGATGTTCCTCGGCCCACTCGAAGCAAGCAAGCCCTGGGACACCAACGGCATAGACGGCGTGAGCCGTTTCCTCAAGAAGCTCTGGAACTATGCCGAGAAGGCTCTTGCCCCCGGCGCTCCTGAAAAGGCGTCCGGCCCGCAGCTCAAAGCCATGCACAAGCTCATAAAGAAAGTTACCGCCGACATCGAGGCTTTCTCGTTCAATACCTCGGTGGCCGCCTTTATGATAGCTTTGGGCGAACTCCAGTCTGCCGGAGCCCCCTCGCGCGAGGCCATAGAGTTGTTTGTCAGGGTGCTGGCTCCCTTCGCTCCCCACGTAAGCGAGGAGATATGGCACCGTCTCGGCAACGATACCACCGTTACCGACGCTCCCTGGCCCGCTTACGACGAGAAATATCTGGTGGAGAACACTGTCAAGTATCCCGTCAGCTTCAACGGCAAGGTGCGCTTTACCATCGAGCTGCCCGCCGACACGCCGCGCGAGAAGGTGCAGGAGCTGGCTCTCGCCCACGAGTCAGCCGCCCGCTGGCTCGACGGACGTCAGCCCAAGAAAGTGATAGTGGTTCCCGGTCGCATAGTAAATGTAGTGATATGAAGGAACTTGTATTTGCTACCAACAACGCCCACAAGCTCGAGGAAGTGCGCCGCATGGTAGGCGACCGCTTTCTTATCCGTTCGCTGGCCGATATAGGCTGCTATGACGACATACCGGAGACGGCCGACACTCTGGCCGGAAATGCGCTGATTAAGGCGCGCTGGGTCAAGGAGAAATACGGCTACGACTGCTTTGCCGACGACACCGGCCTTATGGTCGACGCTCTCGGCGGCGCTCCGGGGGTTTACACCGCTCGCTTTGCCGGCGAACACTGCACCCCCGACGACAATGTGACCCGTCTGCTTCAGGTCATGGAGGGCAAGACCGACCGCCGTGCCCGTTTCAGCACCGTGATTGCCCTTATACTCGATGGCCGGGAGCAAATCATGGAGGGCACCGTCGAAGGAGAGATAAGCGACAGCCGGCGCGGCGACGACGGATTCGGATACGACCCGGTATTCATTCCCGAAGACACCGGCCTGACATTCGCCCAGATGGGTCCCGACGCCAAAAACGCCATCTCACACCGTGGTCGCGCCATAGCCCGTCTGCTCCAGGCCCTTTCCCGCTGACCCCGATTTGCATAACACACTATTTTTCATTAACTTTGCGATTTAATTATCATTCATATTTACCGATATAATGGAAGAGCTTTCAGAACAGCAGCAGGTGCGCCGCAACTCTCTGGCCGCATTGCGTGAGCGAGGCATAGAGCCATATCCCGCCGCGCTCTACCCTGTAGACGCTTATACCGACGAAATACGCGACAGTTTCGACGACAACCTCCAGCCTCCGCGCGAAGTATGCGTGGCCGGACGCATCATGAGCCGCCGCATCATGGGAAAAGCTTCATTTATGGAGCTGCAGGACTCCCGTGGCCGAATCCAGGTCTACGTCAGCCGAGACGACATCTGTCCCGGCGAAGACAAGGACTTGTACAACGTAGTTTTCAAGAAACTCCTTGATATAGGCGACTTCATCGGAGTACGCGGTTTCGTATTCCGGACCCGTACCGGCGAGATTTCTGTCCACGCACGCGAGATTACGCTCCTGAGCAAGAGCCTGCGTCCTCTCCCCATCGTAAAGATGAAAGACGGCAAGGCTTACGATGCCTTTACTGATCCTGAGCTGCGTTACCGCCAGCGCTACGTTGACCTCGTGGTCAACAAAGGCGTGAAAGAGATATTCCTCAAGCGCACCCGCATGTTCCAGTCCATGCGCGAATACTTCAACTCCCACGGCTACGTCGAGGTCGAGACACCCATACTTCAGTCCATCCCAGGCGGAGCCTCGGCTCGTCCCTTCATTACCCACCACAACACCCTCGACATTCCCCTTTACCTCCGCATCGCCGACGAGCTTTACCTCAAGCGTCTCATAGTAGGCGGATTCGAAGGGGTCTACGAGTTCTCCAAGAATTTCCGCAACGAGGGCATGGACCGCACCCACAACCCTGAGTTTACCTGCATGGAGATATACGTCTCCTACAAGGACTACAACTGGATGATGGACTTTACCGAGAAGATGCTCGAGAAGATAGCCCTCGACGTCAACGGTACCACAGAGGTGCAGGTAGGCGACAACACCATCAGCTTCAAGGGTCCCTTTCGCCGCGTTACCATGGCTCAGGCCATCAAGGAGCATACCGGCATCGACATAGAGGGCATGGACGAGGCCGCTCTCCGTCAGGTCTGCAAGGACCTCGGCATCGAGACTGACCCCTCTATGGGCAAGGGCAAGCTTATAGACGAGATATTCGGCGAGAAATGCGAGGCCAAGTACATACAGCCCACATTCATCATCGACTATCCCATCGAGATGTCGCCCCTTACCAAGCGCCACCGCGACAATCCTGAGCTTACGGAGCGCTTTGAGCTGATGGTCAACGGCAAGGAGCTGGCCAACGCCTATTCCGAGCTCAACGACCCCATCGATCAGTACGAGCGCTTCGTAGACCAGATGCGCCTTGCCGACAAAGGCGATGACGAAGCCATGATTATAGACCACGACTTCATCCGCGCCCTTGAGTACGGCATGCCCCCCACATCAGGCATGGGCATAGGCATGGACCGCCTGGCCATGCTCCTCACAGGCCAGACCACCATACAGGAAGTACTCCTCTTCCCCCAGATGCGTCCCCAGAAAGCAACCCCTGCCTCCGCAGAGGAAAACACCGAAAACACTGATAAGTAATTTTCCGCCATGCCTGATATAGGACACATAGCGGTACTCGGCGGCGGCTCCTGGGCCACTGCCCTGGCCAAGCTCCTGCTGCGCAATGCCGGCTCCATCAGCTGGTATATGCGCCGGCAGGACCGTATCGACGACTTCGTCAAGACTGGCCATAACCCGGTCTATCTCAGTGACGTACATTTTCATACCGACCGTATTCGCTTCTCAGCCGACATAAACGAGGTATGCTCCCGGGCCGACACCCTGGTCATAGCCGTGCCCAGTCCCTACCTCAAGTCCCATCTTGAGCGCATATCCGTCCCCCTGGCCGGCAAGCTCATAGCCTCCGCAGTCAAGGGCATAGTCCCGGACGAGAATATGATTGTGACCCGCTACATGATGAAGCGTTACGGATGCGCCGACTCCGACATGCTCGTCATCGGCGGCCCCTGCCATGCCGAGGAAGTGGCTCTTGAGCGACTCAGCTACCTGACCATAGGCTGCCACGACACAGGTAAAGCCGCCCTCTTCGCCTCGGCACTGGCCGGACGCAACCTCAAGACCATCGTCTCCTCCGATGTCGACGGTATAGAGTACGGCGCAGTGCTGAAGAACGTCTACGCCATAGCGGCCGGCATAATCCACGGCATGAAATTCGGCGACAACTTCCAGGCGATGCTTACCTGCAACGCCCTCCGCGAGATGCGCCGATTCATCGACACCGCTTCCCCGCGAAGCCGCGACGTAGCTGACTCTGCCTACCTCGGAGACCTGCTTGTCACGGCCTACTCCCGATTCTCTCGCAACCACAACTTCGGCTCCATGATAGGCCGCGGTTCCAGCGTAAAGGCCGCCATGATGGAGATGGAGATGGTAGCCGAAGGCTACTACGGCACCAAATGCATCCACGAGATCAACCGCACCCTCGGCGTCGACATGCCCATAGCCGAATGTGTCTACTCCATCCTCTACGACGCCGTCCCGCCGCGTCGCGCCATAGAGTCCATAACCGACACCTTCATCTGACCCCCGCCCGGCCTCTGGTTCTCCGACCCGGACGCGCCAGCCATCGTCGAAGACGATGAATTTCGTTAACCCCACGATGGAACGCAGCTACTTCGTGGGGACGCGCACACCCCTCTCTCCCCGAACTTATATAACCCTGAATTTGTTTCTAAATAAATACACACTTAGATTATGAAAACTATAGAAATCGACATTCAGCACGCTCTTTACTTCGCAGGTAAAGAGAAATACGACGCTCTCCGCCCTGAGGCTGTAAAAGCCATGGAGAACCTGACCGAAAACAAAGGCGCAGGCTCCGATTTTCAGGGATGGGTAAAGCTCCCCTCCGAGACACCCCAGTCTCTGCTCGACGACATCAAGGCCACAGCGGCCTCACTCCAGCAGAAATGCGACTACGTAGTCTGCGTCGGCATCGGCGGCTCCTACCTCGGCGCAAAAGCCGTCATCGAAGCCCTCTCTGACTCCTTCCTCCCCTTCATCCCTGCCCCCAAGTTTCCCAAAGTCCTCTTTGCCGGACAGAACATCGGCGAAGACTACCTTTCCGAGCTTACAGCTTTCCTCAAAGACAAGAAATTCGGCATCATAGTCATATCCAAGTCCGGCACCACCACCGAGCCGGCCATCGCCTTCCGCATCCTCAAAGAGCAGCTTGAGGCACAGGCCGGCAAGCAGGCAGCCAAAGACCTCATCGTAGCCATTACCGACGAGCACAAGGGAGCCCTCCGCACCCTCGCCACCCAGGAAGGCTACAAGACCTTCATCATCGCCGACAACGTAGGCGGACGCTTCTCCGTACTCACTCCCGTAGGCCTGCTCCCCATCGCCGTAGCCGGATTCGACATCGACAAACTCATAGCCGGAGCCCGCTTCATGGAGGAGAAGACCCGTCTTGAGTCCCCCGAAAACCCCTCCGAAGTCTACGCAATGATGCGCAACGCCCTCTACCGCGCCGGCAAGAAGACCGAGATTCTGGTAAACTACAACCCCAAGCTCCACTTCTTCGGCGAATGGTGGAAGCAGCTCTACGGCGAGAGCGAAGGCAAAGACAACAAAGGCATCTTCCCCGCAGCCGTAGACCTGACCACAGACCTCCACTCCATGGGCCAGTGGATACAGGAAGGCGAACGCACCATATTTGAGACCGTCATCAGCGTAGAGACCTCCAACTGCGAGCTCCGCATACCCGTAGACCCCGCCAACCTTGACGGCATCAACTACCTGGCCGGCAAGCGCGTAGACGAAGTCAACAAGATGGCCGAGCTCGGCACACGCATCGCCCACAACGAAGGCGGCGTACCCGTCATGCGCATTACCATTCCCCAGCTCTGCGAGCACACCCTCGGCGAACTCATCTACTTCTTCGAGAAAGCCTGCGGCATCAGCGGCTACCTGCTTGGCGTCAACCCCTTCAACCAGCCCGGCGTAGAAGCCTACAAGCGCAACATGTTTGCCCTGCTCGGAAAGCCCGGCTACGAAGCCGAAACCCAAGCCATCCAGTCCAAGCTCTGATTCGCACAATAAGACTAATTAGTCCAATTAGTCTTATTGGTCTAATTAGACTAATCAACACCAGCCCTCCGACCCCATGCGGCCCGGAGGGCTGCCATTTTATCCGACCCGATTACTGCCCCGCACATACATCACATAACTACACCCTGGCGACCGGGAGCCCCCGGCTGACAGCGATTTTCCCGGCGCAGCCTGAAATTTTTCGGTCGCCGGATGAAGGGCGGGTCGGATTTTTTTCGTAATTTTGTATTTCGACCATGAAGGAGTTTACCGACCAGGACATAGAACGCATCGAGCAGGCCATTGAGGCCGGCGATGAGACCACGGCGCGCAATGAGATAGCGGAGCTGCACCCGGCGGACATAGCCGAGCTGTTCCGCACGCTCAACCTGCGCCAGGCTGAGTGGCTCTTCAACCTTATCTCGGACAACGAGACGAAGGCCGATGTGCTCATGGAGCTGGACGAGGATGACCGCCGCAAGCTCCTGGAGGGCATGAACCCCGAGGAAATCGGCCACTTCATCGACCTGCTGGACACGGACGACGCTGTCGACCTTATCCAGGAGCTGGACAAGGACGAGCGCCAGGAGGTAATCTCGCACATCGACGACATGGAGCAGGCCGGCAATATCGTGGACCTGCTGCAGTATGACGAGGACACGGCCGGCGGCCTGATGGGCACGGAGATGATAGTGGTCAACGAGAACTGGAGCATGCCGCAGTGCATCAAGGAGATGCGTGCGCAGGCCGAGGAGCTGGACGACATATACAACATCTACGTGGTCGACGACGAGGAGCGTCTGGTGGGCATCCTGCCGCTCAAGAAGATGATTACCGACCCGTCGGTAAGCAAGATAAAGCGCGTCATGGACCCGGAGCCGCGCTCGGTGGGCACAGACACACCTGTCGACGAGCTGTCGCTCGACTTCGAGAAATATGACCTTGTGGCCATGCCCGTGGTCGACACCATAGGGCGCCTCGTCGGACAGATTACGGTCGACGACGTCATGGACGAGGTCCGCGAGCAGAGCGAACGCGACTACCAGCTGGCTTCCGGTCTCGCCACCGACGTGGATGCCGACGACTCCATCCTGGCCCAGACCAAAGCCCGCATACCCTGGCTGCTGATAGGTATAGTGTCAGGCATACTCGCCTCACTGATTCTGGCGGGATTCGAGTCGCAGCTCGCTGCTGTCACGGCATTGGCGCTGTTTATCCCCATCATCGGCGGCACGGGCGGCAACGTAGGCGTCCAGGCCTCGGCCATCGTGGTGCAGGGTCTGGCTAACGGCTCGCTGGAGATCAAGGAGTTCGGCAAGCAGTTAGGCAAGGAGGTGCTTATCGGCCTGCTCAACGCTACGGTCATAGCCTCAGTGATATTCATTTATAATCTCATAACGCTTCCGGGGGACTTCGCCGTTACCCTGTCGGTGGCCGTATCGCTGTTCTTAGTCGTGATGTTCGCCACATTGTGCGGCACCATCGTACCTCTCACACTGGAGAAACTGCATATAAACCCTGCGCTCGCCACCGGCCCTTTCATACAGATTTCCAACGATATAGTAGGTCTGGTAATATACGTGTTCATCTCCAAGTGGTGTCTGGGCATATTCGGAGCGTAAACATAAATTAACATATATGTGCATGAATACGGCACACATCTGCCGTTAACTTTGTAACAGAAAACAAAACTCAAACCAGATACATACAATGGCAAAAAAAGCAAAAGATAGCGCGCCTCAGAAGCGCATAGAAGACAGAAATATGAAGCTCGCGGCTCTGACCACAGCCATGGAGCATATACACAAAGACTTCGGCGCAGGCGCCATCATGCGCCTGGGCGACGATTCGGTGGAGGATGTGGAGGTTATCTCCTCCGGCTCCATCGCTCTCGATGCCGCCCTGGGTGTCGGAGGCTTCCCGCGCGGCCGCATCATCGAGATTTACGGTCCCGAGTCGTCGGGCAAGACCACTCTGGCCATCCACGCCATAGCCGAGGCTCAGAAGCAGGGCGGCATAGCGGCCATAATCGACGCCGAACATGCCTTCGACCGCACCTACGCCGAGAACTTAGGCGTAGACACGACCAATCTGTGGATAGCTCAGCCGGACAATGGCGAGCAGGCTCTGGACATCGCCGAGCAGCTGATTAACTCGGGAGCCATCGACATACTCGTAGTCGACTCTGTGGCAGCCCTTACACCTAAGGCCGAAATCGAGGGCGAGATGGGCGACAAGAACATGGGTCTGCACGCACGCCTTATGAGCCAGGCCATGCGCAAACTGACCGGCGCCATCTCCCGTACCCGTACCACCTGCATCTTCATCAACCAGCTGCGCGAGAAGATAGGCGTGGTCTTCGGCAACCCCGAAGTGACTACAGGCGGCAACGCCCTGAAGTTCTATGCCTCCGTACGCGTCGACATACGCCCGGCAGCCGTAATCAAGGACAACAACGACGAGATGATAGGCCGCACCGTCAAAGTAAAAATTGTGAAAAACAAGGTGGCGCCACCCTTCCGTCGCGCACAGTTTGACATCATGTTCGGCAAAGGCATCTCCAAAGAGGGCGAAATCATAGACCTTGCCGTAGACCTGGGCATAATGAAGAAGAGCGGCGCATGGTTCAGCTACGACGGCCAGAAAGTGGGCCAGGGACGCGAAGCCGCCAAGAAGAATCTGGCGGAGAACCAAGTCCTCGCCGACGAAATCAGCGGCAAGATACGCGAAGCCCTGTCCCTGAATCCCGCAGCCGCCGCGCCACGCGCTGAAGAGGAACCGGTAGCCACTCCGGAGGAGATGGACGAAATCGAAGGTCTCGATTTCGACACCGAGCTCGACCTCTGATTCCCCAACACAGCATAACACATAGATTCAGGCCACTGCGTTTTTTAGCAGTGGCCTGAACCGTTCTGTATTCCATGAAAGCCGGGGGTCAGAGGGCGCCTTGCTCTATGAGGGTGGCTATGCGTTCGATGATGGCGTCCTCGCGGTTTTTGTCGGGCTTCCAGCTCTGCTTCATATTCATGCCGAAGAAGCGGCCGAAAGTCTGCCAGAAGCCGGCGCGGAAACTGCCTAAAAAGGCTTTGATGATATTGAAACTGCTTTGCGCCGTCTCGCGGTTTATCAGCTTCAGAAGCACTTTGCCCTGACCTTTCGTGAAGTTTTTAATTACCGGCTTGTATTGATTGAAGATGTCTTTCTCCAGTCTGTTCAGGTGCTGCTCACGCTGCTTGGGATCGGGGATAGTCTGGATATATTCGTAGGTCTCGCAGAGGGTAGCGAAAGCCAACTTTGCGTAGGGCAGCGCTTTGCGTACATCGCGCACGGTGCGCCAATAGAAGTCCTCCTCCTTCTTGTTCTTGAATTTCATGGGAGGATAGACCGTGATGTCGTTGAAGACGGTCAGACGGCAGCGGTCGCCATACTCGTCGATTATATGATAATAGCCGCGGAATACGGGGCGTTCCACCTGCATGGGTGGCTCCTGACCCGCAGCGGCAAGCGCGGCGGTCAGCAGCATGGATATGGCTATATGCTGACGGAACGAAGTCATTTCCCTTTAAACGGACAGCGGCAGCGTTATGGTATCGCGCAAATGATAAAAAAACTTACACAAGGTAAAATATGCTTTCAGGACCGAAGCGAAACAGCAGATCGAGCGCGCATATATGCCCCGGCAGATCAGTGGGTAAAGGCCGTCCTGTCGGGACGGCATCAGGATGGACGGCGAGCCAACGCAATATCCCGTCAATGCCGGAGCAATCGGCAAACAGCTCGTGACTGAGCCGTCCGAGCGAGGCCAGCGATGTGTGGCGCACCGCATAGAGCGCCTCCAGAGCGTCACGGAAATAGGGAAAATAGGGGTAAGCGCCGTAAGCGCTGGTCAGGGCATGGCAGTGGGTATGCCTCCAGTTGCCATGTTCGGAGACACCTAACTGCCAGAACGGAAGCTGCTGCAATCTGCGCCGTCCGCCCTCTATCGGCACGGTCAGCGTCTGCTCGCCCCATGCGCCGAGTATCGCCGTACGGTTCGGCGCTTCGCCGGCGTCAGGGTAAGGTGCGCCATGCAGCGCGGCCCGTACCCACGCCCTGTACCAGTCGATACAGGGCAGGTATGGTGTCTCCATACAGTTCATTTGTCGGGATTGGGAGTAGAGAATACCCTTTCCCAGCGGATATTGGAGGGGAAACTCTTTTCATCATCGAAGGAGATAAGCACTGTCATCGGCGTGCCCACAATATGGTCTTCGGGCACGAATCCCCAGTAGCGGGAGTCAGACGAATTGTCGCGGTTGTCGCCCATCATCCAGTAATAGTCGAGCTTGAAGGTATAGTAATCCGCAGGCTTGTCGTTGATGAAAATCTTGCCGTCGCGCACATCCACCTTGTTGCCCTCGTAAGCCTCGATAATGCGGCGGTACACAGGCAGATTGGCCAAAGTGAGATGCAGCGTGGAGCCCTGCTTCGGTATCCAGAACTCTCCCATATTCTGCAGCGTCCAGCCTGGATTGCCCCAGAGAGGGTAAATGCCTTCGGTTGTGGGCTGCATGTAGGCGCTGCGGCGCTTGATCTCGCCTATTACCTCCGGCCAGGTCTTGACCTGTGCCAGAGCCTCGGCAGTAAGAGGCACGTCATAGAATGGCGTAGGCATGCCGGGTATGGAAATGGGCTCGCCGGCGTCCTTGAGGGCTACGTCCACGCTCTGCCATCGGTCGGCGCCTATCATGCCGTTGACCGGCACGACATAATTATGCTGCACATATTTCGGCTCTTTCAGAGGCTTGCCGTTGATGTAGACTATGTCGTCTATTATCTTGAAGCGCTCGCCGGGCAGACCCACTGCTCGCTTCACGAAATTCTCGCGGCGGTCCACAGGACGCACCACCACCTTGCCGAACTGGTCGGGATTGTCATATATGTACTTACGTCCGTCGGCAGCTACGCCACTCGTCTCCAAAGCGTTGACTATATGATAGAAGTCCGGTTCCGGAGTCAGCAGAGGCACCGTGTCGCCACACGGCGCGTTGAAGACCACGATGTCGTAGCGCTCCACATTGCGCAGACCGGGCAGACGGTGGTAATCCAGCTGTATGGCGTCGATATAGCTCTTACTGTTCACGCCGGGCAGCGTATGCTGAGCCAGCGGGAAATGGACAGGAGTCTGCGGCACGCGAGGCCCGTAGACAGCCTTGTTTACCCACAGATAGTCGCCTATCAGCAAAGTCTTCTCAAGCGATGAAGAAGGTATCTTGTAATTCTGGCCTACAAACGCGAAAATAAAGTAGACCAGAATAAGCGCGTAGACGATGGCATCCACCCAGCCCATGACCGTGCGCACGCCCTTGTTCTTGGATTTCTTCCACCACGTGAAAGGGATATAACCCGTAATATATATGTCGAACAGCAGGAACCAGAGCAATCCCACCCAGGGATTGCCCAGCCATATTACCCACAAAAAGAAAACTATCGAGACTATGCCGAACCTTATCCAGCGCGAGCGGGGATTCTCCTTGACGCGGCGCATGAATCCGGCTTTGAATGAATTGAAATCAGCCATATCTGTAACCTCTATTATTCGTGAATATGAGCCAGCACATCAAGCATAGTGTAATGCCCCGGTGTCTGCTGCGAGGCGAGCCACTCGGCGGCCACCAGAGCGCCGATGGCGAAACCGTCGCGCGACTTGGCGTCGTGGCGCAATGTCAGCGTGCAGATAGGGGAGTCCCACTCCACCACGTGTATACCCTTTACATCCTCCTCGCGCTCATGGGTAATCGGTATATCGCGCTCTGCGGGGGCAGTCTCCTCAGGCTCGACCCAGCCGTCATAGCGGCTGTTTTCCGCCATTATATCCTCGGCCAAAGTTATGGCCGTGCCGCTGGGGTGGTCCTTCTTGTTGACGTGATGCACCTCATGGATATTTACCGAATAATTGTCGTAGCCATCAAACAAGCGGGCCATCAGGCGGTTGGCGGCGAACATCACATTTACCCCGAGCGAAAAGTTAGAGGCCGTGACCAGACGGTTGCGCCCCCCGACATGCTCATCTATCCACTTGCGACTGCCGGCATTGAGCCAACCGGTAGAGCCGCATACGACGGGGACACCCTGTTCCCAGCTCTTCAGTATATTTTCCTGTGCCGTAGCGCCGGAAGTAAACTCTATGGCCACGTCGGCCTGACGGAAAGCATCGCTGTCGAAATCGGCGGTATTGTCCTGATCTATGATGCATACCACCTTATGGCCGCGGCTTATGGCCGCCTTCTCTATCTCATGGCCCATACGGCCATATCCTATTATCGCTATCTTCATCTGTTCTGCTGTTATCCGGAACCTGCGGGGCTCCATCAAACTGCAAATTTAAGAAAAACTTTCCGTTCACACAATACCCGGTTTTCCGTCCGACACGGCTGACGCATCTTAATTTTTTACAACATCAAAACTTTTTAAGGCATACAAAAGGTAATCATTGTCCCAGCCGGCTTTCTTCCGATGCCCTTTAACCCCCATTGACGACACCTTTGCATTCTTGATGATGTTTAATC
>JAGBIJ010000055.1 GCA_017935045.1 Muribaculaceae bacterium
AAACGAAGAGACTAAGGTGATGAAAGCATGAGGGTTCCACCTCTTCCCATTCCGAACAGAGAAGTTAAACCTCATCACGCCGATGGTACTGCGAAAGTGGGAGAGTAGGTCATCGCCACCTTACCCAGGAGGACAGCCCGACAGCTGTCCTCCTTTTTTTCTCCGCGCCGATAGAATCCGCGCAGCTAAGTTTTATAATTCTTATAAGATTTATAAATTTTATAAGATTTATAATATTTAGATTGTTAATTTTGGTCGGATTGATGTAATGGTTCTGTATGTATTGTTTGCCGGGTGTGGGAGCTGGATTTGGGGGGTGTCGCTGGTAAAAAATATGAATCATATTATGCGGATTACAAAGATATGTTGTAACTTTGTGGCTCAAATGAATTACTGAATTTAAGGATGGAAAGTTTATTGGATTTGAGAAAACGTCTGGTATCAGACGGTCAGTTGTCGGATTCAGATATTGATCAGCTGCGTGAGCGATTGCTACATGACGATGATGGCATGACGATGGAGAAGGGTAATCTTTTGTTTGAATTGAAAGAAACTGCCTCTGCCAGTCATCTGTCGCCGAAATTCGCAGATTTGTTTGTAGACGGTATATGTGAATTGCTTTTGGCCGATGTGGACAGTCCGGGCGAGATTGATGATGACGAGGCAAAGTGGGTTCGTGCTAAAATTCAGGCCAAAGGCTTTATTGATAAGTACGACAAAAAACTGATAAAGGAGTTACGGCGCCGGTCAATTAATTTCCCGGATATACTGAATTATAAGAATGAGGTTACAAGGAAATTTGAGTCGACGCTGTATTTCACGCGCTTTTTGACGTTGCTCGCCGTTTTCGGCTCCCTATTCGCTGCAATCGCTTTGTTTGTGAAAGGTTCGGTCATAGTTGTGGACGGCATGGTCGATTTCTTTGCCCATCTTGCCTCGCCGGATTATGAGCATCTGCTTGAGACGTTTGTATCTTCAGTGGACGTATTCCTCTTCGCTATGGTGCTAATCATATTCGGCGTAGGTATCTATGAATTGTTTATCAGCAAGATAGACCCTGTGGAGAAAAAGACGGACAGTCGTCCGGCCTGGATGCAGGTCAGCAATGTAGATGACCTCAAGGCTTCGCTTGGCAAGGTCATCCTGATGGTGCTGATTGTAACGTTCTTCAAACATTCGATAGAGGTAACCTATGGCAATGTCAACGACCTTCTTAAACTCGGTGTGGGCATTGTCCTGATAGCTGGAGCGCTCTATATTACCAATAAATCGCATCATCATTGAAGCTGAATTGTCTCATAACTCACAAAAACGCGCGACAAAATCCGTGTCGCGCGTTTTTGTTTTAGCAAGACTGACCTTCAGTTCTTGACACCGAGCCCGAACAGAGCAAAATCGTATCTGACCGGGTCTGTGGAATCAAATTCACGCAGGGCGGCTGTCAGCTGTTCGACAGCCTTTCTGTCATTGCTTCGACGAGAGAGCAGACCCTCGGCACGCGATATCCGGCCCACATGCACATCGAGCGGAATGTATAATTTGTGTTTGGGAATACTATTCCATATTCCGAGGTCAACGATACCGTCATCTCTGACAAGCCAGCGCAGGGCCATATTTATGCGCTTCAGAGCAGTCTTGTCGAGGCTGGACGGCAGACATTCCGGACAATAAGCGCCATTGTTTACGTCGAGCATGACTCGCTGCAGCTTGTCGGCGAAAGTCCAGGCTGGGGCATCGGAGTCGCCGGCATGGCAATATGCGGCGAAAGCATCGAGTGAGGAGTGGGATGCGTATATTTTCTTTAATCCGCGCAGCAGATATTTCAGGTGCGAACTGAACATGGTACGATGGATATTCTGCCGGTCAGGCAGGTTCTCCCAATCTCCATCGATGACATAGCGGTATGGCTGGCGCTCCATCATGTCAAGCAGCCGCGTGCAGTCGCGCAGAATCATGGGGCGTGCGCCCCACGCAATGATTGAGCAGAGAATGGCTGTAATCTCTATGTCGCGCGTGTCGGAGAACATGCGAGGGAACTGCACCGGGTCATGGGGGATGAACTCAGGTGTGTTTATGCGGGCTACGGCATCGTCGAGCCGTTGTTTGAGCGAATGGTTCATGTGTATGGTATAGTGTTGCAGGCTGCAAAATTAGCAAAGATTTGTGAATAATCAATTTTTTTATTATTTTTGTGCTTCATAGACGATACCGACACCATGAGCAGCGAATACGATAAGAATCAAGAAATAGATGACATAGAAGAGGCTGCGCTTCCGGCAGGACCCGCTGCCGATTTCGATGCCTCTGTACGTAAGGACTACCATGTACCCGGCAGTGGAGATAGACGCACACTGCTTTCAGGCATGTTTCAGAATTGGTTTCTGGATTATGCATCTTACGTGATATTAGAGCGAGCCGTTCCCCATATTGAGGATGGCCTCAAGCCGGTACAACGCCGCATTTTGCACTCCATGTATACGATAGACGACGGCCGGTTTAATAAGGTTGCCAATATCGTAGGCAACACCATGCAGTACCACCCTCACGGCGATGCCTCGATCGGCGACGCTCTTGTGCAGCTTGGGCAAAAGGAGCTGCTTATCGACACGCAAGGAAACTGGGGCAACATCCTTACCGGAGACAAAGCTGCCGCGGGCCGATACATAGAAGCCTGTCTGTCGGAATTTGCGCTTGAGACACTGTACAGTCCCAAGATAACGGAATGGACGCCGTCATACGACGGCCGCAAGAAGGAGCCGGTAACGCTTCCCGTTAAGTTCCCGCTTCTGCTGGCGCAGGGGGTGGAGGGTATCGCCGTAGGTCTGTCATCCAAGATTCTGCCTCATAATTTCGTGGAAATATGTGATGCAGCCGTATCGTATCTGAAAGGTGAGGAGTTTCGCCTTCTGCCAGACTTTCAGACGGGAGGCTATATCGATGTCTCGCGTTATAACGACGGAGAACGGGGCGGGGCGGTAAAGGTGCGCGCCAAGATTGATAAGATTGACGCCAAGACACTGGCCATTACCGAACTGCCTTTCGGCAAAACCACCACCACACTTATCGCGTCTATCATCAGCGCGCAGGAGAAAGGCAAAATCAAGATAAAAAGTGTAGTAAATCACACTGCGGCTCAGGTAAATATTCTGGTGCATCTGCAGTCAGGCACATCGTCTGACAAGACAATAGACGCGCTGTATGCTTTCAGCGACTGCGAAGTGTCGATTTCACCAAACTGCTGTGTAATCAGCGATAAAAAACCTCACTTCCTGACAGTCAGCGATGTGTTGCGCTATAACGTAGACCATACGGTCGACATATTGCGGCGTGAGCTTGAGATTCAGCTGGGCGAGGCGCAGGAAGAGAGGATGTTTGTCTCACTTGAGAAAATCTTTATCGAGGAACGCATATATAAGGACCGTGAGCTTGAGCAGGCGCCGGACATGGATTCAGCCGTAGCACATATCGACAAGCGCATAACTCCGTGGAAGCTGCAGTTCTACCGTCCCGTCACGCGTGACGACATAATGAAACTCTGGGAGATACGCATGGGACGTATCCTGAAATTCAATGCTGACAAGTCCAATGAGAAGCTGCTTGCCCTGACAGAACGCATAGACGGGCTGCGCCATGACATAGAGCATGTGGTGGACTATACGATAGCCTGGTACGAGCATCTGAAAGAAAAATATGGTGCGAAATATCCGCGCCGTACCGTAATCCGCGGATTTGACTCGATAGAAGCCACAAAGGTAGCTGAGGCCAATCGCCGTCTGTATCTTGACAAAGAGGGGGGATTTGCCGGTACGGCTCTGAAAGAGGGCGAATTTGTATGCACCTGCTCAGATATAGATGATATATTGATATTCTATAAGAGCGGTAAATATAAGGTGGTAAGAGTGGCTGAAAAGTTTTTCGTGGACAAGAATGTGATGCACATCCAGGTATTCAAACGCGGCGACAAACGTACAATCTATAACGCAGTCTATCTCAACGGCAAGGGTGGCGCCTACTATATGAAGCGTTTTGCCATTACGAGTGTGACGCGCGACAAAGAGTATGATCTGACCAAGGGATTGCCCGGCTCTCGGGTATTATGGTTTTCCGCCAATCCCAACGGAGAGGCCGAGGTCCTTCGCGTGACGCTTAAAGCGCGGCAACGGCTGAAAGTACTGCAGTTTGACCTGAACTTCGCTGAATTGGCAATCAAGGGCAAAGAGGCGCTGGGTAACCTCGTGACTAAAAACGAGATTGCCCGTATAACCTTGAAGGAGAAGGGTACCAGCACACTGGGTGGACGCAAGGTGTGGTGGGACCCCGATGTCCTGAGACTTAACTACGACGGGCGAGGCGAATATCTGGGAGAGTTCCAAGGCAATGACCAGGTGTTGGTCATTATGGACAACGGAGAGTTCTACACCACTTCGTTCGCCGATACCAACCATTACGATGCCGGTATCATGAAAATATTAAAGTTCGATCCGGAGTGCGTATGGACAGCCGCATTGTTCGACGCGTCGCAGGGTTATCCTTACCTGAAGCGATTCACGTTTGAAAGCTCGTCCAGACGACAGCGTTATCTGGGTGATGACACGGCTTCACGTCTGCTGCTGCTTACCGATACTCCGTTCCCCCGGTTGCGGCTTACGTTTGGCGGTCCCGACAGTGTGCGCGAGGCAGTGATAGTGGAAGCAGATGAATACATAGCTGTCAAAAGTTTCAAAGCTAAAGGGAAGCGACTGACGACATGGCAGCTGGACTGTATAGAGGAAATCGAACCGACCAAGATGCCTGAATCTGAGCCAACGGAAGATGCGGCAGAAGACGTTGCCGCTGAGGAGGAAATTATCAGCCAGATGGATGTCAGAGATGAATTGACAGGCCAGCGGCAACTCTTCACAGACGGAGAATAAGGTGTCATGAAGCGATTGACTGTTATATGCGCCCTGCTTATCGTCTGCATAGGCTCTGTCTCGGGTCAGCCTGCGGCTCCCCATGACAGCGTGGCCGATGCGTGGCCGCTGACTTCGGTATATTACCTGGAGGCTGGTGGAGAGCGTGCGTTTAATACATATCTTTCGCCACTCAGGCAGACTGGTCCGACGTTCGCTTTAGGCGGCGAGTGGGGCAGAGGATGTTCCACTCCACGCAGATGTCTGTCTATGTTTTTTTCAGCCCGTTATCGTATGGGTTTTCTGGAGAATCCGGCACGCAACGCATCGGTTACTGACTTGTGTCTGTCATTAGGGTGGAATATGCAACGTACGTTTACCCCTTTCTCCGGAGTGCCGGAGCTGAATGTGTCGGCCGGAGCGGGAGCCGCTGTAGACGGCGGCCTGCTTTATCTTCCCGGCAATTCCAACAATCCAGTCGCCGCGCGTCTGTATGCAGGGCTGACCCTCAACGGGACAGCGACCTACAGCATAAGAGCCGGAAGAACGCGTTTGCGCCTGATAGATCAGGTGTCGCTGCCGTCTGCCGGAGTCTTTTTCTCTCCCCATTACGGTCAAAGCTATTATGAAATCTATCTCGGCGAGCACGACGGACTTGCCCGTTTCGGTTGGTGGGGCAACCATTTCTGTATAGACAACCTGGTGGCTGTCGAAATTCCGGTATGTTCCACCCGTATCCGAGCCGGCTACCGCTTTCAGGTCCTTAATTCACGTGCCCACGGCATAGATTCACGCATCACTACCCACAGCTTCGTACTCGGTATTGCCACCGACTGGCTTAACATCACACGCCGATGAAAAAACTATTGCTGCTGATACCATTGCTGCTGCTTGCGGCTTGCGCCACCCTTGATGACTATGACAATTCGGCAGAGGGTAACTTCGACGTGCTTTGGTCGGCGCTCGACGAGCATTATTGCTATTTCGCTGAAAAAGATATCGATTGGGACGGGGTCCGCGCCATATACAGGCCGCGGGCCGCCGTCTGCCGCACTCAGGAGGAGCTTTTTGATGTATGTGCCGCAATGCTCGACACACTGCGCGACGGGCACGTCAATCTTTCCTCCACATTCAATACATCTTATTACCGCCGTTGGTGGAGCGACTACCCCCAGGATTTCAGCTTGCGCACCCTACAGCAGTATTATCTGGATTTCAATTACAAATCTGCAGGCGGGATGCTGTACAGGACTCTTGCGGGCGGTAAAGTGGGTTATATATATTATGGTTCGTTTTCATCGGTCATAGGCGAAGGCAGCCTTGATGCAGTGCTGGCTTCGTTTTCTGACTGCGAGGGTCTGATTTTTGATATCCGCGACAACGGGGGCGGTCTGGTCAGCAACGTAGAGACTTTAGTCTCGCGGTTCATTGACACCGAATATACGGCAGGCTACATACGTCATAAGACAGGTCCGGGCCATAACGATTTTTCCACGCCGTACCCTATGGAGTATCATCCGGCCCGCGGTCATGTAAGATGGGATAAGCCGGTGGTCGTGCTGACCAATCGCTCATGCTTTTCGGCCGCCAACGATTTCACATGCGCTATGAAGCAGCTTCCGCAGGTCCGGGTAGCTGGAGCACGCACGGGAGGCGGCGGGGGATTGCCGTTCAGCGCCCAGCTGCCGTGTGGCTGGAAAGTCAGGTTCAGTGCGTGTCCCATGACTGATGCCGCCGGACGCGAGATAGAGTCAGGCATAGATCCGTCGCCCGGCTGCGAGGTGCATGCTCCGGACTATGAATTAGCTGCCGGACGCGACGCCATACTGGAGTTTGCAATAAATCTACTTAATAAAAGAACATTATTATGAATCTTATGAACCGTATCACGTGGCTGTTTATTGTCATACTGCTCTCTGTCGCCGCTATTCCGACAGCTTCGGCGCAGTTGCGTTCAATCAGTTCTCCTTCGTGTATGAGTAAGTCTGAATGTGACAAAGTCAAGACTCCGGGCTCGGTATGTAACAGCGGCGCCGAGCCGTTTTCCACATTCCTGAAAAAATTCAAGACCAGCGAAAAGTTCCGCAACAGCCGTGTGGCAACCGGTAAAAATCGTGATATGGTCAGGGGTATGCTCAAAATGCTTGGCAGGGATTGGAACTACAAATACACTTTCCCTGTTTTTCAACATAAAGACAAATGCCGCAAAGGTTACGCTACATGGTATGCCGTCACGGCCAACCACGTCTGTTACCGTCTGGATGAGTATGATGCATGTATTGGCGGCGGAAGCACTATGGCTATCGAGTTTGTGCGCTATAAAGGCAAATGGTATGCTGTAGATATGATTCTGGCCGGCTGACGCAGCGCGGTTATAACGAGTGGCGGAGCAGTCGGCTTTCGACCGTTCTTGTCGTGACGCTGTTTACTTCCGATGTCGTAAATCCTAAAATATCAGCAACCTTGGCGGCAATAAGCGGCAGGTAGGCCGACTCGTTGCGTGTGCCTCTGTGGGGAACCGGCGCCAGATAGGGTGCATCGGTTTCAAGCACTATATGGTCTATGCCTATTTCCGGAATTGCCGCAGTCAGCTGGCCGGCATTCTTGAATGTGCATACTCCTCCTATGCCAAACAGAGCTTCCGGTACTGTTTCCCGGATGGCTTTCACGCTGTCCGGCCCCTCGGTAAAGCAGTGGAATACGATTGTCGGAATACGCTTCAGATCGGCCGCCGCGAGAGTGGCAAGAGTATCCTGCAGGGCTGCCCGCTGGTGTATCAGGACCGGAAGCGACTTGGCTGTGGCGAGCTCCAGCTGGGCCGCGAAAGCCTCTATCTGCGCTTCCCGACGCGAAGCATCCCAATACAGATCTATCCCCACTTCGCCTATGGCTACAACGCCGGGATGGGATATATGCGCCTCAATCTCTCTCAGGTCATCGACCCAGCAGTCGCTCAGCTCGGTGGGATGGATGCCCGGCGCGATGAATACATTCTCCGGAAACAACTGCTGCATGGCCTCGATGGGAGCAAGCGAGGCCACGTCCACATTCGGGAGAATCATCCGGTCCACGCCCGCTTCGATGGCGCGCCGTATGGCCAAGGCGGCCTCGTCGCCCGGAAATGAATCGGAGGGATATAGGTGAGTGTGCGTGTCAATCATTTCTGTCTGTCTGCAAGGCGTGAGGTAAAGTCTGCCAACGCGGTGTGGATAGCCGCAGGCAGCGTGAGAGCATCAAGGGAGAGCAACGCTTCATGGGTGTATCCGGCGATGGCTTCGGCGCAAAGCTCCGGTACGCAGGCTTCGTCATACAGGCGGCGCATGGCATCGATTTTTTCGGCTGAGGGATCCATCGCCATTACCTCACGCACGCACGCGGCAACCGGAGAATCAAGAGCCGTCAGCAGTAGCCAGGTCTTCTTATTGTTGAGTATATCTCCCCCTATAGGTTTGCCGAAAGTGGCGGGGTCGCCATATACGTCAAGTCTGTCGTCCTGAATCTGGAAAGCCAGCCCCAGCGCCTCCGCGTAGCGGTACCAGAGATCCTGTTCCATAGGTGTGGCGGCTCCGGATATCGCGCCGAGCTTGGCCGCGCAACCTAACAGTACGGAAGTCTTAAGTCGAATCATCTCCAGATACTCATCTACCGTCACAGTGTCCCGGCTCTCAAAATCAATGTCCATCTGCTGTCCCTCGTAGACTTCAATCGTATGGCGGTTGAAACATTCCAAAGCGGCGCGTAACGCCGAATCGGGCAGACGACAGAGCATATCCATGGCCATCGAGAGCATAGTGTCGCCGCTCAGCACGGCGGCGTTCAGACCATACTTGCTGAATACCGACGGCTTGCCCCGGCGTGTAGGGGAGTTGTCCATCACGTCATCGTGCAGAAGGGTGAAATTATGGAACATTTCTACAGCCAAAGCGGCAGGAATAGCTGGATTGGGTGTCCCGCAGGAGGCCTGGCAGGCAATCAGCGTAAGAACCGGACGTATGCGTTTGCCTCCCGCGTCAAGTCCGTAAGCTATAGGATCATACAATCCGGCCAGCGCCCCCCCCTTCATGGGAAGTTCTCTGATGGCGTTATCTATGAGAGAAGTGTAATTTTTGAAGAAATCCATGGTTATTCAGGTATTTGAGCGGGCCAGAGTTTGCCCCACAGCGGATCGGAGGGTAGTGGAGCTGTAACATCAATCAGGGCTCCGGATACAGGATGAGTGAAACTGATTCTGTAAGCGAGCAGCGATATGGACCCGTCGGGATTCGATCTGCGGGCGCCATATTTCAGGTCGCCCTTTATGGGATGTCCGATCGAGGACAGCTGTACGCGTATCTGATGCTTGCGGCCAGTGAGCAGCTGTACCTCAAGCAATGTGTACCGCTCTCCGGCAGTAAGCGTGCGGTAGATAAGCTCGGCGCGCTTGGAGCCAGGCGTTTCCTTGTCGGAAGCGTAGCTTTTGTTATTGCGCTCCACGGAAGTGATATAGTGTGAGAGGCGCGCTTCGGGAGGGTTGGGTGCGCCCTGTACGATTGCGCGATACGTCTTGTGGATATGACCGTCGCGCAGCATCTTGTTGAGCCGCGCCAGAGCCTTGGATGTCTTGGCGAAGACCACCAGACCGGCCACCGGCCGGTCAATACGGTGTACGACCCCGCAGAACACATTGCCCGGTTTGGCATATTTCTCCTTGATATATGCCTTGACAGCGTCAGCCAGCGTGGAGTCGCCGGTCTTGTCGCCCTGGACTATCTCGCCCGGCTCCTTGTAGACTATTATTATATGGTTGTCCTCGTACAGGGGAATCATAATGTGTTATTATAAATCAAAACACCGCCTCCGGTCCGGAAGCGGTGTCGAGTTGTGGCGGGGGCAGGATTCGCACCTACGACCTTTGGGTTATGAGCCCAACGAGCTACTACTGCTCCACCCCGCGATGTAAGCAATGCGGTGGTCGACCTTGCATGATGAATTGCATCTCTTCATCGGTCTCTTCCGTTTTGCTAGTGCAAAGTTACGACGATTTTTTGAACTGGCCAAATATTCATGCGGTTTTTTGTGTTAAAAAAAGTAAACGAGGCAAAACGCGCTGGCGGAGGCACAAAAAATGCACAAATTCCTCTAAAAAGTGCAGTCAGACTTGGCAGGCTAAATTTTTTTTATTAATTTCGCACAAAATTAATGAATGTGTGCAATATCTGGACTCTTGTCCCGACATGCCGCGTCAGACCGAGGTGCAAGGCTTATCGCCCGGCGCCGGATTAGAAGATACGTAAAGAAATGCGCTTATGGTTTTGAAAACACGTGACCGTCTGATAGAAGTGGCCCGTCAGCTCTTTGCCCGCAAAGGTATTGAGAATACGACCATGAACGACATAGCGTCGGCTTCCGACAAGGGGCGGCGCACCATTTATACGTATTTCCGCAACAAGAGAGATATATTTAATGCCGTGATTGAGCAAGAGGCGGAGACGCTGATGGAGAGCCTGCGTCAGATTGCTGACAAACCTGTCTCTCCGGTCGAGAAACTGGAGCAATATATCGCCTGCCGGTTTGAGACAATGAAAGAGATTGTCAGCCGCAACGGTTCGCTCAAAGCTGGTTTTTTTCGTGATGTCCGCAAAGTAGACCGCGCGCGCAAACTGATTTCGCAAAAAGAGATTGAGATTCTGAGCGAGATTTTGCGCGAGGGTGTACTCGACGGACAGTTTGCCATAGAGAAAATCCATCCTACAGCTGTAGTCATAGTCCATGCCATTCACGGTCTCGACGTACCTTATATCCGCGATAACCTCGCCGACCAGGGGTTGGACAAGGAGCAGGTTATGAAGGATATGACCGATATCATACTCAATGGTATACGCCGACGGTAATTGTAGAGGCTGTTTAATAACAAATGTGAATTATGGGGTCGAAATCGCAACTTGGATTTTGTCATGCAGGCGAAGGAGCATAGCGGGCTATGCGACTGAGACAAAGGACAAAATACATTTGCGATTTCGAGACCGCGCAATAAT
>JAGBIJ010000005.1 GCA_017935045.1 Muribaculaceae bacterium
AACGCTCATTTCATAAAAAGATTTTTTGACCTGAGCGGAATTGACCCGGACGAGACTTTAAATGCTAAAATTGTCAAAGATCTCTTTGGCTTGGCGACAGATGCCGCTTAGCCTATATTCAATTTTTAACGAACTATTGTAATAATAAACGTTAATTATTAAACACCCTCTTATTGTCGTCATATCCCCGGCCCTCCGGGCTGCAATCCGTTTAACCCCGGATGCTAACCCCCCGGGGTATGTCCCCGCCAGTAGTATCGCGGCATGCCGCGACACCCGATAAACCGCCGCTCCTCGGCCGCAATACATCCCCCCGAGACAAACAAAAAATTTCCCTATGGCAGCGACCCGCTGCCATAGGGAAACCATTATTACTCTAAAAATTCTTACTTCACAAGCACCTTCACGGCCTCGCCGTTAGCCAGACGTACCACGTACACGCCATTGGCTACGTTAGCGCCATTCACGCGTGCGCCGCTTACGCTGTACACGGCTGCGCCCTCAGGAGCTACGATCATATTGCCGCTGACGTAAACCTCAGCCTTCTGCTCTGCTACAGCCTCTACACCCGTAGTCTTGTCAAACGAGATCGGGTTGATCTGAAGCTCAGGTGCATCAGCGCCCTTGGGCTGATAGTAGCATACGATACCTGTTACGTCATAGTCGTTCTCGTCGCTGGGGATAGTCTCCAGTTTAAACTTATTGTAGTACAGGATGTCGGCATCGATTTCGTCCACCAGCTTGCTGTTGGCGGCGTCGACCTTAACCTTATTGATCTTCACATACTGGTTCTGCATCTCGGGAGTGATGTCCTCGATATTCATAACCTTAGGCTCTACAGCTGCGCCGGCCTCGCCTGCTTTGAACGATGAAGCGGTAGCCATCAGCTCGTATGTGCTGAAATAATTTTTAAACTTGCCCTGGAAGCCGCTGATGCGGTCGCCGTTCTTATACTCAGGCAGATTGCTGCCGAACACCAGGATAGCGCCGCTCTCGTCCTGAATGTACAGGTTAGAGCCATTCTGATAAGTCACGGCTGCCGTGCCGGTGTACAGGAACTCGGTGTTCTCATCCTTCAGACCCTGCTCTATCAGCTCGGCCAGAGTCTCGATACCCTCCTGCATTGTGTAAGTAGCGCTTACCACGGCACTGTTGTTCTTGCCCTCCTCGGCGGCGAAAGCCTTGATGGTAGTGGTCTTCGTCAGCACGATGTCGGCCTCATACTTGTCGCTCTTGTCAGTAGGCTCGGTGCCGTCCAGAGTGTAATATATTGTGGCGCCCTCGCCGGCTGCGATGCTCACTTTCAGCTCGCCGCTGAAGATTTCGCCGCTGCCCGGAGTGAAGACGGGAGCCTGAGCGGTTGGAGTAACCACGGCCTGAGTGTTGAGTACGACCTTGACGGAAGCGATACGGATCTGGCCCGAAGTGCCGCCTACGGTATATGTACCGCTCGATGCGCCCACTGTCCAAGTGCCTTTAAGGTCAGCCAATGCGTAGGTGCCGGGATTAACTGAAGGAGCGTTGGCTGCATCGTAAGCCTGGCTGTAAGTCAGCTCCACGTATGCTATCTCCTTGTCGGCGCTTACAGTGAATGTATTGGCGCCATACATACGTACCGATTCGCCGCTGGTGTAATACTTCGGCGAATTTTTCTCATTCTCGCCGGCGCCGAACACAAGGCTCACGCCATCCTTCGTTACCGAAGTCATCTCGGCGGCGTTCTCATATCCGTTCTCCTTGAATACAAAGCTAACAGCCTTCTCGTCCGGATTCAGCGGACGCTCATAGATATAAGTGGCTGTTACCACGTTGCTGTTGTTCTTGCCCTCCTCGGTAGCGATGGCCTTGATTGTAGTGGTCTCGGTCAGCTTGATGGGAGCGCTGTACAGCGTAGACTCAGCGGTCGGGTTTGTGCCGTCAAGAGTGTAATATATCTTGGCGCCGGTGCCGGCGGTAATCGTTACCTCCAGACCCTCATTGCCGAACTTGGTCTCGCTTGCGGGATTGAACTCCGGAGCGGCGGCTGTCTCCTTGCCTCCGGCGCCGGTAGTGATGCTTACCTTGTCGAAGTCAAACTGACCGGAAGTCTTTTTCGTGTCAGTGCCGTAAGTGTTCTCGGCGCCCACTGTGATGGTCACGCTCTCGGCGTCGCCTGCCCAGGTCACTGTGCCGGCTGTCTGGTCTACAGTCACACTGCCGGCCGATACTGTAACGTCGGCCCACTGCTTCTTGCCCTGCGTGGACATATTGAATACCATCTCTGTCATCTTGCCGTTACCGGAAGTGATAGTGGCGGTGTTCTTGGCGTACAGACGGATGTCGCCTGCCTTGTTGTATGCCGGGGCAGTCTGGCCTTCGGCCTTGTCAAATCCAAATGTGAAACCCTTGTAAGTAAAGGATTCGATGCCGCTTGTAGTTGTCGTAAGTCCGGTAATATCCGAACTCATCAGCTCCGTTGTGGCAGCGGTAGCCGAAAAGGCGGCAACTGTCACGGCAGCAAGTGATAGTAATAGTTTTTTCATCTCGTATTATATTGTTTTTAAAGTTTATGTTTGCGTTTTTCCATGTCAGGTTGCTCCGGCTGTCCCCGGCCTCGCCCCTACACACTGCAAAATTACAAATTTCTATCCAATCCACAACGCCTTTCGGATTTTTTTAATAATTTTGTATCAATTTTTCATCGCGCCTCCCCCAACCCCATTTATGACTATGATTATACCCATCCCAGCCATTTCAGACCTCCATGCCGCCGTCGCTACCCTGATATCCGAAATCGGCGACACCCGCGTCATCGCTTTCCACGCCCCGATGGGCGCCGGAAAGACTACTCTCATAGCCGAACTCTGCCGGCAGCTCGGAGTCGATGCCGACACTCCCAACTCTCCGACTTTCGCCATAATCAACCACTACGAAGGCCGTCCCCCGCACCGCGATATTTACCACTTCGACTTGTATCGGCTCCAGGAGCCGGAGCAAGTATTCGACATCGGAGCCGAAGACTATCTGTACTCCGGAGCCTTATGCCTGATCGAGTGGCCCGACATAGCCGACGGCATCCTGCCGCCGGACACCATGCATATCCACATAGCCGTCAACCCCGACGGCTCACGCACCATTTCATTCTGACAGTCATGGAAATACAGTCATTCCCGTCGCTTCCGTCCACCAACACTTACATAGCTGAAAACGCCGCCTCGCTCCCATCCGGATTCGTGGCCGTCACACCATGCCAGACCGCCGGACGCGGACAGCGTGGCAACTCCTGGGAAAGCGAACCGGGCAAGAACCTGACCTTCACTATGCTCATGCGCATGCCCGGCTTCCCAGCGCGCCGACAGTTCCGCATCAGCCAGGCCGTATCCCTGGCCATCATCGACGCCATACGCGAGCTCACGGGCGTGAGCTGCACGGTCAAGTGGCCCAACGACATCTATGCCAGAGACCGCAAGCTCTGCGGCATACTCATATCCCACTCCCTGGCCGGATCCGCCATAGCGCACTCTGTCATCGGAGCAGGTATAAATGTCAATCAGACCCGCTTCCTCTCCGATGCGCCAAACCCCGTCTCCATCAGCCAGCTCACTGACCGCGAACACCCGCTTGAGCCACTGCTCCGGCTCGTATGCTCCAACATCGAGTCCTATCTCAATACCCTGCTCCCGGACAACCCCGCTCAAGAGCAAGACATCCACGACCGCTACATGCGCTCGCTGTGGCGCGCGGGAGACACCCCTCATCTCTTTCACGACAATCTCCTCGACCAGACCTTCCGGGCCACAATCTTCGCCGTAGAGCCCCAGGGGCATCTCGTCCTCCGCCAGACCGACGCCCCCGAAGGACGGGCCCCCCTGCGCCGCTACGCCTTCAAGGAAGTGACCTGGCTCTGACTCCTGGTCAGAAGAACCAGGCGGGATCGAGAGCCTCGCCGCCGCTCCGCAGAAAGGCTTCGTCGGGGGTCGACGGATACTCGGCCATCATCTGCTCGTGGCGGGTGTACTCGCGCCGCTTGTCGTGGTACCACGCCACCGCCTCGGCCGTTACCCCTTCGCGCTTCAGCAGCTGCCGCTCGTAGTCATCCATCTCGGTCATCAGCCGCCTCAGTCCGGCCTCGTCCAGAGGCTTGCGGTAGATTTCTATTTCATACCAGGGCACAAAGACTGCCTCTTTGTCGCTCTCGCCCCTGACGGCCCGCTCCCACTCGGTGTGGAAATAGTTGTCCTCGCCGTCGGCGGTACTCTCCATGACCACCAGTGTCTCGGGAGCAAGCGTGATGGAGCCGGCCACGCTTCTTACTATCATCTCGGCTGCGTCCTGCTCCCCGTCGCCCCAGAAGGCCACCTCGCTCAGGTGGGCCATCTGATAGTTGCCGCCGCGCACGGCGTTGGGGGCGAAGGAGGAACCGATAGCCACGCGGCAGTCGCGCGCGGCTATGTAATTGATGTTCGGGCTTTTCTCGTAAGGGGCAAACGCCCAGTCACGGGGTTTGCCGTCAGTCTTCATACCGTCGGGATAGAAGCGCAGCAGGTCGGAATACATGCCGCGGATTATGGCCGAAGCGTCTTTCACGTGGCTGCATATTACCGAATTCCAGCCCGTATGCCTTACGAGCTGCATCCACGCCATATATATCTGCACCAGCGTCGAGCCGCCCCATTGGCGCGCCTTGAGCATGATAAGCCTTATGGGGCGCCCCTCGCGGCGCTGCCGCTCCAGTATGCCGGCCACACGCCGCTGCGGCGCGTTGAGCGCAAACGGCACGCGGGCGCCGCTCTCCTTGTCAGTTATCATCACGCAGTCCTTGCACCAGGCCGCGAAGTCCTCTCTGTAATCATTGATGTTCATAGTCTTCAGCATAAAATTGTTTCTCCTCTTCAGCTGCCAGCGCCTCGGCGGCCGCCCTCTCCCGGTCGAGCTGAGAGCGGCTTATGACCCTGATATCCGCCAGCTCCTCCACGCTTCCCTTCATCCATATCTCCCACCGCCGTCTGCCGCTGCAGTGTGAGTCCGGAGCCTTCACGTCATTCAGCGGGATAGCGGCCGATATGCCCTTCATACCCATAGCCTCGAAATCCACCCGACAGCCACGCCGGCCGGGAGCCGCCTGTTCGTTTATCAGCGTGCCGATTCCCCTGATACGCAGGCGGGAAAGAGAGCCGGCGGCCTCTATGACCATATAGTACAACTCATCCAGAAAATCGGTGCGGAAATCTATGCGGCGGGTCAGCTCCAGCCGCCCGGCCGGCTGATCGCCATCCCTGTCGAGGTCGGCTATGTCATACAGACCGTTGTAGTCCTGTTCCGTTACCAGCGCGGGCCACGCGCTCCCTGCTCCGCTCAGGAAGCCCCACGAACATAAGAACCCCACGCGCCGTCCCGCGTCGGTCAGCACCAGACTGCGGTCCGGGCCGCCGCTCAGCCAAAGCTCTCCGTGCAGATGGCTCCAGCCCAGCCCCCTGATTCCGCGCAGACCGCGCATGCACACCGTGGCGGTGGCGTCTCTGAGCCTCAGCAGATTGCCTATCCCGCTCAGACAGTAGACACCTTCGGGCGTAGCCACCGGAGCTACCCCGGCGGCCGGACACTCGGCGCTGACCGGACGACTGTTGGTATGCCGCCCTGCCGCATCGCAGGTCAGAGCCGTAATTCCGGTATCGGTGCCGAGATACAGATACTGGCGCGTATAGGCGCCGCCGCCGTTGGCCTGTGCCGTGATACTCTCTATCCGGCCTCCGACGCTGTCGCTGCGGCCTGCCTCGACAAAGGGATTGCCCCGGCGCGTGGTAACCAGACTGCTTCCGGCCCCGATATGCAGAAAACCGCCGTGACCGGCCACGCATCCCGCTCCGGAAGACGGAACCGTCAGCCCGGCCTGGGCCGACAGCACCGCGCTATAGGCCACGCTGCCGTCATACATCATTTTCTCCTCATCCATCCCCGCGCTGCCCGAGGCAAGCAGGCCGTAGGGAGCCGCGCCGCACTCGCGCTCCAGCCGGGCATCGTCTTTGCGCGGAAGAATCACACTCACATAGTTGCCGGTCTGGTCGTGGCTCTCGCTCACGCGGCAATCCGCCTCCATGTCCATGACCTCCATGTCATCGGTTACCCACACCTCCACGGCCGACACCACGCTGCGCCACTCCGCGGGCACGGCTCCGTCGCCCAGGATGCCGAAACGATATCCTCCGACCCGCAGCTCGCCGGCCTGGGTACCTGTAAACAGCTGCTTTTTCTGGTCCTGCGCCAGCGTCAGCAGGACTCTGTCGGAGCTGCCGGCAAGCTGCGGTATCTCCACATCCGCCGGCTCGCTTACGCGCGCCGCGCTGCCGTCCCACAGACGTAGCACAAGGCGTACCTTCACGCGGCCTGTCCAGTAGCCGGCGCCGTGAGCCTGCTCGCGGCAGGCGAGCCACGCGCGCTTCACGGCCTCGCCCAGCCGCGCCGCGTTGTCGCTATCCACCCCTTGCCGCAGGTCGGCCTGCGCCGTCTTGAAGACAACGGCATCCACACGCGAGCCGAACTCTACCGCCTCGCCGCTGACAGTGACGAAATCAGGCAGCGCCGGCAGCTGCCCCAGATAGCGGTAAGCCGTCTGCGTCTCCTCCCAGAGCAGATAAAACAGATTGCCCTTGTCGCTGAGAAGCGCCACGAAGTCGCCGGCAGCCGCGCACCCCGTAAGAGTCTCGCGTATCTCGCATATCTTCATCCCGACAGACTCATAACCACGGTCGGCGGTAACCATTCCCTCAAACCACAGACTCCCGTCATCCTCCTGAGTCAGCAGACAGGTGGCGCCTCCACGGCGGTCGGCGCCCACCGGAGTCCGCTCCAGCCGACACACAGAGGCCGGACGGTAGACACGGCTCAGTCCACCCTCTCCGTTTTCCCTCATATTGAGACAGCGGCGGCAATCGCCGAGACCCCGCAGGTCGCTGAATAAATTCTTCTTGCCCGCGAAGACGGGCAGTCTCATTATCTCCATATATCAGTTTTATTTTTACAATCCTACATTCTTACCTGCCATCAGCCTGTCGCGTCTCAACACGAAACTGCGGAAAGCGGCCAGCACATCGAGCATAGAGACAGTGGCGTTCTCCAGTTCAGCGCGGAGCATCCCCTCGCCGGTGGCCGAGGCCGAGCGGCCTCTCAGGGCGCCGGTAGCGCCGCTTATCTCGTCAAACAGCTGCAGCTGCATCTTCAGCATATCGGCGGCTCCGGCTCCGGCGTTGCCGCCGCCGTTCACTTGCATCGGCGTCATTGTCTTCGAGGTGCGGCGGAAGGGGAGTATGCCCATCGGGTTAGCCCAGATACGGCGCAGGTCGCGCCATGTGAAGCCTTCGGGCAGCTGGTCGGCAGGGTAGAGCAGCACCCCCTTGGCGCTCGACGAGATGATATGGTCGAGCAGCGAGACCAGACGATTGACATATTTCTGCTGGTCCACCACATCCTCCACCAGCGAATGAACCTCGCCGTCGATCAGCGGATAGAACTTCAGCGCCACCGGACACCGCGCCGCCCGCGCCCGTCCCAACACCGCTCCGCGCGGAGTGAGCCACTCGCACTCCCAGTGTCCGTCCACGCGATACTCCCACCTCAGCGGCTCGGTGCCACACTCGGCGCGCGCACGGTTTATGCCCTCCAGACGCTCCAGGGCGTCGGCGCTCTCGGCGCGTGTCTCTCCCGTGAAAGGGTCGGTGACCATCAGGGCTTCGCGCCGTATCAGCCGCCACAGCTCCACCACACGGCAGGACTGCGGCAGACGCGGCATATCGAAACTCCCGTAGTCGCCACGGGGCCATATATCCGGCGCGGCGCGCTCTGCGGCCAGAACGCGCTTCAACTCCCTGGCCCGGCGCACGTCGCCCTCTGCGAACCGTTCCAGCACGTCGGCCACCGTCATGTCGCGCAGTATTCCGGCCAGACGCAGGTCCGAGCCGTCGCCATCCATGAACTCGTGGTAGAAGAAACGCTCCGGACTGACATTCTCCACCCTGTTCCCCTCGATGCGTTGCACCGCCATGCCCGAAATCAGAAACTCCTCCAGAGCGCGGGCATCTGTCTCGCTGACCGAGGCAGCCGTCAGGTCCGCGCCCACTCTCGCCCCGGCCAAATCCCCGTCGCCGGCCGCGCCGCACATATAGCGGTAGCGGCCAATGATGCTCTTTACCATCTGGCGGATTATGTTGTTGGTGACCGGGGTGCGTCCCTCCTCGGCCAGTTTCTGCGCCTCGCTTACGCGGCGGCCGTCGGTGGTCAGCGTCGTGTCGCCCCACTGGCGTCCGTAAGTGAAGGCCTTGAGCCGGCGGCGCCGGCTTCTCATAGGCGCCAAAGCCATCCATGCCCCGCGCGCGGTCTCTATCGCTTGTCTGTCAGTAATCATAAGTCATATAGTATCAAGTAAAACACTGTCCAGCGTGTAGTTGCCATCCGCGGGCCACGCCGTCATCATCAGTCTCTCCAGCCGCGCCGCCAGGTCGGGCTGCGCCGCTGTCAGGGCCGCCGTCTGCCCTGCGGAGGGCAGAGGGTCGAGTCCGTAGATTTCTATAATGCCGTCTCCCCGGTCCACCACTCCCGGATGCCCCGGAGTGGCCCGCAGCAGCAGGTCGCCCTGCCGCCGCTCGAAAAGCGAGCCGGGGGAGTGGAACACCGACACCGCTACTGTCCAGTCGCGCAGCTTTACCTCGACCAGCCGGTAGCCCTCGGAAGGAAGGCGGAGCCTCAGCATATTGTCCGCCGGACGGCTGATTTCGGCTACGGCTCCGGTAAGATTCCGGACCGGCACCTGCCGGACCGGAGCGGAGACAAGGAGCCGGCTGTACCAGCTCCTGATCTCACTCTCCATCCGCTCCTCAGGGGCGGCCATGTCGTGGCGCACCACCGCAGTCCCGGTATCCAGCGACTCACACATCAGCCCCTTGCGCAGCTTCCACTCGCGGAGCATGCGCTCCGGAGTAAAGGTAACCATCCGCTCCGTCATACCCCTATGATTCTGGCGTGAGCGTCGGGATACCTCAGGGTCAGGCATGAAGCCTCGGTCAGCACCATCGCCTCCGTGTTGCGCTGTCCGGAGCCGCGCAGGTCGAGCGTCTCGGCGCTGAAGGGGATGAATACGTGCTTCTGGATATACTCCGGGTCTACCACAATGCCGTCGGAGGCCATGCCCATGACATCGAATATGTCGGAATAAACCACGTAAAGGCGGCCGAACTTGCTCTGCAGCTCCGAGAAATCGATACCCCAGGAAGTGACCTGGTCGCGGGCCGTGATGACGTGGGTATGCTCGATCTTGTTGAGCGCGGCCACGAGCTTAGAGCCGGCTATCAGCACCTTGCGGCGGCTGCCGCTGTTCTCCGAGAATACGGCGCATAGCATGTCTACCAAAGCCTTGGAGTCGAAGGAGTCGAGCGTGACCTCTATCTCGCGGCCCGCCTGCTTCCAGATGCCGCCCGTGAGCGTGACCGTCTCCCCTTTGCCGGGGTCATAGACCTTGCCCTTGACTCCGAAAAGAAACTGCTTCTCCATACCGAGGCGCATATCGTAGACGGCAGCCTCCTGCTGGTCGGTAAAGTCCCATCCTATCTCCTTGTGGCTAAGCTTCATCACTACGCTCTGCTCCACCTGAGCCTTGAAAATCTGGCAATAGTTGGTGCTTCTTGCGGGGAGGGCGGCGAACTGCGGTGTCTGGACATCGAGCTGCGTGGCGGCACGCCCCATGCGTATGACCTCGTTGCCCGCTATGTCGTCAGGCGCGGCATCGCCTCCCGCGTAGCAGACGAGGGTTCCGTCGGCCTTCTTCTCGGCTATATACATCAGTATATCGCCGGCGATACCGGTGGCGGTAAAGGTGTCGGTGGGCTCAAAGCGGGCCGGATGCTCTACCTTCACAGCGTAAGGAGCCGGCCCGTCGGAGCCGTCGGGGGCGGCCATCTTCTCCACACTCAGCACCGTGTCGCGGTCCACGCGCGTATCGACCGAATAATAATCCACCTCCATAGCGTCCACCGGCCTGGTGTGGCCCATGCGGCTTATCTGGTCCAGCGGCGTGGCCATAGGGCGCACCCTGACGATAGCGCGGTCCAAAGCGTTGAGCAACAGTCCGGGAGCAGCCTGCTCCGCGTTTTCCGTAGTAAGCGGCGCTCCGCTTACGTGCATACCTCCGCCGAAACCATCGACGATCACATTTGTCTTTTCACTCATAATAAGATAGTTTTTTTATTGATTAATAGAAGTATAAGTATCCCATACCGAAAGGCGTCCGAAGACTATCTCCTGCTGCTCGCCAGGCGGCAACGCCTGCGGCGCACACAGCTGTGCTTCTTGTTTTACATCATCCATGATTATTATATTTTAATATTACTAATATTACAGGAATCTCCAGACTGCTGCCAATCGCCGAGGCACTCTGAAAACTTCGATGCAAAATTAGGTCTAAGATTTAAGGATTTTATTTGATTTACGAAAAATAGAATTATTATCGACTTTAATTTATTGGTTTTATGTGAATTATATTTTTATCATTAATATTAATTAACTTTTAAATACTTAATTTTAGAATTTGGGGGATTGAAGTAACTGTTAAATAATCTTAATATGATGGATTTTTTTCGTAGAAATATTTGGTGGAGTTGGAAAAAAGTAGTAATTTCGCACCGTGTTTTTCATGGTATTAGATTTAAGGTTAGAGGATTAGTTGTCGTGAGACAATTAATCTTTTCTTTTTTTTGGGGGGTGGTTGGGGGAGGAAACTTTGTATGGCTTATTATGATTTATAAGATTTATAAGGCTTATATGATTTATAAAATTTATAAGGCTTATATGATTTATAAGGTTGCCGGGGTTTTTGTCGGGATTTTTTGGGGAAAAGTTTGGCGGGGTTGGGGCTTTTCGCTAATTTTGCGGTATGATACTCATTCAGACTCCTTTAACTCGTATGCAGACTTATTTAGCTCGGATTTTGGTTGTTGTGGCGGCTTTTTTGGCGGCTGCGATGCCTGTTGCTGCTCAGAATCTCAAGGTTGCGGATTTCAAGCCGATAGATATGGTGCTTCATGGCAAGCAGATACGCACTGACTTCAATAATGTGGAGGCCGCTATGGTCAGGGTGCAGCTGCCGGTGGCGGGAGCGCACTTCGACGGCAATCTGATCGGGGAGCCGGAGTATTACGGCAGTGAGTACTGGGTCTGGCTCGAGGGAGACGCCGCAGGCAGCGGCACCTCGATGTTCGACATAATGTGTCCCGGCGCGCCTACGCTGCATGTGGACTTTACCGAGTTCGGTATCAGGGAATTGAAGTCTAAAGGTGTCTATGAGCTTACCCTCGATATTCCGGAGAAGCTGCTTTACGGGCGTTCGAGCGGCCCGGCGGACCTCGGCGGCGACTACTTCGTGCTGACGGTCACGCCTAAGGAGAACGTCATCGTCAAGGTGGACGGCGTCAGCAAGGTAACGCGCGGCGGCCAGCTGAGCGAGTTCCTGACCTACGGCGACCACAACTACACCATCGACGCCCCCGGCTATCTTACCGAGAGCGGCACGGTAACCATCAGCCGTGGCGGCGGGAAGGTGGACCGCAGCGTGACACTCCGTTCGGCTATGGGCACGCTGACCATTACCGCCGAGACGCCCGGCACCGTGATATCGGTCAACGGCCAGCGTCGCGGCGCCGGTTCGTGGTCAGGGGCGCTGACAGCCGGCAATTATCAGGTAGAGGGCACTTTGGAGGGCTATCGCCCCTACTCCACCGCCTTGGTAATGGCAGAGGGACAGAGCAAATCGCTCGTGTTGCCCGCCTTAGAGCCTATCTACGCCGCCCTGCACGTAGACTACTATCCGCTGAAAAGCCAGGTAAAGATTGACGGCAAGCCCGTCGGCGTGACTCCGCTTGCGCTCAACAATCTGACAGCGGGCAAGCATAGCCTCGAGATTACCGCCGACGGCTACCAGCCCTACCAGCAGCAGATAACGCTGACAGAGGAAACGCCGCTGCGCCTTTCCGGAGAGCTGACAGCGGAGGCGAAGCATACGGTTGCAGAAGCGAATCAATATTATAATAGCAAGCAGTATGATAAGGCGGTGCCTATCTACCGGGAGCTTGCCGAGCAGGGAGATGCCTGGGCGCAATACAGGCTTGGCTGTTGCTACGATAATGGCCAAGGAGTGGCGCAGTCATGGACCGAGGCCGTGAAATGGTACAGAAAGAGCGCCGAGCAGGGGAATGCATCTGCGCAATACAATCTTGGCGTGTGCTATGAGAATGGCAAAGGAGTGGAGCAATCATACGCTGAGGCCGTGAAATGGTACAGAAAGAGCGCAGAGCAGGGGAAAGTATCTGCGCAATACAATCTTGGCTGGTGCTACGAGAATGGCGAAGGAGTGACGCAGTCATACGCCGAGGCCGTGAAATGGTATAGAAAGAGCGCCGAACAGGGGCATGCCGGGGCGCAAAACAAACTGGCTAATCGATATTGGAATGGAGAAGGAGTTGCTCAGAACAAGGATGAGGCTGTAAGGTTATGGCGATTGGCGGCCAAGCAGGGGAATCAGGCTGCTAAAACTAATTTGAAGAAATTCGGGTATTCGGAGTGAGGGTGTGGCGGCCACGTGCAGCCCGGACGGGCGCAACCTCTGCGAGGTAGCTGTCGGGGTGGCTGCGTGACCCCATGAAGTCGCTGGCGCTCCATCATGGGGCTAACAATGCTCATCGTCTGCGACGATGCGAGGTCGGGAGCAGGGGGCGGGCAGGGCGGTAGACGAGGTACGCCCCTTCCGGGGCCGCTGGGGGGTACTCTGTTAACCCCCAGAATACTGGGGGCTAACAAGATAGCAGCCCTTCGGGCTGCTGCGGGGAGGGCTGAATTGAATTGATGGTTTATCGTGTGTCGCGGCATGCTGCGACAACGGCGAGAATGGGTAAGACGGTATCACGGATAGGATAATATGGCGGACGGACAGGGGGCGGAGAAGTACGCCCCTTCCGGGGCCGCTGGGGGGTACTCTGTTAACCCCCAGAATACTGGGGGCTAACAAGATTGCAGCCCTCCGGGCTGGCTGGGCCGGGAAGGCTGAATTGAATTGATGGTTTATCGGGTGTCGCGGCATGCCGCGACACTACATTGGGGCGGGGTGGATATAATGACAGACCCGCTTTGTAGTGACATTGCGATTGATCGCGTGTCTACCGGGCTGCAAGGAGGGCTTCGATGAGGGCGGGGGTCGGGGATAGGCGGGGAATCTTGCGCTGGCCGCCGAGTTTGCCGCTGCCGTGGGTGGCGAGCCAGCGGTCGAAGGCACCGGCGGGGAGAGTAGTCAGCTGCAGGGGGTCGAGGAATATGTCGCCGGTCCGCTTGGCGTCGTAGTCAGAGTTGAGATGCCGTAGCTCGGCGTCGAGCAGGGCGGCGAAGCGGGCTTCATCGGCTGGCGGGGTGGTCCATTCGATCAGCCAGCGGTGGCGTCCGCGGCGTCCTGAGGCGGCGTAGACGGGACCGGCGGTGTAGTTGGCTATGGCGGCTCCAGTCGCGGCGCAGACGGCTGCTATCGCGGCGTCTGCGTTGTGTTCCATCAGTTCCTCGCCGAAGGCGTTGATGTAGCTTTTTGTGCGTCCGGCGATGCGTATGCGTGCGCGGCGCGGGTCAGTAAATCGCACGGTGTCGCCAATCCAGTAGCGCCACAGACCGTTGGGGGCGCTGATGACCAGGGCGTAGACCTTGTCTGCCTCGACCTCTTCCAGAGGGAGCGGGTCGCCCCATTCGCCGCCGGGGAGCATGGGTGCGAATTCGTAGTAAATACCACGGTCCAGCAGCAGCTGCATCGCGCTGTCCGCCGGGTCGGTCTGCACGGCGAAGAAACCTTCGGAGGCGTTGTACGTCTCCATGAAGTGCATCTTGGAAGTATCGGTAAATTCCCTGTACTGCGCGCGATACGGCTCAAATGATATGCCGCCGTGGAAGAATACCTCCAGGCCGGGCCACACCTGCTGCAGTGTCGAGGCACCGCTTTTCTCCAGCACGCGGCGGAGCAATATCAGGAACCATGAGGGGACACCCGAGAGATTGGTCACGTTGGCCTTCATGGCAGCGTCGACCAGCGCGGGGAGCTTCTGCTCCCAGTCGGCCATCAGGGCTATCTTGCGCGAGGGTATGCGGAAAAGCTCGGCCAGTCGCGGCGTACGGGCTATCAGAGTGGCGCTCAGGTCTCCTACGTGAGCTTGCGGCGCGAGAGCCGGGGCGAGCGTGTTGGCAAACGAGCCGCCTAAGATGAGGGCTTTGCCGGAAAAGAGACGGCTTGCGGGGTTGGCGCGCAGATAGGCCGCCACGACATCGGAGGCTCCCGCGTAGTGATTGACGCGCAGCGAGCGGTCAGTAATCGGAATGTACTTCGACACTCCCCCGCTGGTGCCGCTCGATTGGGCGAAATAGCGGCATACACCGGGCCACAGCACATCGGGCTTGCCTTCGGCCATCTGCATGACCTGCGACCTTATCTCCTCGTATTCCACGACCTTGACGCGCGTGGCGAAAGCACGGCGCATGGCATCCGGCTCCATCGCGGCCATTTCGGCGAAAGAGCGGCGTATGCCGAAACTTGTGCCGGCGGCCTGGCGCAGCAGTTCACGCAGCTGCCGTGCCTGCAGTTCCGAGGCACAGCGGTCCCAGCCGTCCATGCGGGCGGCCTGGCGTATGAAGCGGCCGCGTACCAGAGGCGTAAAGTCTATCATCTGTCAGTCAGGGCAATGTGGATGAATCTTCCATACGGAGGTCTCCGGGCCGTCGGGGTCGGCGTAAGCCTCCACGGTCAGGCGCCGCGTAGTGAAGTTGACGGTAAAGCTCCGCGACGAATTTCCGGTAGAAATGTATCCGGTATCCAGCAACTGATTGCCGTCGGCGTCCTTTACCACGAAGCGGTCGGGCTGGTAGAGCGTCTCCACGTCGAGGCGGAACGAGCCTTTATCCCGGTGCATATCGATGTTGGGAATCACAATCAGAGGCTTTGCAGCACTGTTGTACTCCACATTGTCGTCACATTCATAAATCTTGTCAAGCGGAATCTCGCGCATCGGGTCGGACTTCAGGTCGGTACCCTTCATGCGGTTCACGGCCTTGTCGTTGGGGTCATAATGCTCCTTGCGTCCCACCAGGCTTACCACGTCGTCGGGGTGTATGCCGGGAATCATCGCCACACCTGCGGCATCCGTCGTGAAGACACCTATGCCGTTGCCGTTCACGGTAGCGACCACCTCGGCTCCGGACAGCGGCTCGCCCGTCATGCGGTCTGTGACGCGCACGGGTATGTCCTCCGGCCTGGTCTTCAGCTTGATCAGCACGTGGCGCGTGCCATGGAATTTCTCAGTAACGACAGCCGTCTCGTAGGGATCCGGCGGAACGGCCCTGACAGTCATACCGGTGTTCGGATAAAACAGGAAACTCCATACGCTGCATGACAGCTTGCCAAGCCTGACCTTGCCGTCTGCGCCGGTAACGCCCTCGGCATGCAGCGTTTTTTCGGTAAAAAATCCGTCGCTGCACAGATACTGCATCGTATAGTCGAGCGAGACGGCCACATTCTGCACCGGGGTGTTCTTTTCATCCGTGACCTCGACCTCTATCTCCCTTTCGCAGCGGAGAAAGAGAGGTACGAGCAGCAGCAGGAGCAACAGCCAAAGAGGATTGAAGGGCTTGCGCACGGTCACGTCGTAAGCCGTCACGGTCGGGTTATAGGTAAATTTGCCTTTAAGCGTAGTGTACTTCATGATCAGGGTCTGTTAAGCGGTTTGTCGGGACTTTCTCCTTCTGGACGACTCAGCACAATCTTGGGTTTCTCGCCCGGAATCAGATCCGAGGCCTTGAGAGTGACACGCCCGGAGGCATCAGTCACGGTCTCCTCATATCCTTTTTTGCAGAGAATCTTGACGGGCATGCCGGCCATAGGCACCCCTTTCCTGTCCAGTATGCGTATGATGACCTCCGGGGTCTCAGGTATCGGAGGCGCCTCCACTTCCGGCTCCGGCTCGGGCATTGTCAGTACCACAATGTTGGCTTCGGAGTCTGCGCTCAGGGTATGGCTTACCGGCATCACTCCGTCGGCGCTTACCGTCAGCTGGCGCGGCCCATCGTAGGCGTAGGGACCGAAATGGGCCTCCCCTTTGCCGTCAGTCAGCGCCGTGGCGCCGTCGGCCATTGCCTCCACTCCCGGCACCGGCGTGGCGCCGTCGGACTGCAGCACCCTGACGGTCAGTGCCGTGGTTTTGGTCATAATGACATCGTAGCGCGTCTTGCCCTGTTCGACCACGAAGGGGGCGGAGACTGAGCCATCGGCGCTGCGCACCTCAAACTCCTTGCCTGTGACCAGATGGCCGGGACTGTAAAGGCCTGCGCTGTCGGTAGTGAAAGGAATCTCGTTGCCGAAGATACAGAGGCGGAAATCGCGGTCGGCGGCGGGGGTGCCGTCGGAGTACCCCACATATATCTCCACCGGGGCGTCGCTCATGGCTGCGGCGCGCTCCAGGCAGAGCTTCAGCACATTCTCGCCGGCGGCGGCCTGCACCCTGCGGAATCCCCACTCGGTCAGCACCACGACCGGCAGCTTCCCGCTACGGGCCGGCGCGAAGAAGATGCAGTCCTGTTCCGGGACATTGAGCAGCTTTTCCATCATCTCCCCCTGCATGCCGAAGGATTTGCGCACATCGGCCTGCGCCTGCTTCAGCACCATGCTTATCTGGTCGCGCTCAAGCGGGTTGGCCGCGGAATAGGGCCGGAGACTGTTCTCGCAGTCCATGTTTACAGTCCACTGGGCGCCCCCCTGCGACGACTGCAGCGTGAAGCGGGCGAACAGACGCGCTGTCTGCGGAGGCAGCTTCAGCGCCAGACGGGCGTGGAGATTGCCGTAGTTCTCGCGCAGCAGAGGCACGATGCGGCTGAATGATTCTGTCTTCAGTATCTTCATAAGATTCTTATAATTTCTTGGATAGGTCCAGAAGCCACTGCTGAAACGCCTCCTCGTCAGTGAGGCGCGCGCTATGGCCGTCGAAGTCACGCAGCGACTCTATCAGTTCGGAGAGAATGGCGTTGAGGTATCCGTATTGGGCTGGTAGCTGCTTTTTGCCGGTGTAGGCAGCCGACAGCGTGGGATAGATGTACCCGGTCAGCGCGGCCTGCGCGGTCTTCTTGTCGGGGATAGAGGGCCATTGGTCGGCGACTTCCGCCAGCAGCTCGCTGACAAAGGTATGGTCCTCCCATTCCTTTTCCGAGAGCTGCGCTATCTTCTCCACCTCCTTCTTCTGGTTCTTGGTCAGCTCCTTTCTCTGGGCGAAAGTCAGGAGCGAATCGGTAGCCTGACGGAGTTGCTGCTCGGTATGGGAGCTGTTCATAAGGTCAGCCACGCGGCGGTAAGCCTTCGAGGCTCCTGCCACGGCAGACAGTTTCTCCACACGCTCCTTCATGGAGGATGCCGTCTCCGGATACATCAGGTCGATTGTGGGGCGAAACTGCTCGTAGCTTGCGAGCGCCCACTCCACCTTGCGGGCGCCCCCGCCGGCAAGTCTCACAGTGTCAGGCGAGACACTTTCCAGCGCGTCGAATATTCCGTTGGTTACCGAGTCGAGAGCCGTCACCTGATTAGTGAGAGCCTCATAGCGGCTTTCGGCCTCGGCCAGCTCCTCCTCCAGTATCTTGATGTACTCCTCTCGGTTCAGCTTATATTGCTTGCGTGTCTCTGCCAGCAGCGGCAACAGCAGCGGGAATATCAATAGAAATATGGTTGTTCTTTTCATTCTCATGTCTCTTATTTGTTTTGGCAACGTTCCCAGTGGTTTTCCACCCTGGCGCGAAGCGCTGCATAATTGCCGGCGCCGGCCAGGATACCCAGCAGGCTCTGGTAAGTGGCGTAAGCCGGGTCAGGCTCGGAGCAGAATTTTGAAGCCAGGCGTGAATAATAATTCTGCTTGCGCGCCGCCAATATCCTGTTGACGTTGGTTTCCGAGATTTTCTGCCGTATCACGGAGCAATTAGGATTTTTGGCGCGCAGGCGGGCTGCCTCGGCGCGCTTCTGCGAGTCGTAAGATGAATCATACGGACTCAGGCACGAACTCAGCGGCGCATCATAGGCGCTTGAGACGCTGAACTTCATCATCTCCTCATGCTCGTCGAATCGCGTATCCACGGCATCCTTGCCGTCGGGGATGTAAGCGCCGAAATCCCTCTCATGCGCGGCGTACTCCCGTCGGGCCGCGTACAGAGTGGTATGGCGCGGACCGCACTCCGAGTCGAGGATATGGGCCTGGGTGCGCACGAGCTGGTCGGCGTAGGTCTTGTTCAGGCCCTCTTCCAGCGCGAGACGGTCGGTCTCGCCCAGCGAGGTGGCCTCCCCTATCTTGACTTTGCGCAGCGATTCGTAGTCCCTGGGGCTTGTCCAGTCTCCGTTATCCAGATTCTGGATTTCTTTTTCCGCTCCCTGATATGTCTCGCTCTTGGCCACGCCGGCGGAGTCGCCCGTCCAGGGCACTCGCTTGTTGCAGGCTGCAACGCACAGCGATACCAAAGCTATACATGCGATATATTCGGTCTGTCTGGCCATTATCTCAGTTTTTGCGGGTTTTCTGTTTTTGCTGCTGTTGCTGCAGGCGCAGCGTCGGTTCCGCTTTTTTCAGCGCGGTGGTAAGCGCCGGTTTCTGACCGTTCTCCACCTCCTTCAGCAGAGCCTGCCCGTGTTTGTAGGCTTCGGGTGTGGGGGCGGAGTTCAGCTGGCTGATTACAGTCTTCACTTCCTCGCGCAGCTTGGCGCGCCGGATACGTTCGCGTTCCTTCTTCTGTTCGGGAGTCAGGCTGGCCTCGTCGGGATTGTCCTGTGGAATCTTCTCGACTTCGGGGAAATTGGCCGGCTCCGCGGGGATGCCGTTGACGCGGCGCGTCGGAGTGTTGCCCATCGCCTCTTCGACTAGAGTCTCCTCCTCCCTGACCTCCTTCAGGCTTCTTACGCGGAATTCAGATATGGTATTCTTGGGGAAAAGAAGCAGATTGTCCATGCTGTCGACCATCTCTCGGGTAATGTCGAGGCGGCCAGTCTGCTTGCCGCTCCTGGGGTCGGTAAAGATGAGTTTCAGGGGTGCGGTCAGGCTCTTGCTGTCCTTGGTCCACAGCTTGTTGCGCAGTATTATCACGAGCGGCTGCCCCTTGCGGTATTCGGCGGCACTGGCCGGAACTCCGGGCAGACTGTCGAAGCTGACCTCCCAGACCGAGTCATCGGCGGGGAGCAGCGCGGCGTCGATGACCAGGCGCGTGCTGTCGGGGTAGACGGCGGCGTGGGTCTTGGCCGGCTCGGCCGGTTTTTCCTCCTCGCGGAAGAAGAACCACCATGCGCCGAAGCCCAGCAGAGCGAGCAGCAAAATACCGGCTATTATGATAATCAGATTATTGCGCTTTTCGACAAGCACCTCTTCCTCCTGTGGCATGGCGGGGGGACGGTTGGCGTTGACGGCGTTGGCCAGCGCGTGCATGTCCACCGGGTAGGCGGTAGATGAAAATGTAGTAAGCGTTACGAAATTGTCCTTTACCTTTTCGGTTCCGGAAGGGGTAAAGACGCCTAATGCGAAAGGAAATCCGTCAGATGGCACGAGCCATCCGGCCTTTCCGGAAGGAAGGTTCTTGATACGGTATTCTTTGCCGGTGGCGGAAATCAATACGGGCAGACAGTCGGGGCGCATCGTGCCGGTCACGGCGGCGTCCACCTCCACAAGCACAGGCATTATCTCATATCCGCTCCCGGCCTTGCGTATGCACTTGCGGTCCAAGGCCTGCCGCACGGCGCCCTCAAAGGTGTTTATGCGGCGTCCGGGTATCTTCAGCTGGAAGCGCAAACGGCTCTCGGGCATCAGCGTGTAGTCTTCGCCTGAAGTGAATATGTCATGTCCGTCCACACTCAGCGCTGCCAGTCTGACGTTGGCCGAGGGGGGGACTGTCAGACCCCCTATCAGACCCTCGGCGTGGCCGTGCTGCGGCAGCACACGGCGCAGCTCCGTATTGAAGATGGTGTTGTGGGTCTGCGGGTTGTCGAGCATTTCGGCCGGCACCATGATGACGCGGCCCGAACCGTAATAAGCCTGATGGAAGGGATTGGAGGTCACGGCGTCCACCTCCTGCGCAGAGCGGTAGCCGATGAATACCGGGGGCTGGGCCGGGTCTGAATTGGCGTGGCCGTAGCGGGCATGAATCTCGCGGAAATATCCCGCCATAGCCTCCAGGGCGCGCCATACGCGGCTTACGTCCTCTATCTTCCCGGGCAGAGGCGAGCCGAACATCGGGTGCATGAACTCGTCCCAGTATGTGCGCAGCAGCGTGTCCAGCACCGTAGTCAGTCCGGAGACGGCTATGTCATAGGGTACAAACAGATGCACGGCTATATATGCCCCGGTGGATCCGACAGAGTCAATCGACGAACGGTAGATACCGTAGACTATAGCCGAGTCCAGGTACTCCATGCTATAGCAGGTCTTGCCCGGTTCGGAGACACGCATATACGAGCGCATGTCGCGCAGGGCGCGCTTCGCCTCCTGGCTGTTGCGGTCTGCGGCGCCGGCTGTGCCGAAGATGGCGTAGCCGTTCTTGCATCCGGTGACGGCCAACCCTATTTTATCTATAATTCCCATAATATGTGTCTCTTAGAAGAATGATTTTTTTGTAAGCGGAGCGAGTCGCTCTATAGTGGCAGCCAGGTCCATGGAATCTGTGGGGTCAAACAGTACGGTATTGCCCACGTAGAAGCGTCCCAGACTGAAGGTAAGCACGTAAGGCAGGTAACCGTCGGCCTTGTTGATGGAAAAATTGCGGCAGGCGTCGGTCAGCTGGTCCATGAACGAGGCGAAATTGTTTTGCAGATATTCGTGGGCTATGCGTTGCCTCTGCTTGCGGTCAGAAGTATTCATAAGGTCAGCTTTGGTCAGGATGACGCCTATTGAGGACACCTTGGAGAGTGTGCAGCCCGTGGTGTGGTTCTTGCCCGTGCCGTCGTAAGAGAATATGGTCAACGCGTTCTGCAGAGCCTGCTGCTGGTCGTAGAGCGTGATGCCGTCCTGATTGCCGAGGATTACGTTGTAGTCGAGCAGAAAGAACAGCACCTTGCGGTTGTTGTTCGACAGCACGCGCGATGCTCCCAGATTGCGCCAGGCCTGCGCTCCGTCGCCCAGTGAGTCGGCCAGGGTAGAGAAACATTCGCCGCTTATCTCCACGAAATTCAGCTCTGCCGTATGTCTGGTGCCTCCGGCACGCGGCACGTCGATATTGATATAGTTGATTGTGTCGAAGGCTGTGGGCACCGGCGGCTTCTTGGCAGTCATGGCACGCACCAGTCCGTTGTAGTAGGCCATGGAGCCATCCTGGCCCATATCATTGATATTGGGATGGTAGCGCCAGTTGCCCCGTGTGGTCATGGCGTTGAACAGTCCCGACAGTACGCTTGATTTGCCTGAGCGGGCCACGCCTAAGAAATAAATGTCGGTACGGTCCAGCGGGAAAGCGTCGTAATTGTTGATTTGCGGCAGCTCGAACTCCGGAGTCATCAACTCCTTTTCTGTAATCCCGGGGGGTACTATCTGCTGCTCGCGCAGAGTGTCGAAGCTGATGGTAAGCCCCATTTTCACGTAGCGGGCCGCTACGTCTCCTTCGGGCAGCGACTCCAGGCCGCTGCGGTCCGTATCGTCCGCGTTGCCTCCGTATATCAGTTTGGAGAGAAGCGACCGGTTGTACTTCCAGGGAGAGAGGCGCATGTCTTCCAGTATCTCGTGCTGCAGGCGGTCGCGCTCCTCCTCCAGCTCCGCCAGCCGGCCGGCGGCATCATAGCGGTAACGGCCGGCAGGATAGTTGCTCAGATAGTGGCGGTAGAGCGTGATGTTGTCTCTCTGTCTGGCAGTCTGCCACATCTCCTCCTCCTCGGCCGCGCCCATCAGCTCGCGGGCGCGCTCCACCATCATTCCGGCAGGGAAGGCCTCAAGATATTCCCGATATCCCTCCGTGCTGTTTTTCTGTTGCGCGGCACGCCAGAAACCACGCTCTATATCCCACAGGGCTATGCGCTCCTTCAGCTCGTTCTGCTTCTTGTAGTGCAGTCCGCAACGCTGCATGTCCTGAAAGGTACAGACATCGGCCAGAATGAATTCCATCAGCTCGCCGGTGGAAAAGAGAGCCAGGTTTTTCAGATTGTTGATGTCGGCCAGACGCAACTGTCCGGCCTGCATGAATTCTATGAGTTCGGCCGTGGTATAGGCCGCGATTTTTTGAGGTATAAATGTCATTATAAGTGGTTTACTTACGATTGTCAGAGTTCTGGTTCCATGTTGTGATGAACGGATTGCCGGCACCCAGTCCGCGTGGGGCGCTTACCTTGTCGCGCAGGTCTGCAATCCAGTTGAGCAGAATCACTATCTGCAACAGCAGTATCAGTACTATGCCTACGCCTGTGATATTGGAGGCGGAGGGACGGAACAGCGGTTCGGCCAAGGCTGTATCATGGGTGGCCAGAGGCGCGTATTCCACGTGGAGCGACTCAAACTCGTCGATGTCAGCTTTCTTGCCGCACTCCACCAGCTTTTTCTCCCATTCGGGCTTCTTTCTGGCCATTTCGTCGACGTAGGAGCCTACCGTGAGCAAATCCCAGTTGTCTATCGCGTAATCAGCCCTCTCTCCGAAGTCGGTAATTTCCCGGGCAAGATTGGGATAGCCTGAATTGGTCACAAGCAGATCCCGCAGGTTGCGCAGGTCGGCATCCAGCTCCGAAGAGTCATGGCGGTTGTTGGGGTTATAGTTCCTGAAGTTGGACAGTCGCGTCTCCACATATTCCATATAAGAGCCCTTTGTGGCGCCGGTGCCTGTCTCCGGGCTTACCATAGTACGCAGTTCGGCAATCTGCACCTGGGCGGCCGGGCGTACCTGCTCCTTGAGTACTGTGGCTACGGCCACGGCGTGGAGCAGCCACCAGGCGCTTATCAGACTGACGGCGCAGTACAGGCCGAAAAACAGCCATTTCTTTACCACGCCGCCGGCGCTGAAATCGTTGCTCTCCTTCGGATGGGAGAAATATTTCGCCGCGTACAGCAGAAATCCCATCAGCATGGCGCACACGATACCCGCCGGAATACTGACAGCCCACGAGCAGCCGTAAGCGTAATGCACGCCTATCAGTACGATAAGGGACCATACGGCTATACCGCACCAGCTCAGTATGTTGAGAAATATTTTCATTGATTTGGACATAACAGGTCAATCAGTCGTTGTTATATTTTCAATATTATACGCAATCGGGACACTCCTCCTTGAGTGCCTTCAGCTCTCTTTCTATCTCGGCCTTGCGTCGGCGCAGGTCGTCGTAGCGTCGGCGCACCTTGTCGCAGTCGTCTATGGCACGCCGGGAGCCGTCGTCTCCGCTTCCGCTACCGTCACCGCCGTTACCCGGCTTGCCGATGATTATCTCAAAGCCGCTTTCGCCTCCGGGCAGAGGCAGCGGGCCGAATCCCTCGCCGAAGCCAGGCAGTCCGCCGGGAGAGCCGAATCCTCCGGAGTAGTCAGGAACTGTGCCTTGCTCCGGCAGATGGCCGGGGTCGGCGTCCAGGGCTGCAGCCAGGTACATTACCGGGCCTATGCCGGCCGAGCGCGCTTTCCGCCCTGTGCCTATCAGCACTTTGCGTATGACGTCCGGCGTCCAGTCCGGATGACGGCTCTTGAGCAGCGCGGCGCCCCCGGCCACCTGCGGCGCCGCCATGCTCGTGCCGGGGAGCGAGGCGTAGCCTCCCCCGGCCATGGCGTTGTATATCTCCACGCCCGGAGCCGAGATACGGCACAGCGGCCCGTAGTTGGAGCCGTCGCTCGTGAAGGGGTCGAAGATGGCCTTGCGTCCGGAGGGGTCGACGGCGGCTACTACCAGCGCGTGTTCCGAACGGTTCATCGGATCCATGACAGCCGGGATATTGTCGTTTCCTGCCGCCTTGACTACGGTCACTCCCCGGCTTTCGGCGTAATCAAACACCTTGTCCCATATTTCGGCTTCACGTATCTGCCGGCTTCCTCCTACGCGTTCCAGTTCCTCGGGCGGAATAAGCTTCATCAGCGGCCCCCAATATGCTCCGAGCGACATATTTATCACGTCGGCTCCCTGGCTTACGGCATACATTATGCCGTCTATGATGGCGCTGTCGTAGCTCTGGCCATCGGCTGTAAATACGTTGACAGGCATTATCCGGCAGCCCGGGGCTATGCCTGCCGCCCCCTGCCTGTTGCCGGCCGTGCCGGCCGCCGTGGCGCTCACGTGAGTGGCATGGCCGCCGCATGCCGCCACATTGGGCACGCGCGACGTATGGGTTATGGCGTCGTAGGGCTTCACTATCTTGTCCCTTATCTCCGGATGGGTCAGGTCAAAGCCGCCGTCAAGCACCGCGACGGTCACATCCTTACTTCCCATCTCTCTGTCCCATGCCTCAATGGCGCCCGTCATATCGAAATAATAGCTTTTGGCCGGATCGGACATGGCCGGGTCATCAGTGCGGGCGTTGCCTTGGTAGATATTTTCCGGCAGAGCTATTACCTCCAGTCCGGGAGCCATACGCCGTGGCACTTCCTCCATCAGTTTCTCGCGTTCCCCCTCCGGGCATATCAGTATGACGCGCCGCAGAGTCGTGTCGGGATTCACGAGCTGATATTTCTTCGTGTCGCCCCACTCTTTGCGGAATTTGCTGATGAAGTCATCCAGGTCTCCCCCTTTCAGCACATATATGTTCATGCGGTCGCCGGCTACGTATGAGAGCGAGTCGGGGGCGGGTATTATCTTGTCGCCGCTGACCGGAGGAGCCACTTTCTCTATGTTGCGTGTGTTCTCTCCGTGCGCGCTGCCGGTACAAGAACGGGTCAGCAGCCACAGCAGAGCTACCAGCAGCAATGCGCCGAGCAGCCACCACAGCCACTTGAAACTGCGCTTCCGGCGCGGTCTCGGCGCGGCAGCGGGCGCCGCGGATGGCGCAGGCGTAGCCGGAGGGGGCGCGGCAGCGGATGTAGCCGACGGCGGCGGGACGGCGGGAGGAACGGCTGCCTGCGTAGCTCTGTGACGCGGCGGTGCGGCCGCAGGCATGGCTGCCGCCGGCTCAGGAGTATAGGACAGCAGGCTTATGCCGGCGCAGTTGCCGGCGCCCGTAGGCTTCATGCCCCACTGCGTGATGACGATTCTGTCGTCTGCGCAGAAGATGCAATCCTCGCCGGGTATCGAAGTGACGCACTCCAGCAGGGGCCGCGTCTCCGCATCGGCCTCTGCCGCGCCTTTGAGCAGCCTCCCGCGGAGAGAGCCGAGTATACGCAGGTAGCGGTCGCGCTCTTCTCCGCGCAGCTCGCTCAGAGCGCGGGGCACGCTATCGAAGCGATCCGTAATCCATTCTACGGTGTGGTCTGTCGTAAATCGCGGTTCGGCCAGGAAATCGGCCTCTCCGGCTCCGGCGGCGTTCAGCCGCGAGCGCAGCAGAGCCGCCGTGCGGCGGTAGTCGCGCACCGGTTCCACACCTCTGATTCCGGCCGGCCGGTATAGCCGGGTGTCGGTCTCCGATAATATCTGGCGTATGCTCATTCGGGCCTCCTCTTACAGTAGTTGCTATCTGATTGCGCGCCGCATCTCGCCCTCCACATCAAGCATGTCAGGCTCCTGCTCCGCAAGCTCGTGCAGGTCAGGGCTGTCGAACAGTGTGCGGAGCATGATGGCGCGCAGCTCGTTATTCATATTAACGTCATATTTCGGAATTTCGCACGTCGCCAGAAAGCCTACCTTCATATTTTCTGTCCAGCTGCGGTAATTGTGGTAGTTGGAGAAGTAGGCCAGCTTGTCGCGGTCCACAGGATAATTGTTCAGTATCTTGTCTATGTTTTCGAAGACATCGAAGACTACGTTCATGTCCTTGCGCGTCTGCTCCTCGTCCAGCACTTCGTTGCCGTAATCCGTAGGACGCACCGTCACGTTGAACTCGTTGTGCTACACCGTCTCGGCCACATCCTCCCACAGCTCGGGCGAGAAATAGGCCGTGCCGAAGGTGTTCACGAACTTATTGAACATCTCGGCCACTATGTCGGCCAGCATCTCGGCCATCTCGCCCAGCCGGTCGGGGCTGGTCACGTAGGGGCGTATCTGGTCGATGATGCGGTCAGTGATATGCAGCTTGTCGCGGTACAGGGCTTTCATGTTGGAGGCGATATCCTCTATGGCGCGTTCGGTCAGGCCCTCCTTGCGGAAGCGCTGCAGATTGTCGGCGGAGACATATTTCTCAAGCCAGTAATTCTCAAGCGACTCTACCAGCACCTGGGGCAGATTCTGAGCCATCGGCGGGTTGATCACATCTTTTATGGTATAGCCGAACGTCTGGAGATACTCCTCCAGCTCGTCGGCGGAGCGCAGGTGATATGCCTCCATGATGCGCTTCACGTTCTCCTCGCGGGTGGCGTCGGGGCTGACGCCGGCCCTGTCGCGTATGGCAAACAGGATGCTCAGGTCCGTCTTCTCTATCAGCTTCATCTCCGAGGCCACGTCCAGAATACGGTCATGCAGATTTTCTTCGCTTACGAGCATGGACTCCAGCAGCTCGGCGAAAAGATAAGGCTTTGAGCCGAACAGGGCGTCGAGCATGAAATCTATGCGTCCGGCGCTCTCCAGGGCTTCGCGCAGCTTCGTGTCGCTGTTGTCATCGTGGTAGAAGGCGAACATCGTGTCGTAGATGTTGCGGAAATTGCGCCTTATCTGGCGAGCGAAGCCGGTGTTACGACCGTTGACCACATGTTCGGAGGCCCGTACCAGATTGTCGATGATGTACTGTGACCCGTCATTGCCCGGTGTGGCAGCCTTCTCCCATGCCTCCTGCGGGTTGCGGAAGTGGACTTTCACGAAGTCATGCTCCAGGAATGAGCGCTTCAGCCGTCCGATATATGCGGCGGTCTCGCTGTCCGGCTCCTCCTCGCGGCCTGTCTCCTGATAACCGGAGTAGATGCCTGTGCTGTAGGCGTAGTCGCGCAGCAGGTACATGTTGTCGAAGGCGCGGCCGGGAGTCCACTGCGAGAACCACCGGTTGTCGGCGTTCTCCTGTATCACGTTGGCCAGAGCGTTGGTGTAGCGGCGTACCCAGCGGTGGCGCGCCTCGCTTTCCAGCAGCTCCTCCGAGGCTCCGGGCGGCTCCTTGGTCGGGTCGCGCGTCAGGTCGATGTTGAATTTTGTTCCTACCAGGAAGAGGGGCGGCACGTCGGTCCCCGTCAGATAGCTCTCGCGCTCTTCCGGAGTCTCGCCTATCATGTCGCCTATCCAGCTCTTGAGCAGCCCCGAGAGACTCATTACCTCGCTTTTCTGCTCGTGATGGCAGAACAACAGGGTGCTTATCAGATAGTTGCGCGAATACTTGTTGAACAGATAGCCCACGCGGCCGCGCAGCAGCATGGTGCAGGCTTCGCTCTCGCTTATCAGCTCCTCGTCTATAGTCTGACGCGAGCGGGCGCCAGGCAGGTCGAGAATGTCGAGTTTGTCGAGGAAATGCTTGTCGGCCGCCACATCTTCGGGCAGCTGCAGCACCACTTCGGCAGCCACAGCAGTAAATTCGCTTTTCAGCACCGTAAGCTCCTTATCGCCGGTCCATACCCGCATTTCGGGTATCTTGGCCTGCTCTATGCGCTCCCCTTTCTCGTTTTCGGTCACTCCGAAGAACTCCTTTATGCGGTCTACGCACAGTATGGTGTCGTCAATCTTCAGCAGCGCCTCAACATTAATATAGACGCGATGCGAGAATTCCAGGCTCTCAAGCAGCTGTATCAGGCGTGAGAAGACGGAGCCTACTATGGCGTTGCCGTTCCACAGCGGCGCGAACACCTCAACCCATTCGCGCGGCTCCACGCCGCCGATGAAAGCCCCGACGCGCTGGAAGTAGCGCACCGAGACGAGCATGTCCACGTAATACTTGGCCACCGGGAAATTGCCGTGGCTCAGATAGTCCATCATCTCGTAGAGCTGATCTTCGCCTATCAGGGCCTGTGCCGGCTTGCGGCGTCCGTATTTATCCTCCATCGCCGCTATGGCAGCCTCCATGGCCGCACGGTCAGGGAAATGATGGTTCTGCACGTCGCTGTAATAGGAGTCAGCCAGCGTCAGGGCGACATCCACGGGCGAGAACAGTTGCACCGCTATCGGAAACTCGTCGTTTCCGCCAGCCGTAGGCCGCGCCGTGAAGCGCGTGATGAGGCTTGTACTCTCCACACCGCCTCCCGAAGGGTTGAGGTCCAGAATGAAGTTGGAGGCGCCGCCGTGGCGGTCAGTCTTCACGCGCAGTATCCCTTCGTCGTTCTTCAGCAGGTTCTGCACCAGATATGACTTGCCCACCTGGCTCTCTCCGAAAATGGCGGCCGCCGGGTTGACCTCCAGAGCCGTGGCTATCCGGTTCATGGCTACCCTGCCTCCGATGATTCTGTCGCGTGTCTGTCCCAGGGCCTCCGGTCCCAGGAAAGCCTTCGCCCAGTTCAGGGCTGCGCGTGAGGCGTGGTTCTCAGCGTCTATCAGGCGTGTCATCGTGCCTGTCGATATATTGCTCATAGTCAGATTGCATTAAATATTATAGGCCCAGATGCAGTATGAAGACTCCCGAGTCGAGCCAGTCGGCCTCGCTCTGGGTGCGGCTCTGCAGCTTGAGGCTGAAGAAATTTTCGTTGACGGCGTTGCCCTCGGCGTCAGTGACGTCGACTATGCGCAGCCCCTCCTTGTCGGTATAGTAGTCGCGTTCCAGCGTGAAGCGCAGCGGCACATGGGCGCGCGTGCGCAGCCGCAGCGTCTCGGTCATATCGGCCATACGGTCGCGTGGCAGCATCTCCGCCGGAGTGCCGGGGGCGGCGCCTGTCTGCCTGATGACCTGCTGCGCGGCCGCCTCGCGCAGCGCGCTCTCGTTGAAGTCCAGACGGTACAGCACTCGCGTGGGGTATCCCTCCACGTCGAGCTGGCGGCAGCCGATGTAGACCGGGAAGCCGGAGATGGAGATGGAGGCCACGTTGGTCTCCGGCGTAATCACATTCTCCATAGTGCCCGTATGAGTATTGATTATGCCCATGTACTCGCTCGTGGGCTTGATGCTGCGCTTCAGCGCCTCGGCGTTAAGCTTGAACATGGGCAGCTTGCCCTGTTCGGCCAGCCACGCTATCAGCGCGCCGACGGCCACCAGTCCCTTCTTGTCTGAGAAGTGGCCTATGTCCGTGGCGCCCGGATACCAGGCGCCCACGCGGTAGTCGTTCATCGAAATCAGGCGGTTGGGCGTCACCGGCATAAGCCTCTGCATCATGCGCTGTATCTCCCCTAAGGAGCTGGGACGGCCGCCTAACAGCACTATGTCACATTTATATGTATAGAATATCGCCGCCCACTTGCGCAGGCTTATCTCGAAGACGCGACGTATTATCTCGTTGAGGTACTGCGGATTGTAGCCTATCTCCAGCTCCTCGAAGCGGAAGCCCATCTTGTCGGCGAAGTAGTCCATCAGATCCTTGCCCGGCATGGCCGCGCCGTGGAAGATATCTTCCCACATCACGCAGCATGCCTCCTTGCCCTTGTGCAGCATGTCGAGCAGATGGTAAGCCACCGGTATCAGCACCTGTACGTTGAACTCCTGACGCATCCGGCGGTCTACCACGCCCATGCTGCCCGTCTCACCGAAGAAACTGTGCATCTTTTCGGCCACGTTGGGCTCCTTCATGGCCCGCAGCCGCGCCGTGATTATGCCCGAGGCACCAGTATAGGCATCCTTCGGCCCCTCAAGTATGACGTCTGTGATTATACGCTTTACCAGGTCGTCGCCGGCTGTATGGAAGCTCTCCCAGAACAGCGGCGTGGGCATTATCGCCTCTCCTTCGTCGCGGTACGTACATATCATCAGGTCAGACGTACCGGCTCCTATGTCGAGGGAGGCTACCGTCAGGCTCGGATTCTTCTCCCCGTTCAGCCTCTTGCCGTAGAGGCTGAAGAATTGCCGGGCGTTGCCCATATAGCGGCGCAGCTCCGAATACAGATAGACCATCTGGCAGCACGTGGCCTCGTCGTAATTCCAGGCGCGGCGCAGGTCCAGGTCCTCTACCGACATCTTCATATCCCTTACAGACGGGATTATTTCCACCTTGTCCTCGACCTGCTCCGGGTCGTAAGGCTGCTCGTAAGTGCGGTCGTCGTATCGCTTCACGGCTGTGGCCGCCTCCTCCATGCATCGCCGCAGTATCAGCTGCTCGCGTGCCGTCATGGCCGTAGGCGCCGTCACTATCACGCGGCTGATGCGGCGCGGACGCTGCTCGTTGCCCGCATGGTGGCGCCACTCGTAGCTGTTGGCCTGCATGCGCGCCTGGAGCAGTATCTCGATGAAGCAGAACGTCATGAGCGACGAGCGCGAATAGCTCGCGCGCGCTCCCATCTCCGCCGGGTCGGGCGTGAAGCTGCCGTCCGAGCGGAACTGCTGCATAAGCCCCTCCACATAGACCGAGTGCGAGGGACCGGCCACCCGCTCCTTCTCAGTGATGAACTTCCACTGACCCTCGTAAGCCTCCGTATCCCACAGATAGCGCTTGGGCGAGGAATGGTTGGTATCATATTGCTCTGAATCCTGCAGGTCGCGGCTCTCGCCGTAGATATGCCTCATCGCCTCCCGGCCCAGACGCAGTATCGAGGGCCAGTGGAACTGCTCGCTGCCCGTCTCCAGGCCGAAGCGCTCCTCCTTGAAGCAGAGACGCATGTCGAAGGGCTCGGTGTAGACCTCTCCTGTGCCTAAGTCATGCAGAGCCAACACCTTGCTGCGTGAGAACGAAGCGTCGAGCGGGTCTTCGGCTATCAGGCCGAACGTACGCGAGTTACCTATGTCCAGCACCAGATTGGTGCGCACCGGCGTCTGCTCCTCGGCATTGTACAGCTTTATGTCAGGCACCACGCCCAACTTGTGGATGACGCTCACGAAATATATGTAGTAGACCAGATATTTCATAGTGGCTCCCTTCGGCAGCGAGTCGAGATCGGTGCTGCCCAAGGCTTGCTGAAGCATCGTATTGAGCCAGGGCCGCGTCTCCATGTCGCAATAGCGGTATAGCGTCAGCGGCACGTCTACATTCTCTTTCTGGCTCTGGCGCACTCGCCCCAGCCCCTCAATCTCCTTGCGCGAGACGCCGCACAGGCTATAGTGCTTCAGAGCCTGGCCGTCGAAGCGCGGACTCTCGCGCTCCAGCCCCGTCTCTTCTTTGCTCACACGCGTATCGAAGGCCAGCGTCACACGGTACACCCGCTTCTGAGCCGTACACTTGTGTTCCACCGGACGCAGCATCATGCGCGCCCAGTTGGTAGGCTCGATTAGCTGCCCCGTCATATCGTTTTCAAGCATCGGGATAGGAATCCAGATATTCTCCAGCTGCTCCAGTCCCGGACGGCGTGTGTCGCCGATAATCTGATTCAGGCGTCCCACACTCATCACGTCCTCCTGACGCAGACAGTTGAGCACACCGAAATTGATGTCATCTTCCTGTGCCACGTCCCCGGTGACAGGGTCTATATAGCCTCCGTATTGCAAGTCACCGCGCCTCACATACTTGTCCTGAGCCGGAAAATACGTAACCCAGTCCAGATAAGTGGTCTCCCCGATGCGGTATTCAGAGAAACGCAGCGGCCTGATGACCGGCGCCGACACATCGAGCGTTATCTCTTCCGGAATATTGTAAAGCTGGATTCCGCTATCTGATATAAGAGAAATTTCCATATAAGTCAAACAGTTAGGTATAAAAAGCGCCCCGGGAAGGGAATCCCCCGGGATTCCCGGCAAAACCGGCTCACAAATTTACGAAAAAAATCCGGCACTTCGGCTCCTCGCCCCCCGCTTTTATAAAAAATTTACCATCCCCCTATGTCATGATAAGTCTAATTAGTCCAATTAGTCCAATTAGCCCAATTAATGTCAAGACTTAATGGAGTTGCGATAATCTATTCGGGCTTTGTACATTTGCTCTTTTATGCCGCCATTGCGTAAAAAGTCAGCTTGCAGCCGGTCTAAAAGTTTTCGGAGGAATACGTCTGTCTGATGTATGAGTGTAATCGCTATATTGGCTATTGTCTCGGCTGTGCGTTGTTTGATGGCTTCTGCATAAAAGGCAGAATCATTGTGTGCGGAGCAAACTCTGCGAGTAGTTTTCGCCTTTTCAGAATCGACATCCCATTTAATAAGATTTCTTACTCTGAGATAATCTTCGTAGTCAAGCAACAGCTCCTGAAGGCTTGCCCTTGCAACATTTATAAGTTTTATTTCAGTTTCTGTCGAAGTAGCGGCCGCTGCAGAGCCCTCTGCAATGTTCTGCCTTCCGCTACGGGCTGCCTGCACCATCTGGTCAATAGTCCGATCCCCTTTTTGCAGATGCGTATGGGCAAAATAATAAGTAATGTCGTAGATACACTCCGCCTTCTAGAAGGCAATAAGCTTTCGATAGTTGCCCTTTTGAGGCAGGAATGTGTCGGCCATGGTCTGATGTCCTGGGGTTGAGTTATACTTTATCGGACTAATTGGCCTTATTAGTCTAATAGGTCTTATTAGTCTAATTGGGCTAATTAGGATATGCAAAGTTAGAAAAAATATTTCACATAGTCTACCGGTAAAAAATCTGATGAATCCGGAGGGGGTGGGATAAATTGCTGAAGTCGGATTTTTTTTGTAATTTTGTAGTCTCATTGCCGGAGTGGGTCCGCAGTCGTAGTGGCGCGGGTCGCGGCGGCTTCAGATTACGGAATCATGGAAGAAGAAAAGAAATATATTGCTGACAATATCCAGGTCCTGGAGGGCCTGGAGGCGGTACGCAAGCGCCCCGCCATGTATATAGGCGACATTTCGGGTCGCGGTCTGCATCATCTTGTATATGAGGTGGTGGACAACTCTATAGATGAGGCGCTGGCCGGCTTCGCCAATAAGATTGATGTGACTATCCTGAAGGATAACTCAATCAAGGTGGTGGACAATGGCCGCGGTATCCCGGTGGATATGCATGAGAAGATGCACAAGCCTGCCCTGGAGGTGGTGCTGACGGTGCTTCACGCCGGCGGCAAGTTTGACAAGGGTTCCTATAAGGTGTCGGGCGGTCTGCACGGCGTGGGCGTGAGCTGCGTCAACGCTCTGTCGGACTATCTGCGCGCCGAGGTATGCCGCGACGGCAAGATTTATATGCAGGAGTATGCCTACGGCAAGCCTACATCGCAGCTGACGGTCATCGGCGAGTCGGAGGGCACGGGTACGACTGTGATTTTCCATCCCGACGCCTCGATTTTCACGGAGACGGTCTATGACTATCAGACGCTGGCCAACCGCCTGCGTGACCTGGCTTTCCTGAACGCGGGTATCACGCTGACGCTGACTGACTTGCGTGAGGTAGACGAGCAGGGCAATCCGCGCTCGGAGCGCTTTCATTCGGACGAGGGGCTGAAGGAGTTCGTCAGGTACATAGACGCCAACAAGGAGCATCTGATCGAGGATGTGATTCATATCAATACTGAGAAGAACGGCGTGCCGGTGGAGGTGGCTTTCACTTACAACACTTCTTTCAACGAGAATATCTATTCTTACGTCAACAATATCAACACCATAGAGGGCGGCACGCATCTGGCTGGCTTCCGCGCGGGCCTTACGCGCACGCTGAAGAAGTATGCCGAGGAGAGCAAGCTGCTGGAGAAGGCCAAGGTGGAGATAGACGCTTCCGACTTCCGCGAGGGTCTTACGGCAGTCATCTCTGTCAAGGTCATGGAGCCGCAGTTCGAGGGTCAGACGAAGACGAAGCTGGGCAACAGCGAGGTCAGCGGCGTGGTGCAGCAGGCCGTGGGCGAGGCTCTGAAGTATTATCTGGAGGAGCATCCGAAGCAGGCGCGCACCATCGTGGACAAGGTGATCCTGGCTGCGCAGGCGCGCCATGCTGCCTACAATGCGCGCATGAAGGTGCAGCGCAAGAGTCCTCTGGGGGGAGCCGGACTGCCCGGCAAGCTGGCCGACTGCAAGAGCCGCGACGCGGCTCGGTGCGAGCTCTTTCTGGTCGAGGGTGACTCGGACGGCGGCTCGGCCAAGCAGGGACGCAATCCTATCTATCAGGCAGTGCTGCCGCTGCGAGGCAAAATACTGAATGTGGAGAAGGCCATGGACCACAAGGTCTTCGAGAGCGAGGAGATAGTCAATATGTTCAAGGCTCTGGGCGTGACCATCGGCACTGAGGAGGACTCCAAGGAGCCTAATCTGACCAAGCTTCGCTACCATAAGGTCATCATCATGACCGATGCCGATGTGGACGGCGCGCATATAGCCACGCTGCTGATGACCTTCTTCTTCCGCCGCATACGCCCCATCATCGAGAACGGCTATCTGTATATCGCCACTCCGCCGCTGTACCGCTGCCGCCTGAAGGGCAACAAGAAGGTGCAGGAGTATGCGTGGGACGATCAGCAGGTGCAGCGCAAGGCTGGCTGGGACACCCACGGACTGCCCGTGGAGCTGGGCGTGGAGAAGGAGCTCGGCATCACCAAGGCTGACA
>JAGBIJ010000056.1 GCA_017935045.1 Muribaculaceae bacterium
GCTGTTTCACAGATACAAAGATAGCGATTTTATTTGACATACGCAAATATAACCGCTATTAATTTTATGATATTCAGCTGATTAAATTGTATTATCATCCAGTATTACCCCCCCATTGCCTATTCGCTGAATAGTTACATTTACCCCCACTGATTGTTAATTTTTGTTAATTATGTTGTACAACATATTTTTGCAAAACATGTCGCACAACATATTCCCAAAAATTAGCAAAACGTTGTTCGCGCCGCCCTGCCATAGTATCAGACGGTGCAGCCGAGTCGTGTATGGGAATGGGGATGTCTGTAGGATTTTTCAGGATTGTTTGGGGGGATGGAGATTTTTTGGTAATTTTGCAGGGTATTAGGATGTTATGCGAGATTAATCCTGATAAATTGTCTGAATTTAATGCGAATGCAAGTAAATATAAGGAAGTAAGTAAATATAAGAGAGTGAGAAATATATGAATGTTATGAAGCAGGTATTGTTATCGATGGTTGCGATGGCTGCGGGGGCAGTGATGCCGGCGGCTGCCGAGACGGTAGAGTTTGATTTTTCTACGGGTTACGAGAACTCACAGCTTATGATCCAGGATATCGTCAAGGATGGCGTGACGCTGAAGATGTCGGGCAACGGCGGCAGCAAGGATCCGGCATGGTATTCGTCGGGCGCGGCTCTGCGGCTCTATGGCGGCAATCTGATAAAGGTGTCGGCCAATGTGAAGATTCAGAGCGTGACGATAACGTTCTCGGAGGACAGGTATTGCTTCCATCAGGGCACGAGCGGGCCTAAGGTGACTCCGGGCAGCTACACCCAGTCGGGCACTGAGGGCGTCTGGACTCTGGGAGCTTCGAGCGGCACGCTGCGCGTGGGCGGCGTGGACTCCGAGGCGCGTGTGCGCAAGCTCATTGTCGTGACGGGCGAGGGCGGCACTAATTCGGTAGAGGAGATAGAGGCCGCCGAGGGAGCCCGCGAGGTGTACACACTGAGCGGCGTGCGCGTGCGGGAGGATAACCTGCAGAGCGGCGTCTATGTGGTGCGCTACGGCGACGGCAAGGTTGAGAAGATAATGGTAAAATAATCGAGGGCATGGGCGAAAGGGCGAAGAAGAATATCGTGGAGCTGACCCGCATGGGGGCCGAGGAGTGCCGGCTCGGGAGGCATCTGCCTCTGCGATTGGTGCTGGACTCGGTGCGGTCTCTGAATAATGTGGGCGCCATGCTCCGCACTTCGGACGCTTTCGGCGTGGAGTGCGTGTCGCTGTGCGGCATCACGGGGGCTCCGCCCCATCCTGAGATACATAAGACGGCGCTTGGCGCCGAGGAGTCGGTGAACTGGGAGCATTGCCCGGACACTTTGGCGAGGGTCCGGGAGCTTCAGGCCGAGGGGTGGCGCGTCTGCGTCCTGGAGCAGACGCACAACTCGGTGGCGTTAGGCGACTTCGAGGTCAAGGCCGGCGAGAAATACGCCATAGTGGCGGGTAACGAGGTAAAGGGGGTGGAGCAGAGCGTTGTGGACGCGGCCGACAGCGTGATAGAGATACCGCAGTGCGGCGCCAAACATTCGCTGAACGTGTCTGTAAGCTGCGGGATAGCCCTCTGGCACTTCTTTTCGGCCATGAGGAGGGGCGTGGAGTGATGCGCGGGGCGCATACGTCCGCGCTTACGCAGGGGATACTGCTCGTGTCGGCTCTGTGCATGGGTCTGTGGGTATGGGAGGCCGGGGGCTGGGCCGATGACTATCCTTACCGGCACATAGCCGAAGGGGGCTATGACGCTTTCTTCAACTGCCGGGGCGCCCGGGTGGAGGGTGTCGGGGACCTGTGGAGGGCCTGGACGGGACACTACATGAATGTCAACGGGCGGCTCGCCAATCTGATAGCCTTCGCCGTGCTTCTGCTGCCGCTGTGGGCTTCGGCCACGCTGCAGGGAGCGATGTACGCGCTGTGCGGCGCGGGCATGGCCCGGCTGATATACGGCAAGGAGTGGCGGGAGCATCCGGCGGGCATGGCCGCGCTGCTCGCGGGGATGTGGATAATCCTGCCCTGGGAGGACTGCCACGCCTCGCAGGATTTCCTGATAAACTATCTGTGGACGGGCGCGCTGAACTTGTGGACGCTTGTGGCGCTGCTCGACGGGCTGCTCGCCGGGCGCAAGAGATGGATGGCCTTAGGGGCAGTCGCGGCGATGATGCATGAGGCCGTAGGGGTAAGTATGGATGTGATGCTTGCCGCGAGGCTGTGGAGTCTGCGCGGAGAGTGGCGCGAAGAGCGAGGCACGGTAATGATGGCGCTGATATATATGGCCTGTTCCGTCGTGCCGCTGTGTTCGCCGGCGTTGGGGACGGTGGTGGCACGGCAGGGGCAGATAGAGATGTCCTACGACACGGCATGGTATCAGCTCGGCGTGCGGCTGTATGCCGTGTGGGCGGCCCTGTGTCTTGGGGCGGCCGCGCTGGCGTGGCGGCGCGGAGCCGAGAGGGGAAGGATAGCGATATATATGGCGGGAATAGCGGCTGGGGTAGCTGTAGGCTGGTTTTCGCGTGCGGAAATCAGGGCTTACTGGTGGCCGTTGACGCTGTCGATGGTGTGCGGCGTGAGCGCCTGGCGCATATTGTGGCGCAGGAGAGCCGGCAGAGGGGCGCAGGCCGTAGCGGCGGTAGTAATCGGAGCGGGTCTTACGGTGTGGCAGACAGCGCTGTGGCGCGAGCAGAGGGTGCTGTCGGAGGAGCGGGATGCCGTGATGGATGCGATGAGAGAGGGGCAGAGAATGATAGTCATGCCTGTGGAGAGCTACAACGAGGTGCCCTGGTGGCTTATGAACATACCGGGATGTCTGGCCGAGTCGGGGACGATACAGCTGTGCAATATGGCTGCGGCTGTCTATGGCGATGACCACGCGGTGCCGGTCATAGTGGCCCGGCGCCATGACTTGCGCGGCATGAGGGGGGACACATTGCTGACGGGGGCGCACGCACTGCCCTACTACGTAAGCCGGCGGCGGCTGAGCCCCGCAGTATTGGAGTGTGTCTACGGCAAGGCAGCGGGGCCGGCTGTAAATCCGGTCTATTCGCTGCGTCACGCTGCCGGTGGCGATAAGGAAACGGTAATAGTAGTCAACGGACTGGAGACGGGGCTGAGCGGAGCCGAAGCCGGTGTGGCAGACGCGGACAGCGTCTGGTTTTACCGGCCGACGGGTCTGGCGCGCTCGCTCTACGGACATAAACTGATATACGCCAAACCATGGAAAAAGAGGTAAAGGGACGGTTCGCTCCGTCGCCTACGGGACGGATGCACTTAGGCAACCTGTTTGCCGCCCTGCTGTCGTGGCTGTCGGTCAGGAGCCAAGGTGGCAAGTGGGTGCTGAGGATGGAGGATCTGGATCCGCAGAGGTCGAAGCGCGAGTATATGAGCCAGATAGAGGATGACCTGCATTGGCTCGGCCTGGACTGGGACGAGGGCGGGCTGGAGGGCAGGGGGGATAACGGGCCGTATGTCCAGAGCCGTCGTCACGCTCTGTATGAGGAATATCTGGAACGTCTGCGGGCTACGGGCCTGACTTACCCGTGTCGCTGCACGCGTGCCGATATCCTGGCCACGCAGGCTCCGCACAGGACGGACGGGCGTGTGGTGTACGCCGGGACATGCCGTCCGGCGACGATGCCTTGTCACGCGCCTGAGCCGGAGTGGAGCCACTCCACGCGTCTGTATATCCCGCAGGGTAAGATCGCGTTTACAGACCGGCTGTACGGTCAGCAAGCGGTGGATCCGTCGGAGGACTGCGGCGATATAGTTCTGCGCAGGGCCGACGGAGCCTGGGCGTATCAGCTGGCCGTGGTGGTGGATGACGCTCTGATGGGGATAACCGAGGTTGTAAGGGGGTCGGACCTGCTGGAGTCTTCGGCGCGGCAGATATATCTGTATGGTCTGCTCGGTCTGGAGGCTCCCGAATTCGCGCATGTGCCGCTGCTTTGCGACAGCGAGGGTCGCAGGCTGTCGAAGCGCGACCGGTCGCTGGCAATGGACGAGCTGCGCGCCCGCCATACGCCTGAAGAAATAACGGGCCGCCTGGCGGCGCTGGCCGGATTGCGCAAGACCGCGGCTCCGGTAAGCGCTGCGGAACTTGTTGCGGATTTCGACTGGAAACTGATACCGGCGGCGGAGACGTTGTGTGCATACGTATGATAGGCGTATGATAAAATCGGGATGATTTGATTTTTTGCAGCAATTAATTTTGATTTTATAGTTTTATTTTGTAGCTTTGTGGCCGAGAATAACGCTTTTCACAATAGTCGGGCGTATATATGCGCCTGATATATCTTGATTACTATGTTTATCCGGCAGCTTCCCCTGACAGGCAGGCGGCCGACAGACAGATTACATCTACATTAATTATCAACCAAAACCTATAGTAATGAGAAAATTGACTACCTTATGTCTGGCTTTACTCATTGGTCTGGGCACAGCGTTCGGCGTTGCACCGCAGCGTTCGCACGGCGTCCTTCCTCTGAAGGTGCGCAATCATGGCGTGAAGGCCCCTCCGAGTATGAGCCGCGCGAAACCGGCCACTAATCTTCCGTCGCTGGGCGGGGGCGCCGCTTACTTCAAATCAATGCTTCCGTCGGCCATGATGCGTGTCGGCTCAAGCGGTTCTACCGTTTACGGCTGGCTCGGCTACAGCAATTCGGCAACGGCTGCGCTGGGCTTTACGGAAATCAATGTAGCCGACGGCTCGTATGCCACTCCCCTGTTTGACAACGACCAGATGGCCGTAGCCTCGACCTTTATCCGTCAGGGCCGCGTGTGCGTGTATGCCCGTCTGGTCATGTTCGGCATGCTGATGGGCAATGAGTACTTAGAGTATGACATGGAGACTGGCAACGTAGTCAAGACAGTGGAACTGAATACGGAAGACTACTCGCAGTGTGTGGTAACCGCGGCTTACGACCCGGCGAAAGATATGATTTACGGCTATACGTTCAATTCCGCCGGCCAAGGCTATGAATATTTTACAGCTCCGGCAACAGAGCCTGGCAATTTCACTCGTAAGAACACGCAGGAGAAATGTATGTCTCTGACGTATGACGCCGTCAATGGCCAACTGATAGGTGTAAATGATTCGCAGAAGCTTGTGCGTATCGATCCCGAGACAGGCGTTATGACGTCGCTTGCTTCGTGTCCTGTGGTAAATACATATATATCAGGTATTTGCTACAGCCCAATAGATAATGCTTATATCTGGAACCCGAGCAACGACAACGGCGCATGGCTGTATAAAATCAGTCTGCCCGACTATAAGTTTACGAAGATATGCGACTATCCGGCTCTTGAGGAGTTCCTCAGTCTGATGTGTACGGATACCCGCGCCATAGATGCGAAAGCTCCCGGGGCTGCCACCATAGACAATGTTATACTCGGCGCGGAGCCGGGAGAGGATCCGGTAGCCGTGTTCTTCTACACAATTCCGACCACTACTTTTGACGGTACGGAAATCACGGAGCGTATGGACTATACGGCGACTATAGACGACGTCTATTATACAGACGGCACAGTCTCGCCGGGCAACGGAGGCAATCCGTTTATCCTGAGTTATGCTACGACAGAGGGCTTCCATACCATATCTCTGACCTTGTCGCTGGACGGCAAGGAGGGTCCAGCCGTAAGCCGCAGGCTTTGGGTGGGCAATGACACACCGAAGTCTCCGGAGAATGTGACGCTTACTGAGACGGGTATCACATGGGACGCAGTGAGCGAGGGCGTGAACGGCGGTCTTGTGGATACAGACGCGCTCACGTATACAGTATATATGGACGGCAAGGAGATCGCCTCCGGTCTGACAGAGACAAAATATGACTATACTATTCCCGCCGGCGAGATAGCCAACCACAGGGCGAGCGTGGTGGCCGTATGCAACGGCCATACATCGGAACCCGGCTTGTCGAACGGCATGATATCCGGCGATCCGATGGAGCTTCCCGTGACTATCGAGCCGACCGCAGACCAGTTTACATTATGTACAATCATAGACAATAACAAGGATGACCGGTCCTTTATCTTCACACAGGACGAGAAGGGCAACAATTCGTTCTGCTACATCTTCTCGGCCCAGCGTCTTGGCGATGATTACGCGGTCATGCCGCCGATGAATTTCCCGGATGCAGATGCTGTCTACAGGGTATCTGTCAAAGCAGCCTGCTCCGATCCCACGTCTCCGGAAATGATGGAGGTGTACATAGGCGACAAGCCTGAGGCCAGCGCCATGCAGCAGTGCCTGATAGAGCGTACCGAAGTGTCGAGCAAGGATTATACGACTTATACCGCTCTGTTCACTGTGCCGGCATCGGGTACATATTATGTGGCTGTACGCAATACGTCGAAGCCTGACAGCTATTATATGTATGTACGTGACATCACTGTAGAGAAGACAGATGTGTCAAGTTCGGCTCCCGGCGTCGCTACCGGGCTGAACGCTGTAGCCGACGGGGAAGGCAAGTTGAGCGCTACCGTCGGGTTCACAATGCCTAAGAAAGCCATATCTGGCGCAGACCTTGCTTCTGACACTGAACTGACAGCAAAGGCAAGCACTCAGGGCGGCACTGCGACCTGCAAAGGCAAGCCTGGCGAGAAAGTGAGTGTTTCTGTTCCTACCGTGCAGGGCGAGAATCTGGTTACGGTGACTGTAAGCTCGACGGAAGGAGAAGGCGCACCGGTCACTACGAGCGTATGGACCGGAATCGAGGCTCCCGATATGGTTCAGAATCTGCGTGCCGTGGCCTCGGAAGACGACATGACCATACATTTGAGCTGGGAGCCGCCTGTAAAGGGCGTGAACGGCGGTTATTGTCCGTCTACAGGGATAACCTATTATCTGTGTGATTATACGGAGCAGGGCTGGGTCATAGGCGATGCCATAGGCACTGATGTGCTGAAGCATGACATAGTGCTTGAGTCCAATGCTCCGCAGGATCTGTACCGCTATGGCATCCTGGCGGAGAATGTAGGCGGACGCGCTGATTATCTGGCGAGCATAGCTTGTGTGGCCGGCAAACCGTATGATGTACCGTTTACGGAAGTATTCCATTCAGACGGATATGAGTATGGCCCTATCGCCATCATGCGTCCGGACGCAAGTTATACAATGCAGTGGACAGTAGACAATCCGTCGCAGCTCGGCACCGGCTTCGCCACCCCGTCCAGCGGCGCTCTGATAGGCTATACTTCGGAAAACTCTGTCAGCAAGGGCTTGATATCCGCATCGAAGGTCAGCACACTCGGCTGTACAAACGCTTGTGTGACTATGAATTTCTTCTATGGCGTATGTTCGGACATAGAGATACTCATAGCCGGTTATGGCGACGATGAACCTGTAAGCCTGGGCAAGATTTCGGATCTGAATAAGGCCAATCTTTCTTACGGCTACAATGACATCAAGTTCAGTCTGCCGGCCAAGTATCAGAACCGCAAGTGGATACAGATATATATCCGCGGAGAGGTAAGTGGCTCGTCGCAGGCGGTAATCATACCTTCGTTCGGCGTGACGGAGCAATATGACGATGATATGGAGGTCACGCTGCAGACACCTTCCAGCCTGAGTATGGATCGTAAGAATACGGTAAAAGCCATAATCAGAAACAACGGCACGAAGCCGGGTAAGGTACGCTCCGGCAAATGGACTCTGACAGGCCGCTATGGCGATGTACTGCTTGTGGAGAATGTAGCCGAGGGCGGCGAGCTGCAGCCTGGCCAGACGGCTGAGCTGACGCTGGAGCTGACTCCGGAAGCCGACTGGGGCCAGCGTCCGAAGCTTTCGTTCGCATTCGATACTCCCGATGGAAATCCTCTGAATGACAGCGCGGAATCTACTTTGTGGCTGTATATAGGCGACAAGCCTCTGGTACTCGACCTGCGTGGCGTGGATGCCGGCGACGACTATATAGACCTGGCTTGGACCGAACCGACTACAGGTATGGCTAAGGCGAGCTTCGAGGGTGAGACAGTAGGCGAGGAGATGCCCGCATTCCTGAATGACTTCCAGAATCTGGATATGGACAACAGTATAGTCTACGGTCTGGAGGAATTCGGATACTATTATCCGCGCGCTGCCTTCGCGGTATGGAGCATCAGCGAACTTAATGCTTACCTTGGCGAAGAGGTGCTTGATAAGTATGACGGCGACAAGTTTGCCATAGCGTTCTCGCCCATCGACGACGGCAAAGGCGCTCCGGATGCCGACGACTGGCTGATTTCACCTGAAGTAAAGGGCGGCAGCAAGGTTTCGTTTGGCGTAAGCGCTCTGTCGTACGAATATGAGGAGACACTTCAGATACTCTATTCCACTACGGGCGATACCCCGGCTGACTTCAAGCTGCTTGAAACGGTAAAGACCAGCGAGGGCACCTGGGAGGATGTAGAGGTAACGCTCCCTGAGGACGCGAAGTATTTCGCTCTGCGTTATGTGTCTAACGATGCTTTCGCCATCATGATAGACGGTATCTCCTATACTCCTGCAAACGGCGGTGAGACTGTAGTAGCTTACGATATAGTACGTGATGGCGAAGTGATATCGGCTGCCGCCAAGGCAGCGGGATATTACCGTGACGCCACCATTGCTGACCGCAACGCTAAGTATGCCTATAATGTAATCCCTGTATTGGGCGACGGCTCGCGCGGCATGAAGTCTAATACAGTATATATCCAGGCTTCCGGAGTGAATGACGTGACCGGCGGAAGCCAGGTAGTCTACACTACGCCCGGCACTATCCATTTGGTCGGCTTCGACGGCCAGCAGACGGCTGTGTACGGTATCGACGGCCTGTGCCGCTGGAGCGGTAAGGCTGCGGCTCACAATGCTGTGAGCGTTCCGGCCGGAGTCTATACGGTAAAGGCCGGTAAGGCTGCCTATAAGATACTGGTAAAGGAATAATCTAAATCTGATATTGAAAAGGGCCGGAAGCAGTCGTTTCCGGCCCTTTTTTTGATAAAAGTCGCCTGAAATTTGGATATGAAGGTTATTTTGATTAATTTTAGAGGCTGAAATGTGTCGCCTTTCTGATTCGGAGGTTGGCGCGGTATAACCGATAAAAACCGTTTATATTATGAAAGTATTGCATACACTCTGTCTGTTGTTGGCCGTTGTGCCGGTGGCCTGGGGCGCCTCCGGGGGACGCGGCGGGGAACTCAATAACGATCCGCTGCCGGACGCTGCCATGAAGCAGCTGTACAATGCCATCACTCTGGCTGACGAGGGTCTGGGCGAGGCTACGCTTCAGGATTTTGAGGAGCTTGCCGAACAGTATCCGGACAGTTATCTTGTGCTGTATGAGTATTCGCTTGTGCTGTACCGCACGGGTCGCTATAAGGAGGCTGTCAGTCTTCTTGAGCGGCTGACGAAGTGCAGATTTGCCGAGCCGCAGGCTTTCGCCATGTATGGTAATGCTCTTGACATGGACGGAAAGAGCAAAAAGGCTCTCAAAGCTTACGATGAAGGGCTGAAGCGCTTTCCGGACAGCGGCTATCTGTATCTGGAGCGAGGTATTGTGAAGGGAAAGAAGGGCAATCTCAATGAAGCTCTCGCGGATTATGAGAAAGGCATAGATGCCGAACCGGCTTTCGCGTCCAATTATTTCAGAGCCGCGCAGCTGTATTTCGACTCTACGGTGCCGGCCTGGGGGCTGGTCTACGGCGAGACGGAGATATTGCTTGCTCCGTCCAAGGAGGACAGGCATGACGAGATGGCTTATGACATAATGCAGGTGTATGCTGACGATATCAGGTTTGACAAGGGCGATGTGACGGTCAAAATCTGTCCGTCGCATGATACGAGGGTAAACAGCAATACCGGAGAGGTGTTTCTGGGTTTTCCGGGCATCTATGAGTCGTGTCTGAGGCAGGGAGCAATAAGCCTGTTGCTTGATACGGTGCCGTATACGGCCAGTATAGAGCAGGTGGCTCGCATACGCCGCGTAGCTGCCGAAGTCTATTTCAGCAAGGGGGAAGGGCTGTATGGCGACAGTATGTATCTGCTGGAGTTTCAGAAAAAAGTTATGGAGGCCGGTCACTGGGAGGCATATAACTATTTTCTGCTCGGCCCGGCCCGGCCGCAGGAATATGAAGCGTGGATGGAGTCGGGAGAGGATGGCGATACAGGTTATGACAGAATCAAGCGGTTTGTAGACTGGTTTAACACGACGCATCCTTTCATGCCGGACACTGAGCATACTGTAGGAAGCGGCTCGATATGGCGCTGTCAGAAGAAGCTGGATATGATGAAAGCTCTATTGCTTATGGGCGCCCTTGAATCGATTGGAGAGCCGTCTGAGGATGCGGAGTGAGGCTTCGGACGGAACACGGCAGACGCATCTTAAATAAACTTAACGGCTATTGACCAATTAAAAGCGGTTGATAGCCGTTAATGATATATGACGAACAACAATACCCCAATAGAATTCTTCTCTTCAGTAACAGATCCCAGAGTCCTCCGTACAC
>JAGBIJ010000057.1 GCA_017935045.1 Muribaculaceae bacterium
GTGTGGTCAGATACCATAAAGTTACTGAAATTCAGCGACTTGACCAAATTTTTAGTGTTAAATTTTCATGCTGAACATCAGATTTTTAACGGATTAAACTCTTGGCTCCCTCGGAGTCGCTAAAAAATAACCGATGTATTGATGAAGCAGTCACAGTTGGTAAAATTTGGCATGGCCTCGGTAGTGATGGCTTGTGCGGCTTCGGTTCAAGCCGATGTGACCGGGCAAGTGAGGGATGCGGACAGCAATCCGGTAAGGGGATGCGTCATTACGCTGCTTGCACCGTCAGACAGCGCGTTTGTGGCTTCGGATATTACTGATGCCTCGGGGCGTTTCCGTGTGCAGGCTCCTTCGGGCAGATATCTGGTGAATGCTACGGCTCTCGGCCACAAGCCGCAGAATCTGGTATATGACGGCGGCGAGCTGACTGTGGTGCTGGAAGCCATTGCCTCTGATCTTGGCGAAGTGACTGTGACTGCCGCCGCTCCCGGCACCCTGACGCGCGAGGCCGACAGATATGTCTATCTGCCTGATGCGTTGCCGGGCGAAGTGATGACTGCCAAAGATGTGCTGAAGACCGTGCCTCTTGTCACGGCGGGAGACAACGCGGTCGAGATTCTCGGCAAAGGCAGCTCGCTGCTCTACATCAACGGCAAGCCGCCGCGCATGGGGCAGAACGCCGCTTTTGCAATGCTGGCGACCGTGCCGCCAAAAGATATAAAGCGCGTTGAGATAATTACCAATCCCGGCAATATGGTCGGCCCGGGCTTTCAGGGGGGAATAGTCAACGTGATTATGAGCGAACCGGACCAGGGCCTGGTAGGCTCAGCCAAAGCCGCATGGCGGTCGTCAAGCAATGACGCCCGTGGCAACGTCACGATGCCGTCGGTGTACCTGGGCTACGCGCATGACAAGTTTAACGCGGCTCTTTCGGCCGGCTATTCTTATATCAATACCGATGCCCACAGCCGGTCGCTATACGACTATAAGAAAGATGGCTATCAGGTGGAAAACGACAGCCATCGTGTGCTGATCGGCAACAGCCTCTCGCTCGGCATGACAGCCACATACGATTTTACTTCCGTCAGTAAGCTCGGAGTCACTTTCGCCACATCCGCTTCCGGCTACCGGCAGCGTACATCGGCCGAGTCTCTCGATTCGCGGGAGCCGGAAGCTGTCAGGTTTTCCAGTTGTCGCGGGAGCCTTTCACGCGCCCCTTCTTTTCAGGCATGGCCTTTTACACGCTGCAGACCGATGACAACGGCTCCGGTATAGATGCCTCGGCATGGTATGCCAGCAACAAGGAGAAGCGCGACACCGAATACACCGAGAACGATCTCCTGACCGCATCGGAGAGCTATGTCAACGAGAGCGAAGTCGCCCATGCCGAGGCGGACTATACCCATTATTTCCTTCAAGGAGGCAGCCTGTCTGCCGGCTTCAGGCTCAACTACGCGCGTACCGACCGGCGGGAGACGCGCAGCGATGTGGAAGACAGCTTCCTATATGACGACTACACGGCTGAGATATATGCCGACTACCGGCGCAAGTGGAGCAACGTGTTCAGCATGGCTGTCGGCCTCAGCGGAGAATATGACCATGCCAAAGGGGTGCAGCGGTCGCTTTCGCAAACCTTCAGGCGCAACGACTGGAATCTATCGCCCAATGCGAGCATCTCTTTCAGTCTGCCCCGCGCCTCTCAGAGCCTGGCGCTGGAGTACAGCCAATATGTCTCGCGCCCGGGAGTCAGAGATATGAATCCTTTCCGCATCGAGACCTCTCCGTCCACTTACACCACCGGAAACCCCGCTTTGAAAAACAGCCGTAGATACATGCTGTCGCTCCGCTACTCGCTGCTCAACAAGATACATGCAGTCGCCCGCCTGGTCAAGGACGACAATATGGCGGCAGATTATACCTTTACCGACGGCCAGGGCAAGACGGTCACCACCATCGGCAACCTTGGCGACAGCCGGAGCTTCCTGTTCGAGGCCGGCTACTACGACACTTTTGCCAGATTCATGAGACTCAGCGCCACTGTCAACCTGTATTACAACAATGTGCATGCCTGGGCCGACGGGTCGAATATCGGATATTCCGGCTGGGAAGTACGCCAGAACACGGATCTTACATTCATCATAGCTCCCTGGAATTTCAAGGTGGACATAAGCAATGTACTGTGGGGGCCGTCAAAAAGTGTGACTCAGACATACAAAACACGCGATTTTCTGGATATCGGCCTGACAAAATATTTAGCCAATGATGTCTCCCTGAGTCTGGACATACGTAATATCACGAATAATCGGACCGCCGTCTCCTACAGCAACGCCGACTACGGCTACAGCATCCGTCCGGAGAATCTGGGTGTCTCGTTCGAGGTCAAGGTTTCCTACATGTTCGGCAAGCGCCGGGTCAATGCCATTGCAGACCGAAGTCAGTCGGCTGGCAGCGAGATCGCCCCGGGCGGAAGATAATATGCCATAGAGGGCTGAACGAGTGCGGATTTCCAAGAGAGGAAAACCGGAGTAAAGAAGAATAATTAAAAATTGATATGGGTAAAAAGGGGAAAAATCAATTTTTATTTGTAACTTTGAGGCGATTTATTGTCTAATACATATACAAGGCAGCAGGCGGCCAGCCGCCACAGCGGCGGAAAGCTGCTCCGCAGAAGCCTTGAAGGAATGATAAATAGCTTAATATTAACCATTTAACCATAAAATACGATGAAGAAAATCACTATGCTCATCATGGGTGCCCTTCTGGCTATCCCCGCAGCGTTCGCCGAGCTTCCCTCGGTGCAGCTTAAGGACGTGAACGGCAACACTGTCAACACGGCTCAGCTCTCCAACGACGGCAAGCCGATGGTCATCTCTTTCTGGGCTACCTGGTGCAAACCCTGCAAGCGCGAGCTCAAGGCTATACAGGAGGTGTATCCCGACTGGCAGGACGAGACAGGTGTGAAGCTCATCGCCGTAAGCATCGACGAGGCTCAGAATATAGCCAAGGTAAAGCCTTTTGTCGAGGGCTCCGGCTGGGAATATGAGGTACTGCTCGACCCCAACGGCGAGTTCAAGCGCCAGATGGGCGTGAGCGATGTTCCCCACGCTTTCATCATCGACGGCCAGGGCAATGTGGTATGGAACCACAAGGGCTATGTCGACGGCGGCGAGGAGGAGATTATCGAGAAACTCCGCGAGCTTACCGGCAAGTGATTCCCGATACGCGACACTCACTGAACCACCTATTTGCAACCTTATCCCGGAGCCGGCGCAGTCTTGCGGTCCGGCTTTGGGCGTACCATGAAGCCTCTTCTCCCGAATATATTTTTTAACTCAAGCAACCTATATCAACTTACAGTGAAACGCAGATATATCTATCTTTGTGCCGGCGCGCTGATGCTCCCGGCAGCCGTCATGGCCGAAGGCGTCACAGCCGAGAAGCCGGACTCGGCATCGGTAGCGCAGGGCTATTCATCCCTCAGTCCTAAGAAAGAAAAAGAACCCAACTGGTTCCGCAAAATCCGCCTGTCGGGAAGCGTGCAGACCGAGTTCCTGATTCCGGTGACCGACAAGGGTATGGGCATACCCCATACCGACCGCGATGTCTACGCCGCCGATGTGCTCAACAATACCTATTTCGACCTGACTCTTACGGCTCCCTACCTGTCGCTGGGCGGACGCTTCGAGTGGGCCAAATGGCCTCTGCCCGGTTATGAGAAGGATTTCGCCGGATGGGGCGTGCCTTATTTCTGGGCTACGGGTCACTACAAGGGGCTGTCGGTTACGGCCGGCGACTTCTACGAGCAGTTTGGCTCCGGCCTGATTCTGCGTACATATCAGGAGCGCTCGCTGGGCATTGACAACGCCATACGAGGCGGACGCATCAAGCTCAACCCCGGCGGAGGCGTCTCGCTGACGGCTCTCGGCGGCAAGCAGCGCCGCTATTGGGAGCATAATTCCTCCTGGCTCTGGGGCGGCGACGTAGAGTGGAATCTCGCCGAAGCATTTCCCAAGGCGTTCGGCTCCGATTACGGGCTGACAGCTGGTTTCTCATACGTGGGCAAGCACGAGAAGGAGACTACGGTCTTCACTGCTGACAATGCCTACCGTCTCAATCTGCCTGAGAACACAGCCGCTTTCGATGCCCGCTTGAACGCGAAAATCAAGGACTTCAACATTCTGGCCGAGGCCGCTACTAAAAACAACGAGCCTTCTGCCGACAACCATTATACCTACCGTCGCGGATCCGCCTTCCTGCTCTCCGGTTCTTATGCCGCCAAGGGCTTCAGCGCCTTGCTGCAGGCCAAGCGCTCCGACAATATGAGCTGGCGCTCGGACCGTGGCATGACCGGTATATCCTCCTTTATCAACCACCTGCCCGCCTTTACCATGACCCAGACCTACGCGCTGGCCGCCATGTATCCCTACGCCACGCAGGCCGACGGAGAGTGGGCCTTCCAGGGCGAGGTGCGCTACACCTTCAAGCGCAAGACTCCGCTGGGCGGCAAGTATGGCACCAGTGTCCGCTTGTCGGGCAGCTACATCGCCGGCCTTGACCGCGACTATCCCGCCGGCGCGGCCCACGTCCCCGCATCCTACCCCGTAGGTTCCGATGGCTTCGGCACTCCTTTCTGGAAGATGGGCGAGCTCTACTACGGCGACCTTAATTTCGAGCTGAACAAGAAACTCTCCAAGAGCTTCCAGTTCACGTTCTTCTATCTGTTCCAGAAATACAATCAGAAAGTGGTTCTGGGCCACGGCGTCAACGGCGATATGGTAACAGCCAACACCTTCATATTCGAAGGCCAGTGGAAAATCAAGCCGCGCACCCAGCTCCGCTTCGAGGCTCAGTGGCTCCATACCGAGCAGGACCTGGGCGACTGGCTGGCCGCTACCGTCGAGCTGTCGCTGGCTCCCCACTGGATGTTTACCATCACTGACATGCAGAACTTCAACCACGACGCGAAGCTCGGCCCCACGACCAAGAATTATTACACCTTCGGCGTGACCTACAACTATCTGCGCAACCGCTTCTATGTGGCCTACGGCCGCACCCGCGAGGGCTACAACTGCTCGGGCGGTATCTGCCGCTGGGTACCCGCATCTAAGGGCTTTACCATAACTTATAACTACACTTTCTGATAAATAAGACAGATGAAAACACTTCATATACTCGCGGCCGCAGCCACACTCTGCTCTCTGGCCGCCTGCGACAATATTGATGAAAAAGACCGCTTCATCCCCGTAGAGCGCCCGCACTCCGACAAGACGGTGCTTATCGAGGAGTTTACCGGCGCCAACTGCAACAACTGTCCGGAGGGAGCTGCCGCAGTGGCAGCCCTGCATGAGACATACGGCGACAATGTGATAGCTGTCGCCGAGTATCCCAACCAGATGCCGCAGCTTACCAATCCTCCCATTCCTATACCCGGCGGCGATCTGCGCACTCAGCTCGCTTCCGACTATTTCAGCGCATACGACGGCCCTTCGCGCGGTCTGCCATCGGCTATGTTCGACCGCACGAAGTTTGACGGCCGTGAACTTCAGCTTACACCATCGACTTGGGGTACACCAGTCTACAATCTTCTTCAGCTCCAGTCGCCCGTTAATATATCCATGACATGCGGCTACGACGAGGCGACACGCAAGCTCAACGTAGACTATTCTGTGGAGTTTGTAGACGGTGTCAAGGAACCGGTGTCATATCAGCTTTGGCTCGTGGAGAACGGTATCATCACAGTGCAGGCCGACAAGAACGCCCCCGGCGGCATTGTCCCCAACTACGAGAACAACCATGTGCTCCGCGCCGCGCTCAACGGCACCTGGGGCACCGCTCACGGCGACGGCCACCTGCCCGCGCAGAGCATAGAAGGCTCCGGCTCCATCACGCTCGACAACGCCTGGAAGGCCGAGAACTGTCAGGTGGTGGGCTTCCTTTTCTATACCGACAGCCGCCGCGTGATACAGGCTTCGCTGCTTAAGTCCATCTACAATCAGGCTCCCGCTGAAAATAATTAAATCTATATACGCAAATGAAAAAGACACTTGCTTTAGTTTTTACATTCGTCATGTTTGCCGTGCTGGGCATGAAGGGCGCTGACCCTGTAGTCTGGTCATACAAGCTTGTCGATGAAAATACCGATCATCCGGCTCTCAAGATTACCGCCAACGTAGCCGCCGGCTACCACCTCTATGACTTCAATCACGGCGGTATGGAGAATCCGCTCAAGATTACAGTCACACCCAAGGGCGCTACTCTTGTCGGCACGCCTGTGCCTTCTAAGAAGTTCATAGCCGAGACAGACGAGGACGGCATGCCCGCCAAGTACTATACCGGCAGCGTGACCTTTACCCAGAAGCTCAAGCCTACGAAGGCCGACTTCTCGCTGACTGTCAAGATTACCGGCCAGGCCTGCAATGACAGCGGATGCCATAACTTCAACAAGGCTGAGATTCTCAACGGCAAGGCGAAAGTAGCCGGCGAGGAAAAAGATGAGAAAGAGGAGGAGAAAGCCGAAGAGGTAATAGTCGAGGAGAAATCCGCTGACACCGTGGCCGTGGCAGCCATGCTGCCTGACTCTGTGGCTGACAGCGCCGCTGCCGCTGTCGGCGCCACTGCTGCCGACTCCGCTCTCTGGGAAAATGTAGAGGCCGAGGTCAAGGCGCTCTCCAAAGAGGAGAAGGAGGCAAGCCTCTGGGCCATCTTCATCGCCGGTATCCTCGGCGGCCTGATCGCCCTGATTACCCCCTGCGTATGGCCCATGATTCCTATGACAGTATCTTTCTTCCTCAAGCAGAACAAGACGCGCGCCAAGTCAGTGCGTACAGCCGCTGTCTACGGTCTCTCCATCATCGTAATCTACGTCATACTCGGTCTGCTCGTCACGGCCATCTTCGGCGAAGGCGCGCTCAACGCACTGTCGACCAACGCTATCTTCAACGTCTTCTTCTTCCTTCTGCTTGTAGTCTTCGCCATCTCCTTCATGGGCGGCTTTGAGCTGACTCTGCCGTCGAAGTGGACCAACAAGATGGACTCCAAGGTCGACTCCACCACCGGTATGCTCTCCGTATTCTTCATGGCTTTCACTCTTGCCCTGGTATCCTTCTCCTGCACCGGCCCCATTATCGGCACTCTGCTTGTCGAGGCTGCCACCAGCGGCAACTATCTGGCTCCCGCCATCGGCATGTTCGGCTTCGCCCGTGCCCTGGCTCTGCCGTTCACGCTGTTCGCCATGTTCCCCACCATGCTGAAGTCCATGCCCAAGAGCGGCGGCTGGCTGAACTCCGTAAAGGTAGTGCTCGGCTTCCTTGAGCTGGCCCTGGCGCTGAAGTTCCTCTCCATCGCCGACCTTACTACCGGCTGGCGCATCCTGGACCGCGAGGTGTTCCTCTGCCTCTGGATAGTCATCTTCTTCCTGCTCGGTGTCTACCTGCTCGGCAAGCTTCGCTTCCCCCACGACTCCAAGGTGGAGAAGACCGGCGTGGGCCGCTTCATGCTCGCGCTGATTAGCTTCGCTTTCGCCGTATATATGCTGCCCGGTCTGTGGGGCGCTCCGCTGAAAGCCATCAGCGCCTTCGCGCCGCCGAGTACTACGCAGGACTTCTCTCTTTTTGAGGGCGAGGTAAAGGCCCGCTCCCACAGCTATGAGGAGGGTGTGGCTCTCGGTGTGAACGAAGACAAGCCTATTCTGCTCGACTTCTCCGGCCACGGCTGCACCAACTGCCGCGAGCTTGAGGGCGCCGTCTGGACAAACGACGAGGTGCGCAACATCATCAACGACAAATTCATCCTTGTCTCCCTGATGGTCGACGAGCGCACTCCGCTTCCCGAGCAGATTATCAAGAAGAACCGCAACGGCGAGACTGTCATACTTGAGACTGTAGGCGAGCTGTGGGGATTCCTTGAGAGCGAGAAATTCGGTATCATGGCTCAGCCGTATCATATCATCATAGACCACAATGGCAAGCCCTTGTCGCAGGCTATGGACTATAATAACGGCAAGAATGTAGACAACTACATCAAGTTCCTGGAAACCGGCCTTGAGAATTATAACAAGAAGCATGCTGCCGCCACTGCGCAGCAGCCCGCGGCCGAATGAGGCTGACGGATAACTATAAAAATGGGAGGCGTCCTGTATCGGGGCGCCTCCCATTGTTATTATCTATATACAGTCCTCAGATAGAGCTGTATTATTATAGGTATAGGTTACTTGCGGAGCTTGTCGGCAGCCTTGTCCAAGGCGTCGGCTGCGGCAGCCTTTCCTTTCTCTACGCCGTCTTTGGCAGCGGCAGCGCCCTTTTCAGCCATCTCCTTGCCTTTTGCCGCGCCGTCCTTGAGGGCTTGTTTGCCTTTGTCCAAAGCTTCTTTACCGGCAGCTGCGCCTGCCTTGGCTGCGTCTTCAGCCGCGGCGGCTCCGTCCTTGGCTGCCTCCGAAGCATTGGTTGCTGCCTCCGAAGCCTCTTGGCTTGCCTGCTCGCTGAGTTCGGCCGGAGCCTGCGGGTCGTCGGATATATTGGTGTCTTGGGTCACAGTTTCTTCGATGAGGGTTGCCTCCTCTATTACTGCGGTGTCCTGAGCGTTATCTTTTTTAGAGCAAGATGCGAGGCAGATCATTGCGAGTGCGGCTGCCGAGAGAAAAATCTTTTTCATAACAGTTGAAAATATTTGTTTAGTAGAAAAATAGCGGAATCATCTGTTTTCATCAATTCCGTCTTAGATAGAAACAACCGATATACGAAAAAGTTTGTAAGTTTCTGCGAGGACAATAATGTTTCGCACCCTTATCCGACCATACGGCGGGCGAAACGCGAGGATATCCATCCCGTGACCACGGCTATGACTCCTGATGGGAGCAGCACCATTACTATGTCAGTGAGCTGAACGCTGACAGGATAATCGCTTACTATCAGAGTGCCCGGGTCTCCAGAAATCTGTATCAGGCCGAAATGTTGCTGAAGCAAGCACAGGCTAATGCCGAGGGCTATGCCTGCTATGGTCCCTATCAGGCATACGATGATGCTCTCCCAAAAGAAGATGTCGCCGATGAACCGGCGTGAGGCGCCGATGCGGCTCAAGGTGGATATATTGCCGCGCTTCTCTACTATCAGCATGGACAGAGTGCTGATAATATTGAATGACGCTATGATAAGTATGAACGAGAGCAGCAGGAAAGTTACCCATTTCTCAATGGAAATCATACGGAAATTCACGGTCTGTTGCTCCATTCTGTCTCTTACGAGATAATGCGGTCCCAACGTCTGACGAATGCGTTCGGCCAGACGGCCGGACTGCGACGGATCTGCGCCCGAGACATAGACGGCAGTTGCTTCGGAGGTGTACTCCAGCAGACGCCGGGCCAGCTCTATGTCCACTATGATGGTCTGGCTGTCAAACTCGCTCTGATCGGACTCAATTATTCCACTGATCCCGATGGAGTCGGCCATGAACGAAGCCGCCGGGTTGGCCACATTCAGTGTGGCGGTACGCCGAGGCACAAACAGTACTATACCTCCATCGCCATCTCCTTCGGTCAGTCCGAGCCGGTCGGCCACCCCTACGCTGACCACGCTCATAGGAGCCGGCGTTTCAGTCCGGGTATGATTCTCCGCCGTTTCCGTAACCGGGTCGGCTATATCGGCGAAGAGAGCGTCTTCGTCAAATTCCGCGGCAGCCGTGTGTTCTATCGCCGCGCTCTGCTGTGCCGTAAGCGTCTGTGTCCCGTCGCCGCCTCCGGCCGGGGCGTATGTAACGTCAAACCGGCTGCCGCGCCACAGCAATGAATCCACCGCCGTAGCCCGGCGATAGCCGGCAGCCTCCACTCCCAGCAGATTTACGGGTATCTGCCGCGCATCGCGGTATGCCACGGCATTGTCAGCCACTATCGGCGTGGCTGTCCGTACGCCCTCCACGCGGCGTATCGTCTTCAACAGTGAGTCGGCGTTGTCTATGCAGGGCGCGCCGGCTGCGGTCACCTCCACATCGGGCGTGATGCGCGAATCGCGGCTCAGGATTACATCGTGGAAGCCGTTGAATACAGACAATACGCAGACTATCGCCATAGTGGCCACGGCGACGCCGCATACACTGACGATAGCTATTACGTTGACAGCGCTATGTGATTTGCGGGAAAAGAGGTAGCGCCATGCCATTCTTAACCCAAGCGTCTTTCCTATAATTATAATATGGAGTCTGCTGAACAGGCTGCTGATGCCAGGCAGCCGCTGAGTATTGTGTTATTCCCCCTCCTGGACCTCGTCGTGCAGATGCGGGTCTGAAGCCAGCAGGCGGTCGATGTTCTCGATATAGTCAAGCGAGTCGTCAAGATAGAACTGCAGATCCGGGCATTTGCGCAATATCTGTTTCACGCGTGCCGCCAGCTCGTATCTTACGGTCTTGCTCTGAGCCTTGATATTTGATAATATATCTGCCGCCCGGTCCGAAGGGAATATGCTCAGGTAAGCCTTGGCTATGCTCAGGTCGGGACTGACCTTCACGCTGCTGACGCTTACCAGCACGCCGCCCAGGGCAGCGGTCTGCTTGCGGAATATCTCGCTCAGCTCCTTCTGGAGCATCCGCGATATCTTAGCTTGTCTTTTTCCTTCCATAGTTTTCCTTTATTAATTCAGTCATCGCCTCCGTATCGGGGTCAGCCGAAGGAGCGGGATTGCCGTCGATATGGAGCGCTTCGTACATTTATACAACGCGCCCCGCTTCAAAAAGTTGTCCTGCCGAGGCCGCATTGCGGGAACCGGCTATCGTAACCGGATGATGGTCAGACCGTCGCGCAATGGCAGAATTACCTGCTCCGCATCGGGGTCTGATGCCACTATGTCATTGAAGCGCCTTACGCCCTCGGTCTGGGCGTCGTCGTGTCCGGTCTCCACTACATGTCCGTCCCAGAGTGTATTGTCGGCCACGATGTACCCGCCGGGTCTGATGCGCCGTTTGACCTTGTCATAGTAGAGCGGATAGGCGCGTTTGTCGGCGTCGATGAAAGCGAGGTCAAATGCTTCGCCCGGAGCTACGGTGTCGGTCAGCTCGGCGGCGTCGCCTATGTGCAGACGCACCTTGCCCCCGTGGGGGCTGCGGCTCAGGTTAGCGCGTATGAAGTCTTCAAGCTCGTCGTTGGCCTCGATGGTGTGAAGCACGGCATCGTTGGCAAGTCCTTCGGCGATACTCAGGGCGGAATAGCCCGAATATGTGCCTAACTCCAGCACCAGGCGTGGTCTGATCATCAGTGTAAGCATCTTGAGCAGACGCCCCTGCACAGCCCCGGAGCACATGCGCGGATTGTGGAGATACAGGTTGGTGGCCCGCTCGACTGACTGAAGTTCGGCGGGGGGCGGGGATGTATGTTCCTCTATGTATTGCTCAAGCGTCATCGGCTCAGGGCTTCTATGGCAAGCCGGTAGGAATCCAGCCCGAAGCCGGCTATCGTGCCGGCGCATACCGGTGCGATGACCGAACGGCGGCGGAATTCCTCGCGCGCATTGACATTGGAGATATGCACCTCCACCACGCGCAGCGGCGCGATGGCGGCGATGGCGTCTGCCAGGGCTACAGAGTAATGCGTATATGCTCCGGCGTTGAGCGCCACTGCATCGGCCTTGTCTGTCTCCGCGCCGTATGCGGCGGCGTGCAGCCGGTCTATCAGCTCTCCCTCGCTGTTGCTCTGGAAGTAGGTAAGCTCTGTGTCAGGGAATGTTTCGCGTAGCTCATCCAGATACGACTCGAAAGAGCGGGCGCCGTAGATATGCGGCTCCCGTCTTCCGAGCAGATTCAGATTAGGTCCGTTGACTATAAGTATCCTCATCTCCGGGACCCTGTTACTTTACGCTCCATTCCACGCCGTTCTTAGTGTCTTTGACATCGAAACCGGCCTGAGCCAGACGGTCGCGTATAAGGTCGGACGTAGCCCAGTCCTTGGCGGCCTTGGCCTTGGCGCGCACCTCCATGAGCAGATTGACGGCTTCCTCGTATGGCTTGAGTGAGCCGGCGCTCTCCTGCTGCTGCCCCATGCGTATGCCGAGCAGGTCAATCAGGAATGTGTCCATCAGTGAGCGCAGCGACTCGATGTCGGCGGCCGACAGACTGATTTCTCCGTTGCTTGCCGAATTGATGACGCGGCAGGCATCGAAGAGATGGGCTATGACCTGCGGAGTGTTGAGGTCGTCGTCCATCGCCTCGTAGCAGAGCTCCTTGTAGTCAGGCAGCTCTACGCCGGACTTCTCCGCCGGCGAGAGATTCTGCAGGCGGTTGTAGCTGTCGGTCATCTTCTGCAGGGCTTTTTCAGCGCTCTGCAGAGCGGCGTTGCTGAAGTCCACGGTGCTGCGGTAGTGGGCCTGGAGGATGAAGAAGCGGATTACCATAGGCGCGTAAGCCTTGTCGAGCAGAGGATGGGAGCCGGCGAAGAATTCCTCCAGATTGATGAAGTTCTTGTAGCTCTTGCCCATCTTCTGTCCGTTGATGGTAATCATGTTGTTGTGCATCCAGTAGCGCACGGCCGGATGTCCCTGCGCGGCCACGCTTTGGGCTATCTCGCACTCGTGGTGGGGGAAGAGCAGGTCGAGACCGCCGCCGTGGATGTCAAATGTATCACCCAGGTATTTGCGTCCCATGGTCGAACACTCCAGATGCCAGCCCGGAAAACCTTCGCTCCAGGGCGATGGCCAGTGCATGATATGCTCAGGCGCGGCGCACTTCCACAGCGCGAAGTCCAGCGGGTCGCGCTTTTCGCTTTGGCCGTCGAGGGTGCGGGTGTTGCTTTCCAGATCCTCGATGTTGCGGCCGGACAGGATACCGTACTTGTGGTCGGCGTTATATTTCTTAACATCGAAATATACCGATCCCTTGCTCTCGTAGGCGTAGCCGGCGTCGAGAATCTTCTTCACGTATTCTATCTGCTCTATGATATGGCCCGAAGCGTGCGGCTCGATTGAGGGGGGAAGCACGTTGAGAGCCTCCATGTCGTGATGATAGCGGTTCAGATAATGCTGTACCACCTCCATAGGCTCGAGGTGCTCAAGCCGGGCTTTCTTCGCTATTTTGTCCTCGCCCTCGTCGGCGTCATGCTCCAGATGGCCTACGTCAGTGATGTTGCGCACGTAGCGCACTTTGTAGCCCAAATGCTGCAGATAGCGGTAGAGGATATCGAAGGTTATGGCCGGGCGGGCGTGACCCAGATGGGCATCGCCATATACGGTGGGACCGCATACATACATGCCGACCATACCTTCGTGCAGGGGCTTGAATAGCTCCTTGGTACGCGACAGGCTGTTGTATATCAGAAGATTGCTCTCCATGCAGTCGGCGGGTGTTTATCAGTTGTTCTTGAAATTGTCGTTGCCGGCGGGGCGCTTCTGTACGATTTCTCCGAAATTCTTTTCGTACTTCTGTACGTTGTCGGTAAGCGCGAACATGAGCTGCTTGGCGTTTTCGGGCGACATGATGATGCGGCTTACTACCGGAGCCTGGGGCATACCGGGAGCGGCGAAGATGAAGTCGATGAGAAACTCGTTGGGGCCGTGGCCGATCATGGCGAGGTTGGAGTACTTGCCGTCGGCGATTTCAGGTTTGATCTGTACTTGAAGCTGATTCTTGTTTTCTGCGTTGTTGTTAGCCATTGTATTTTTCTGTTTAAATGATTAGACATGTTATTTAGTAAAGCAAAGGTAAGCAAAAATCGTGACACGGCCAAATGACACGAGATGCCTGCAGTGACAGTTACTGCATATTTTGTGCCGCGAGTTCTTAAAGAATGTTAATAATTTCGCCATGCAGTTTTTCCAACCACCTGCATGATATGCCGATACACTGACGGAGGCTTATAATTTTTATCTATTTTCTGCTCTAATGCCTAAAAAAGCATTAATTTTGCAAAAGATATGAATTTCAACTCTTCCATAGGAGATATGTGTCAGTTTCCCGGGCAGCGCATCTCGGCGCCCCGGGCGGCGCTGATGTCTGCGGTGGCTGCCTGGATACCCGTGGCCTGTGCCGCGCCGCTGCTGTTCGGCACAACTTCCGCCGATGCTCCTCAGTGGGCTTTGGAGGGTGCTGCGCAGACGGCTCTGGGCAGCGGGGTGGCGATTTTTATTATGATGTGGATGTGCCGCCGGCTGTCCGGTCCATGCTGGAGCAATCGTATGGCTTATCTGTTAGGCGCATTTATGGCTTTGGTCTTCTTCGGCATGGAGCTCAATCTTGCGGGCTACTGTCTGCATGCCTCCAGCTGGGAGTCGCCCGGACTCGCCCCATATTCCGATTCGGCCCGCGAATATTCGCAAGCGCTTCTGGCCGCCTCCGGAGACTATGGCGCCATGGCCGGTAATCAGGGATTTGCGATGACAGCCGGGTTGCTGTTGCGTCTGGCCGGATCTACGTCGCTGCTGTTGCCGATGCTGCTCAACGCCTTGTGTATGACAGCCACCGTAGCCTTATGCGGCATGGTCTGCGTGCGTCTGTTTACCCATCGTGCGCCGCAGCAGATGATGTTTGCCGGCGCATTGCTCTGCGCCCTGGTGCCGAGCATACCTTATTATGGCACTATGTTTATGAAAGAGGCTCCATGTTGTCTGGGCACTATGCTGATGACAGTAGCCATGGCCGATGCTTTCCGTGGCCGGACACGCCTCGGTTCCATAATAGCCGGCGCTGCGGGCGGCCTGATATTGATGTTCATCAAGAGTCCGATAGGCTGGCTTATGCTGGCGGGCGCGTGTCTGGCCGTGGCGCGCCTGTGGCTTGCCCGGCGCCCCGGGCGCCGGATTCCGATGGCGATGCCTCTGTTTCTCGCTTTGGTGTGTATGGCCGTCGTGACGGGAGGCCGGCAGTTCCGGCAGGACTCTGATACTACTTTCATCACGCCGAAGCGCGAAAAGGTGCTTTCTGCCTCTATGCTCGGATACGGGTCGCTGGGTAACTATCGCTCCATTGTCGATGATTATTGGCTTATATCTCCGCAAGAGAGAGTGAAATATCTGCCCGTGTGTCTTGTAGCCCAGTATCTGCCTCCGTTTCCTTGGAATTTCACGCGGGATACATATATAGCCCGCAGCGTGGTCTGGGCGCATCTGTCGCTGCTTTGGTACGCGGTCGGCGGGCTGGCGTTGGGCTGGTTTGTGTTGTGCGCGCCCCGGCGCAAGGCCCGCGGCGGTCTTGGCCTGTGGGGAATATGGTGGGCGATGTGCTACGGCGGTGTGGCCTTCATGAGCGCCGGCACAGTGGCCCGCTACTGGCTTCCTTTCCTCGGTATATGTATTCCGCTGGCCGTACAGTGCGTCGTTGCTGTCAGAGAGGGTGTCGTGACGCGGCGTGCGTTTAAAATCTACGCATTGGTTTACTCGCTGGCGCTCGCCGGCAGTCTGACCGGCGCATATATATTTTTGAAAGGATGAGCGAAGGAATAGCAATAGTCACTCCGGTGCTCAACGAGCGCTCCGGGCTGCCGCGTATGATTGACTCGGTTCTGTCGCAGACAGTGCCGCCGGGTCTGCATCTGATAGTGGACGGCGGCAGTCTGGACGGCTCATATAAGATATGTACGCGCTACGCGGCTGCTGCTCCATATCCGGTAAGAGTAGTCCGGCAAAAAGGCGAAGGATTGTATACGGCTCTGAACGAGGGTATGGAGCTGGCTGACGCGCCCTTGCTCGGCGTGCTTAACGCCAACGACCGTTATGCTTCCTCCGAGGTACTGTCCAGAGTGAGCGAGGCGATGGCCGGCTCTGACGCTGACCTGCTGTATGGCGATATAAGATATGAACGGCCTGACGGCAGTCGGGGACGCCTGTACAGCGGCGCCCGCTTCCGTTCCGATATGCTGCGCGACGGATTCATGCCTCCCCATCCCTCCATATATATAAGGCGTGAATTGTGGGATGCCGTAGGACCTTATCGGACAAGTTACCGCATAGCCGGCGACTTCGACTGGCTTGTACGCGCACTGCTTATAAAGAAGGCCCGCGGACTGTATCTGCCGATGGAGATGGTACTGATGAACGGGGGAGGCGTGTCGGCCCGGATGTCCAGCAGACTGTGGCGCACCCCTTGCGAGAAGTGGCTTTCGCTGCGTGCCAACGGCTGCGGCTCAAGCCCCCTGAGATTGCTGAAACGATATTTTCATATATTTGACAAATGACTGACAATACTCTGCATACAGTGTTGCTTACGGGAGCCACAGGCTTCATAGGCTCTCACGTGAGACGCGCCCTGTCTGATATGGAGGTGCATACTCTTTCCCGTGCCGAGTGCGATCTGGAGCGCCAGACGCCCGTACTTACCCGGTCTTATGACGCGGTGGTGCATGTCGCCGGTACGGATGAAGCTGCGCGTGCCGACGCTCTCAACAACGAGGGTACGAAGCGTCTGCTTAGGTCTCTCGAGGCTTTTCCGCCCAAGACGCTTACTTTCATCAGCACAGTGCATGTCTACGGACGCAATCCGGGCGAAGACGTGGCGGAAGATACATTCCTGCGTCCTGACACGGAATATGCCCGTTCAAAAATCCGGGCAGAGAAAGAGTGTGAGAGCTGGTGCGCTGCTCACGGTGTGACGCTTACAATACTCCGGCCCGCTTTGGTGGCCGGCTCCGGTATGCATGGGCGTCTTGCAGAGATGGCCGCTGCCGTAAGACAAGGCCGTTATTTCCATATACGCGGCAACGTGGCGCGGCGATCTTTGGTCATGGCTTGCGATGTGGCCAAGGCCGTGCGTCTGACACTCGGACTGCCGGGCGTGTACAATGTATGCGATGGCTATAACCGGACAGTGCGCGAGCTTGCCGACGCTATGACACGCAATTTCGGCACCGACAAGCGTCTGCTGACTGTCCCGCTGACGCCGCTGAAGCTATTTGCGACTGTAGCGCGGGTCGTGACGCCGCTGCGGTCTCTGATAAGCGCTGAAAAGCTGCAGACACTTACGGCCTCCGCCACTTTCTCCAACCGAAGGCTCACGGAGGCAACGGGAATGAAATTTTATGACACTGTCGAGGTAATAGCGCGCCGCGACACTGATTATCCATACGAAGATGAGTAAATTTGAGAAAGCAGTGGCGGCATGCGGCGCCGTGGGGGCAGGTCTGGCCTCCTGGCTCAAGGTGATGCTGCGCTCTGGCCGCCCCTCCCCGGCAGTCCGGCGCGGCGAAGGCGCGGAGCTGACAGTACTCGGCAATGGCCCGTCGCTCAACCGCACTATAGAGGAAAACGGCTCGTTTCTTATGGGGCGCGACCGTCTGGCAGTAAACTTCGCCGCCAATGCGCCTCAGTTCGCGCAGCTGAGGCCGCAGTTTTATGTACTGGCCGACCCTCATTTCTTTACTGCCGGCAAAGACGCTAATGTCGACCGCCTCTGGGACAACTTGCGGGCCGCGGACTGGGGTATGACCCTCTATGTGCCGGCTGCCAGATACCGGCAGGCGGCTGCTGCAGTCGGCACGCGCCTGACAGTCAAGAAATTCAATCTTACACCCGGAGAGGGGACTCCGGCCTTGGTCAGACCCCTGTACGACAAGGGACTCGCCATGCCCCGTCCGCGTAATGTGCTGATACCATCGCTTATGATAGCCATGCGCGAGGGGTATCGCCGTATATACATAGCCGGCGCCGACCATACGTGGACACGCACCCTCGGTGTAGACGACCGGAACAGGGTAGTCAGTGTCCAGCCGCATTTCTATAAGGATGATAAAAAGGAGCAGACGCGCGTCAATACAGAGTACGCCGGCTACCGGCTGCACGACATCCTGTACAGCATGTACGTGGCTTTCCGTTCCTACCACACCATAGCGGCCTACGCATCCCGTCGCGGAGTAAGCATACTGAACATTACGCCCGACTCGATGATAGATGCCTTCCCGCGCTTGCGTCCGGATAGGGGATTTGCGTAGGCGGCAGGTTTTTTGTAATTTTGCGGCATGAAACGAGTATTGGTCGCGGGATGCGACGGACAGTTGGGCCGGTGCGTGCGTTCTCTTGTGGAGGGGCGCGCGGATTATTCCGGCATTTATGCCGGGCTGCACGCCTCCGAGGCAGCCGGAGCGGTACGTCTTGACGTCTGCGACGCCGGGGCGGTGGAGGCGCTTGTGGCTCGCATGAAGCCGGATTATGTGGTAAACTGCACGGCTTACACCAATGTGGATGGCGCCGAGGATGACGCCGAGGCTTGCCGTCTGCTCAATGTGGACGGCGTGAGGAATCTTGCCGAGGCTTGCAGCCGCCACGGCGCAAGGCTTATACATGTGAGTACCGACTATGTCTTCGACGGCACCGGCTCGCGCCCTTATATCGAGACCGATCCGACTAATCCGGTCAGTGTCTACGGCCGCACCAAGCTGGAGGGCGAGCGGCAGGTAGAGCGGATTTTGCCCGGACAGAGTGTGATACTGCGTACGGCGTGGCTCTACAGCGTCTATGGCCGCAACTTCGTAAAGACCATGCTGCGTCTGGGCACTGAACGTGATGAGATAGGGGTGGTGGCCGACCAACGCGGCACGCCTACCTACGCTCCGGTTCTGGCCGAGGCCGTGCTACGGGTCATGGACAGCGTGGAGTGGCATCCCGGCCTGTATCATTTGACCGGCAAGGGGCAGACTACCTGGTACGACTTTACCCGCGAGATTTTCCGCATCGCCGGTGTAGGCAACTGCGCTGTGAAGCCTCTCACGACCGAGCAGTATCCCACTAAGGCTTCGCGTCCGGCTTACAGTGCGCTCGACACCGGAAAATTTGAGCGCGTGTTTGGCATGGAGATACCCGGCTGGGAGGATTCTCTGCGCCGCTTCTTCGTTGACATAAACAGATAAGAGATGGCAATTACAGACGAAATATCAAGACGGCGCACGTTCGCCATAATCTCGCATCCTGATGCGGGCAAGACGACCCTTACAGAGAAACTGCTGCTGTTCGGCGGGGCCATACATGTGGCCGGAGCCGTAAAGAGCAACAAAATCAAGAAGACGGCTACCTCGGACTGGATGGAGATAGAGAAGCAGAGAGGTATCTCTGTGGCCACGTCGGTCATGGGCTTCAATTACGGTAACTATAAAATCAATATCCTCGACACTCCGGGCCACCAGGATTTCGCCGAAGATACCTTCCGCACGCTTACGGCCGTGGATTCGGTAATTATAGTCGTGGACGTGGCCAAGGGTGTGGAGACGCAGACGCGCCGATTGATGGAGGTGTGCCGCATGCGCAACACTCCCGTGATTATTTTCGTCAATAAGCTGGACCGCGAGGGACGCGACCCGTTCGACATCCTGGACGAGCTGGAGCAGGAGCTGAAAATAGGTGTCAGGCCGCTGTCGTGGCCTATCAATATCGGCGCCAAGTTCAAGGGTGTCTACAATATTTATGAACACGGACTCGACCTGTTTACCCCATCGAAGCAGACGGTGTCGGAGCGAGTGGAGATAGACGATGTCAATTCTCCGCAGGTAGACGAGCTGGTAGGGGAGACTGACGCGGCCAAGCTGCGCGAAGACCTGGAGCTGATAGAGGGAGTGTACCCTGAGTTTGACGAACAGGCATATCTTCGGGGCGAGACCGCTCCCGTATTTTTCGGTTCGGCTCTCAACACTTTCGGTGTGAAGGAGCTGCTTGACTGCTTCGTAAAGATAGCTCCCGCGCCCCAGCCCGTGCAGGCCATGGAGCGCGAAGTAAGACCGGAAGAGGAGGGATTCAGCGGATTCGTCTTCAAGATACATGCCAATATGGATCCCAACCATCGTTCCTGTATCGCTTTCGTGAAGGTATGCAGCGGCAAGTTTGAGCGCAACGCCCCTTACAAACATATACGCCTGGACAAGACACTGCGTTTCGCCGCGCCTACAGCCTTCATGGCTCAGAAGAAAAGCGTAGTCGACGAGGCTTATCCCGGAGACATTGTGGGTATTCCCGACACCGGCAACTTCAAGATAGGCGACACGCTGACCTCCGGCGAGCAGCTGCATTTCAAGGGGCTGCCCAGCTTCAGCCCCGAGATGTTCAAGTACATAGAGAACGCCGACCCCATGAAGCAGAAGCAGCTCGACAAGGGCATCAATCAGCTGATGGACGAAGGTGTGGCCCAGCTGTTTATCAATCAGTTCAATAACCGGAAAATCATAGGCACTGTCGGACAGCTGCAGTTTGAGGTAATACAGTACCGTCTGCTGCACGAATATGGCGCGCAGTGTCGCTGGGAACCGGTCAGTCTGTACAAGGCATGCTGGATAGAGAGTGACGATGACGAAGCCTTGGCCGCCTTCAAGCGCCGCAAACAGCAATTCATGGCCTTGGACAAAGAGGGTCGCGATGTCTTCCTCGCCGACAGCAATTATGTGCTGCAGATGGCTCAGAGCGATTTCCCCGCCATACGCTTCCATTTCAGCAGCGAGTTCTGAAAAACGCTTGCTTTAGATCCGTTATGAATCAAATTAAGACACCGCCGCCTTTGCCCTCGGAAAATAGGCAAAGAAAACGCAGTAACAGTGAAAAAGGACTTATCTGGGCTATGGTGGCTGCCATCGTTGTGGCCGGTAGTCTGGGAGTCTATTTCTATCATAAGAGTCGTACGGCAGATGCCGCCATGGAGGCACGCGATTTGCAGGCAGACAGTCTGCCGAGCGAATCCATTGCCGCACAGGAGGCAGAGGCGCAGGCGGAGGTCGAGAGGGCTGAAGCGTTGGCCATGGAGAAAGTCCGTCATGACTCTTTGGTACGAGTGCAGAAGATACTTGATGCGATTCCTACGTATGCAGAGGTAAGCCGATGCAGCGGCAGCAGTTTTACGAGTCTGTTCAGATCAAAGGGATTTGAGGCGAATGAACGTACGGTGTATGACGAAAATGGAAATGACGGCTGGGAGATGACGGCTACGCTGAACTCCGGAGGCACGCCTTCATGCCGCTTCTACGTGATTGCGGCTGATGGAGACCGTTATGAAATGACAATAAACGGCGCCCCGCAGCTCCTGGAAAAGTTTTACCGCGATTGCAAGCGTGACGCGGAAGCGATGTGGGGAGCGGAAGCCAGCAGCTTCTATCATCGCAGTGGCAATACCGTAATATGGGGAAGCTGACAGTATCCCTGCCGGGGATGTCGCGGTAATGTAAGTTTTTTGTGAGTCGCGTAGTAGGCGCGAGAATGGTTCTATAGAATTATTCGCAGAATAGAATCCGAAAGAAATCTGCTTTTGTCAATCCAAGATTACGAAGAGTGTTTTTTACAATAAACTCCGGCACAGGGTCAATATGAGTTTGGATAATAATCGGGCGAAACAATCCCGGTTTCGTCCATTTCTCATGCCCACCCTTGACACTTTCTGCCTGACACCCCGCCTTTGACAGGAACTCGCGAAAATCTTTCAACGGAATGTTTGAAAGCTTTTGTGTATTCATAGCTTATGCGATGACTGGGAATGGTTCTGCAATCTTTCGGTACTCCTTATTCTCCAGTATGTCTTTGAAGGTGTCATTGGTTTGCAACATTATGTCGAATGAAGGCGCTGACATTTTACGTTGCTTTAAAGATCTTACTTTCCACCCGTGGGCACGAAGATCTTTGACAAGTGTGCGATGTGCTACTCCATAGGCGATATATTCGTCCATTACAATGGAGAACGAATTCTTTGCCGACTCTTCGGATTCTCCATAACCGCTGAGATCGAGAGCCGGGCTGTAGGCTATGTAGGAATCTCCATCCATGAAGACGTATACATCCAAAGTCACGGAGAGTTTTCCGTTACGATTGACTATTTTATTCAAGTCTTCCATAGATTATTAATCATTTCGGTAAAGATGGTGCAAAGATAAACATTAAGCGTGATTTGACAAAATTATAACGCGCTGAATTTGTGGAAAGTTTCAAATCACATCCCCGGAGATGCCGTATCTGCGTTTTCTATGCTGTCTCTGCTGTCTGGGGCAGGGAGTGGCGCAGTCATAAGCCGAGGCTGTGAAATGGTGGAGGTTGGCTGCCAAGCAGGGGCAGTAAAACACTAAAGGTACAGCGTTGTATTTTGGCGCAACATCTGCGATGTAGCTGGGTTGCAGGGCGGCTTGACCCCATGAAGTCGCTGCCGCTCCATCATGGGGTTAACGAGACGGTGGCTCTGCGAGCTACGACGGCGTTAGCGGGGGCCGCGACATTGCAACGGTGGCTGATATGGGTATGGCGGTTGGATCAGCGGTTGCAGAGGGGGCGGTAGTCGCAGTAGGCGCAGGGGATGGGGGAGGCGGTCTGTGTGAAGGGGGTGCCGAAGTCGAAGAGTCCGCTCAGGGTCGTGTCGAGCAGTTCGCGGTAGCGGCCGAGGTAGGGGAGGTGGCTGTCTACGGGTGTGCCGGAGCAGGTAACGGCTGTGTTGTAGCCGGAGTATTGCAGTTCGCGGGTCTTGTAGATGGCAAGCGCGATGGGGCGGCCTGAGGCTATTCCGGTAACGGCCCGGGGCAGAAGCGCGGCGTAGAGCATGAGCTGGAAGATGGCTTTGCGGTCTTTGGCGGGGCTGAAAATCTCATCGGTGTTCTTGAAGTCGGTGGGGTCGCCGCCGGTCTTGTAGTCGGAGATGCGCAGCACGTCTTGGCCGTTGATACGGATGCGGTCGAGGCGGTCAATAATCATGGTCATATTCACGGTGCGCCCGTCGGGGAGCGTGTACGGGATGTTGTCGCGCCGCATCTCAGAGGCGAGGTAGGTAAAGGGCGTAAGCCGCAGGTCGGCCTCAAGACACCATTTCACGTATAGCAGCAGCACATGCGAGATCAGCTCGGCATCGCCGGTCAGCGGGGTAGCGGGAGCGGCATGGGTATAATAGAGGTTGATTTTCTCGCGCACTATGTCGGCGTAAGCATCGTGGCGCCCTATCGGCCGGGTGCCGTCGAGCCAGCCGCGCACTGTCGCCTCTGTTATCTCGCGCGGTCCGGGAGCCTCTCCGGGCGGCAGAGAATTGTATATCTCCTGCATGGTCTCGTGGAGGATGTTGCCCTGAGTCACGGCATCCATGAATTCGTCCGGCTCGCGCTCTACCGACTTTCCGGCTATGTGCTTGAGATAGAATTTCATAGGACAGGCCATATAGTCTTTCAGCGAGGATGCGGAGAGCGAGCGGCCGGAGTCGGGGCTGAGATATCGCTCCAGCGCTGCGCGTACTTCCGCGTGCTTTCCCACTATCAGACCCGGCGCCGGGGACGACGTGATGGTAAAGCGGGCGGAGTTCCATTCGAGCGGACAGCCCGGAAACAGATGGCGTAGCTGGAGCAGATAGCGTGAGGGGTCGCCGCTGCGCAGCCCCCCTTGCGAGGCGTCGTAGAGCAGATGCACGCGTCGCGCGCGGGCTATGAGGCGGTAGAAATAGTATGCGAATATCGATTCCTGGAAGCGCACGGTGGCTATGCCGAAGCCGCGCCGCAGCGCGTCGGGGATGAAGGTGCGGGGGCGGAGCCGGCGTGGAAATATGCGTTCGTTGAGGGAGGGGATGATGAGGTAGTCGAAATCCAGGGCGCGTGTCTCAAGCATACCCATTACCTGCAGTCCGGTCAACGGCTCTCCCTGCAGCGGTATGCTGTGGGTGTTAAGCAACTTGTCTATCATACCGAGGGCGTGGCGGCCGTCCATCTCGATGGAGTGGGCGGCTGCCGACTCCCGCAGCTCGCGGGCGGCGGTTATGTAGGCCCGGATTATAAGCGCCTGGAGCGGCACATTCTCCTCCCCTTCCTCTTTTTCCACAGGTGTGCCGGGGGCGACAGTCGCCAGCAGCGCGATGAGCAGCGACTCCACAAGGGCAGTGGCGCCGGCTATGCCTGCGCCTAATGGCTGCCAGAGCAGCGTTGCCGCTTCCGCGCTCTCATCATCGAGGGGCGCGAGCATGCCGGGGGAGAGGAAGTAGCGCCGTGAGTCGCGCATCAGCTGCTGTAAACGAGTGCAATACGCGGCGCCGAGCAGGCGGTGTGTCAGGGTGTGGGCGAGCAGAGCCTCCACATCTTTATAATAGAATCCGGAGGCGCCGCTCCTGCGGCGGGCGCGCAGATGCAGCCGGCGTATCAGTGCGAGGAACGAAGCAATCTCGGTCATGCGCAGAGGATAACCCATGGTCAGATTGACGTTTTCCACTACGGAGCGTGGCAGCGAATGGAACACAGGGAAAAGCAGCCCCTCGTCAGGAAGCACCACGGCCACGCGCGCAGGGTCTACGAAATTCTCCCCTTCGCCGGAGACTATATCTTCCACAAGCGTCGATATGACTTTGGCCTGAGCCGTATTGCCCGGACAGGCCGTGACCTCTATGTGGGGCGGGAAAGTCAGGTCCCGGGTGTACTTCCGCATCTGCGGGATGGAGCAGGGGAAGTCCTTGGCATTGACGTGAAGGAAATGGCCGGCATCTACGGGAGAATCCTCGTGCAGCGGAATGCCCGGAGCGTCCCAGAAGAATTCGGCCAGCGAGTCGCCCTGTCTGTCGCGCAGCCCTCTGATGAGTCCGAACAGACGGCGTTCTATAGCTGAAAGGGCATTGAAGCCGGCGAAGACCACTTTGTCGTAAGGTAGCAAAGCGGCGCCGCGGGCCTCCACGTTGTCGCAAGCTTTCCGGTAGGCTTTGCCCGGATAAGCAATGTTGCGGTCGTCGAGGATACGGTTGTAGGCGCAGTACAGTGGATAAAGCCGCTCCCAAAGTGAGAGGAAGCGCTTTTCGGCTGTCTTGTCAGGATTGAAATGCTTCCAGAAGCGCGCCACCTCCTGCTCCGGAGCCGTCACACCGAAGTAGTGCTCTATGATGCGACGCTGTTCCGCCGTAAGATAGTCAGTCTGAATCTCGTTGAAGTCCGCCATATTGGCAAACAGCGCGCGCGGGTCGACATCGTACATGTCCACTTCATTGAAGTCGGAGACCAGCGTCTCGCCCCAGGCGCGGAATTTGTCGAAATCCGTCTGCCCGATGTCGGGCAGCGACCTCCATGCGTCGAACATGGAGAAAAGCAGCTCGATGCGCGACCCCCGTACCGTATCCGACAGCCGGTCGATGAAGTCGCCGATGGTAAAGAACTCCGGCAGCTCGCCGGGCCAGGGACGGCGGTTCATGCGTTCGGCCCATACATCCTCGATGTAGCGGTGCAGAAAAGTGAGGCTTCGGCGTGAGGGAAGCACGAAGCAGAAACGCGACAGTCCGGAGCCGTAGCGCGCCGATAATTCGATGACTATGCTTTTGAGAAACGGAATCATAGCGTGAAGTTACGAAAAATAGATGAACGGCGCAATTATCAGGCTGTAAAAATTGGGCGTGTCGGGATTTTTACGTAACTTTGTGGGAGAAACGCAACCAACCACATTCCACTACCGAATTGAAATTTGCAGATATTCCAGGTCAGACCGAAACTAAAGATAGACTGCGCGCCCTTGTGGACAGCGGCCGGTTGCCTCATGCCCTGCTGCTGAGCGGACCTGAGGGATGCGGCAAGTTGCCCGTAGCCCGTGCGCTCGCACAGTATATACACTGTCAGCATCGTCATGACGGCGACAGTTGCGGCGTCTGCCCCTCGTGCGTGCAGCACGCTTCTTTCGGTCACGCCGACATGCACTACGTATATCCTGTGGTCAAGTCCAAGACCAAAGGGGTATATGTCAGCGCCGACAACATAGCCGAGTGGCAGCGCTTCCTGCAGGAATATCCCTACGCCGGCTGGCGCAACTGGCTTGAAATAAGCGAGGCCGGCAACAGCCGTCCGTCGATACATGTGGAGGAGAGCAGCGAGATAGTGCGGCGTATGAACATGACCAATTATGCGGCCGCGTACAAGATAGCGCTGATGTGGCTGCCTGAAAAGCTGGAGCCGGCCGCAGCCAATAAGTTGCTGAAGATAATAGAGGAGCCGTACGCCGACACCCTTTTTATCTTTGTGAGCGACGAGCCCAAGGAGATTCTGCCTACCATATATTCGCGTCTGCAGCGGGTGGAGATGCGCCGGTTCAGCGACAGCGCTATAGCCGGCATACTGGAAAGGGAGTGCGGCGTGGACCGCGATGCCGCAATACAGATAGCCGCTCTCAGCGACGGCAATGCCGCCGCTGCTGTGGAAGCCGCCGCAGCCAGCGGCGAGCTGGAAGGCTTCATGCGCACGTTTCAGGAGATGATGCGCAAGGCTTACGGGCGTCAGGTCAGGGAGCTGCGCGAATTGAGCGAGACTGTCGCCGCGATGGGCCGGGAGAAGAACATGCGCTTTCTGGCTTACTGCTCCCGTATGGTGCGCGAGAATTTCATCTACAATCTTCAGGTGCCGCAGTTGCGCGGTCAGAACCGGGCGGAGGAGCAGTTCTCAAGCCGTTTCGCCCCGTTTGTGACAGCCGCTAATGCGCCGGGCATGATGGAGCTTTTTGACACGGCGGCGGAGGACATAGGCCGTAATGCCAATGCGAAAATTGTACTTTTCGACACGATGCTGCAACTCATTGTGCTGCTCGTGCGTAGATAATATATGATTCAATACTAAAGGTATTTAATATGAAACCAACACTCTTTATCCTGGCAGCAGGTATGGGCAGCCGTTATGGCGGCCTCAAGCAGCTCGACGGTCTCGGCCCCAACGGCGAGACTATCATGGACTACTCTGTATATGACGCTCTTCAGGCCGGCTTCGGCAAGATAGTATTTGTGATACGCCATGACTTCGAGCAGGAGTTCCGCGACAAAGTGATAGCCAAATACAAGGATCATGTCGATACCGATGTGGTGTTTCAGAGCATAGATGCTCTGCCCGAGGGCTACAGTGTGCCTGACGGCCGCACCAAGCCCTGGGGTACGAACCACGCCGTGCTGATGGGCTCCGATGTGATAAAGGAGCCGTTTGCCGTAATCAATGCAGACGACTATTATGGAGCGGAGAGTTTCAAGGCTCTGGCCGACTTCCTGCGTTCGGTGGAGGGAAAGAAGAATGAGTACTGCATGATAGGCTTCGGAATAGAAAATACGCTGAGTGAAAACGGCGGTGTGAGCCGTGGTCTGTGTGAGGTCAGCGCCGAAGGCTATCTGACCGGCGTTACCGAGTGCCACAACATACGCTACGAGAACGGCAAACTGCTGCAGACCCTGGCCGACGGCAGCGACGCTTCCTTCCCTGAGGGCGCTCCGGTAAGTATGAACATGTGGGGCTTCACTCCCGACTATTTCGATTATTCGAAAACTGCTTTCCTCAAATTCCTGGCCGGGCATGGCAATGAACTCAAGAGTGAGTTCTACATTCCTACTGTAGTCAACGACCTGATTGCAGACGGTACCGTAACACTCAAAGTAATACAGACTCCATCCAAGTGGTTCGGCGTCACTTTTGCCGCCGACCGTCCGGCCACAGTGGCGCGTTTCGCCGAGCTGGCCGAGAAAGGTGTATATCCATCTCCTCTTTTTAAATAATCCATTAATCAGTAATACTATGGCAACAAAAATCTTAGTGACCGGCGGCACCGGATATATAGGCTCACATACTACTGTGGAGCTGCAGAACGCCGGTTATGAGGTAGTTATCATCGACAATCTGTCGAACTCGAACATTGAGGTGCTTGACGGCATCGAGGCCATCACGGGCAAGCGTCCGGAATTCATGGAAGGCGACATTACAGACATGAACACCGTGCGCGAGCTGTTCACGCGTTTCCCCGGCATCAAGGGTATCATCAATTTCGCTGCCTCCAAGGCAGTGGGAGAGAGCGTGCAGAAACCGCTGCTTTATTACCGCAACAATCTGGTCGGCCTGCTCAATCTTCTCGAGGCTATGCCTGAGTTCGGTGTAGAGGGTATAGTCTTCTCCAGCTCGTGTACCGTATACGGAGAGCCAGACGTCAATCCTATAGATGAGACTGCCCCCATCAAGCCCGCCACATCGCCTTATGGCAATACCAAGCAGATTTCGGAGGAAATCATAACCGATTTCATACACTCCGGCGCTCCCATCAAGAGTATACTGCTGCGCTACTTCAATCCCGTAGGCGCCCATCCCTCTTCACTTATAGGCGAGCTGCCCAACGGTGTGCCCAATAACCTGATTCCTTATCTGACTCAGGCTGCCGCCGGCATACGCAAGGAATTGACCGTATTCGGCGACGACTACAATACACCTGACGGTTCCTGCATACGCGACTTCATCGATGTAGTGGATTTGGCCAAAGCCCACGTGACGGCCATGCGCCGCATGCTCGATAAGAAAGACACGGATCCGGTCGAGATATTCAATCTCGGTACAGGCCGCGGCCTGTCGGTGCTGGAGCTGATAGAGAGCTTCGAGCGCAGCACCGGCGTGAAAGTGCCATATAAGATAGGCGCACGCCGTGAGGGTGACATCGAGAAGATATGGGCGGAACCAACGAAGGCCAACACCGTACTTGGCTGGAAAGCCGAAGTACCCATCGACGATACGATGCGCAACGCCTGGGCATGGCAGTGCCGCCTCGGCAAGAAGTAATCCCGTCTTTCCCCCTGATAACAGAGGTGCCGCGGCTCAGCCGCGGCACCTCTTGTAATTTACATGCACATATTCATGTAACGTCGCCTTGATATATCACATTCCTGAGGAAACAGGGTGGGTCAGTCGTGGAGGAGTTCGCGGCGAGCGAGCATGGAGGAGAAGAGGTACATACAGAGGGCGGAGACGAGCAGTCCGACGGCAAGGGCGGCGTAGTAGGGGACTGCGAATCCCCAGAGAGGCATGGTAAGGCCTGTAAGTCCCTCGGGGGCGAACAGGATGTAGGTCACTGTCACACAAGTCATAAAGACAGCGGGTACGAATGCTATCCAGTAGAATTTGCCACGGCGTGCCAGCCAGACAGTGGCTGTCCACAGTGTAAAGGCCGCCAGCACCTGATTGCACCAGGCGAAGTAGCGCCATAGTGCGTCGTAGGGGAGCAGCATTATTACGAAGCAGAGGGCGAAGAGCGGCAGCGATATGGCCAGGCGCTTGATGAGCTTCTGCTGCTTGACTCCGAGGAAGTCGGCGGCCATGAGGCGGGCGGAGCGCAGGGCGGTGTCGCCGGTGGTAATCGGCGCCGCTATGACTCCGAGTATGGCCAGGATTCCGCCGAAGGTGCCAAGCCATGATTTCGACAGATTGTCGACCAGTACGGCGGGGGAGCCTGCGCCGATGTAGTCTTGCAGCTCTGAGTAGCCTCCGGTAAAGGCGACGGCTGCTGCTGCCCAGATGAGGGCGACTATGCCTTCGGCCACCATGGCCCCGTAGAATATGGGTCGGGCGTGGCGCTCGTTGGCCATGCAGCGTGCCATCATGGGACTCTGCGTGGCGTGGAACCCGCTTATGGCTCCGCATGCTATGGAAACGAACATCATGGGGAAGATGGGGGAGGTATCGGGGTCGGGCTTGTGGTTGTAGAATTGCTGCCAGATTTCCGGTACGGAGTCGTGATTGACGAATAGCATGACCATGATGCCGGCGGCCATGAATAGCAGGGCGAAGCCGAAGATAGGATAGAGCTTGCCTATCAGTTTGTCAATGGGCAGCAGGGTAGCAGCCATATAATATAGGAATATGACTACAATCCAGAACATCATGTCGAGGTGGTCGGGAGTAAGGCGTGCGAGCAGGTCGGCGGGATTGTAGACAAATACGGCGCCGACGAGTATCATCAGCAGTATTGCGAACCATCGCATGGTCTGCTTCATTTTGGGGCCTAACTGCGCTCCGACTATCTCGGGCAGCGACGCTCCCTTCATGCGCAGCGACATCAGCCCCGAGAGGTAATCGTGGACACCGCCGGCAAAGATGGTGCCGAACGTAATCCACAGAAACGCGGCCGGACCGTACATGACGCCCATGATTGCTCCGAATATGGGACCGAGGCCGGCTATGTTGAGGAACTGGATAAGGAAAATCTTCCAGGAGGGAAGCCGAACGTAGTCCACACCGTCGGCCATGGTGTGAACCGGAGTCTTGCGCGCCGGATCCTGTCCGGCAATGCGGCTGACTATCTTGCTGTAAAATATGTAGCCGAGGATGAGGGTTGCGAGTGCGATAAGAAATGAAATCATGGTGTGGAATATGAGATTATAAGGTTAGCAGGCGTTAATTGTTTAACATCATCCTATAGAGCCTGATCGAGTGCAGCCTGTTTCTGAAGACTTTCAAGGCGCAGTTGCTCAAGATGCCTCTCTGCGCTGTCAATGCGGTCTTTCTCGACTCTGTCTCCGGAGGAACAGGCTTCATAAAGGCTGTAAAGGTCGGTTTGGGCGGCGGAAAGCCGGGATAGCGTTTCCTGGTAACGCTGCATGAGCGGGCGTGCCTGAGCCGGCAGTTGGTCGTAACGTGTGAAGCGGGTGCCATCGGGGGCATAATATGCGAATTGGTCAGGTAGAGTTCCGTCGCCATGGGGTATATTGTCGATAGCCTGCCGCAAGGCGGTATAGTCTTTCTCCGGATCGAGAGTCTGGTCGAGCAGCGACGGGTCATCGCCGAAACGCAGGGATGCGAAGAATGGCAGATTCTCGGTGTCGGGATCATAGTTGCGGCGTATTTCGGAGGGGATGAACAGGTAGATGGTCAGCAGTTTGTCTCCGTTGTCGTCATATATGGCGTTGCGGTCTGTAGCCCACCAGCCGTAGCCCGTCTGGTCGTCGATGGCGAGCATGTAATCGTTTGCCGGGGAATTGTAGGGCATGCCCATGTTGACCGGATTCTGGAAGGAGCCGTCCTCGTTGTCGCGGTTTGAGCGGAAAATGTCGTAGCCGCCGAGGCCCTCTTCCGAGCGAGAGCCGAAGTAGAAGGTGCATCCGTCGCTCATCATAAACGGGAAAGATGCGTCAGTGCCTTCGGGGAAAATGGGGCGAGGCTCGCTCCAGGTGCCGTCGTTGAGTCGGAACCCTTCATAAAGGGCGGTAGAAGTGGAGTCGGCGGGAGCCGCGGTATATATCGCATCGGCAGCTTCTGACAGCCATGCCGGACCTTCCGGCTCAAGCTCGTCCCAGGAGTCGCCAAGCGAGGTAAGTGAAGCAGCGTCGACGATGCTGCCGCAGGAGGCGTCGAGAGGGAAGACCTTGAAGAAGGTCTTTTCGGGCACAGTCATTTGTCCTATAATCTCGATGCGCTCCACGCGGCCGGCCATCATGTCGCGGCCCAGGTCGGCGCGGCGTATGCCCTCGGCGGCAATATCGGCGCTCTCGCCTTTAAGCGCTTTTTTGAATTCGGCCTTTGCCGAATCAAATTTGTATTCGGACAAAAAAGCCTCCCCTTTTTCTATAGAGCCGGCGCTTTGTGCCGATGCCGACAGTGCAATAAGGGGCAGAAGATACAGTATGGGATTGTGTCGGGTCATGACCATTCGATTTCGTTGTTGTAATCCTGGCGATAATACATGGCGAGTGTGGCGAGGAACTTGCTTATGCCGGCGGCAGCCGCCTGGGTCTGTGGGGTAATCTCCTTGCCTTGCAGCCGCAGCATGAGCAGGCCGTAGAGGGCATTGAAGCAAGCTTCGATTTCGCCGGGAGGGTTGTCTCCCGCCTTGGCCCGCAGCTCCACTATGTACGGAAGAGTGGAGTAATACAGGTTGTTGAAGGCTGAGAATTTCGGTTCTTTCAGCAGCCGGTGCGTCAGATCCTCAAGATCGGCGACCACATTTTTGTTTAACTGGAGGTGGCCTTTTTCAGTCACGCCTTCGCGCCGCATCATGTCGATGAGTGACTCGTACCACTCAAGCATCTGCTTTTGCTGTTCGGGAGAAAGCGAGGTGTACTTGTCGATTATATTGGTCTTGATACGGTCCAGGTCAAGGCCGTTGGCTCGGATGAGGTCTTCTATCTGCCACATATACAGCAGATATTCGGCTATATTTTCTTTCTTTTTCTGCGAAGCTGTAATCATAGTTCAATCATTCAGGATTTGATCATTTCAAGAAATTGGTTTTCGGAAATCATCGGGATGCCGAGTTTTTCGCATTTTTCTCTTTTTGCAGGCCCCATATTCTCGCCGGCGAGTACGAAACTCGTCTTCTTGCTTATGCTGCCAGAGTTTTTGCCGCCCTGGCGCTCTATGATTTCCTTATATTCGTCGCGGCTGTGGTGGCTGAATGTACCGCTGATTACTATAGTCTTGTCGAGGAGTACCTCGCCTTTGGGTTGCATTTGGTCTTCGCGCAGGCACATGGCTACGCCGGCGGCTGTCAGCGCCTCAATGTTGGCGATATTTACGGGCTGCCGCAGAAAGTCGAAGATGGCGCGTGCGATGACGGGGCCTACGTCGGGTATAGCCGTAAGCTCTTCGACGGTCATCTGCCTCATGCGCTCCATGGACTGGACTGTGCGTGCCACCCGTTTGGCCGTGGTTTCGCCGACACCGGGGATGGACAAGGCGTAGACCACGCGCTCGAAAGGCACACTTTTGGAAGCCTCGATACCGGCCATGATGCGTTCGGCCGTCTTTTCGCCTATGCGGTCAAGGGAAGCGAGAGCGTCGGGAGTGAGCCGGTATATATCGGCTATGCCCGATACCAATCCGGCGTCGTAGAGCAACTGGGCTGTCTCTTCGCCTATGCCGTCAATGTCCATCATGCGTCGTGCGCAGAAATGCTCTATGCGTCCCGTAATCTGCGGGGCGCAGCCGTAACGGTTGGGGCAGACCCAGGCGGCCTCTCCCTCGACCCGCACCAACGGTGTGCCGCAGCTTTGGCAATGACTGACGAATTTTACGGCGTGGGCGTCCGGCTGTCGCGCGTCTTTGTCCACTCCGGTAATTTTCGGAATAATCTCTCCCCCTTTTTCTACATAAACCATGTCATTGTCATGGATGTCGAGGTCGCGGATTATGTCTTCGTTGTGCAGCGATGCACGCTTTACGATGGTGCCGGAAAGCAGTACCGGCTCCAGATTTGCGACCGGGGTAACGATACCCATACGCCCGGTCTCAAAGGATACGAACCGCAGCTTCGTACATGCGTTCTCGGGATTGAATTTGTATGCTATGGCCCAGCGAGGCGACTTGGCAGTGGAGCCGAGATTCAGTTGCTGCCGCAATGAATTGACCTTGAAGACCAGCCCGTCGGTGGCTACAGGCAGCGTGCTGCGCTCTTTGTCCCAGTGTGAGATGAAGTCGTCTACTTCCTGCAGCGAGCCGAGCAACTGCATCGATGGGCTGACCTTGAAGCCCCAGCTGCGGGCTGCAATCATGTTGTCGTAATGATTGTCGTAAGGCAGATTATCGCCGAGCAGATAGTACAGGCGGGCATCGAGGTGCCGGCGTGCCACCTCTTTGGGGTTAAGCATCTTGAGAGTGCCTGAAGCCGCGTTGCGCGGGTTGGCGAAAAGAGGCTCCTCGTTGTCGTATCGCTCCTTGTTGAGTCGCTCAAAGCTCTCCCAGGGCATAAGTATCTCTCCTCTGATTTCAAAACGATCCGGCCAGTCGCCGGGCTGCAGGGCGAGGGGTATGGAGCGTATGGTCTTGATGTTTTCCGTCACGTCGTCGCCCTGGGCGCCGTCGCCGCGTGTGACTGCTCGTATCAGGCGTCCTCTTTCGTATGTCAGTGATATGGATGTGCCGTCGAATTTCAATTCGCCTACGATGCTGAATTTCTCTCCGTCAAGGCCCTGCTTCACGCGCCGGAACCAGTCATCTACCTCTTGAGGCGAGTAGGTGTTGGCCAGCGACATCATAGGCCGCTCGTGAGGCACATGTACAAAGCCCTCTTGCAGATCGCTGCCTACGCGGCGGGTAGGGGACAGGGGATCGTCCAGCTCAGGGTGGGCGCGTTCGATGGCTTCAAGTTCAGCCATCATGGCGTCAAATTCGCCATCGGATATTTCCGGCGAATTGAGTATATAGTAATTATGGTTATGTCGGTGCAGAGCCTGGCGCAGCTCTGCCACACGCTGTTCGGGATTCATTTTTTATCGGGTAATTATATTGTGCAAAGTTAAATAAAAAATCATAACCCCATACTTTGTCAATAACTAAAAAATGTTTAAATTTGCGACCCGTAAAACAATAATTCTTATGTCAAGTATTTTTTATACCATCCGCAAGACCCTCAAGGACTACACTACGGGCAGCAATATTCTGCTTGTCGCAACGGCGCTTGCGCTTATCATAGTCAACCTGCCGGGTTGTCATGATTTTTATAACGGCTTATGGACTCACGAGATAGCCCTTCAGGTAGGGTCGTTCAATCTGTTCAGTCACAATGGCCACGCGATGAGTATCATAGATTTCGTCAATGATGCTCTCATGGCCATATTCTTCTTTTCCGTAGGTCTGGAAATCAAGCGTGAGATGATAGTCGGCGAACTGCGTTCCTTCAGGCAGGCTCTGTTGCCGATAATAGGCGCATGCGGCGGTATGATAATTCCGGTATGTATCTATTCTCTGTTTGCATACGGCACAGACTATCAGGGCGGTTCCGCCATCCCGATGGCTACCGATATCGCGTTCTCGCTGGGCGTGCTGACTATGCTTGGCAACAGAGTGCCCATCTCTCTGAAGATATTTCTGACAACTCTGGCTGTCGTAGACGATATAGGCGGTATACTTGTCATCGCCATATTCTACAGCTCTGACATCAATCTGTGGATGCTGCTTGTGGCTGCCGGTCTGCTCGGACTGCTCGCTTTAGGCGGCAAGATGCAGATTCAGAGCAAGATGTTCTATTTCGGAATCGGTATCATAGTCTGGTTCCTCTTCCTTAACGCAGGTATTCATCCCACTATTGCCGGTGTACTCGTGGCTCTTACGGTACCGGCTCGTCCGTTGTTCGATCCGCGCAAATATATCGACACCATACGTAGGAATGTAGGCCATTTTGCCAAGGAGGATGATGACAAACTGGACTCACATACTATATTAAGCCCGGATCAGATGAGCTGGCTCAAAGAGATAGAGTCTGCTTCGGATAAGGTAATATCGCCTTTGCAGGAACTGGAAGACTCGCTGCATCCGCTTGTCAACTGGATCATCATTCCTCTGTTTGCGTTTGCCAATGCAGGCATTTATCTTGGCGACGTTACGTTTGCCAGCATGTTTGAGGGCGTGAGCCTGTCGATAATAGGCGGTCTTGTCCTTGGCAAATTTATCGGCATATTCACTTTCTCCTGGGCCGCAATCAAGCTTAAATTGGCACCTATGCCCAAGATGTCCAACTGGAAAATGATGGCTTCCGTCTCTATGGTAGGCGGCATAGGTTTCACGGTATCATTGTTTATAGCCACGCTTTCTTTCGCTAACCCCGAGCATCTGAGTTTCCTGAATCCAGCCAAGCTCGGTATTCTTGTCGGCTCGCTGATAGCAGGCATACTCGGTTATCTGATGCTGCGTGTCACGCTTCCGAAGGAACCGGTGGCCGATATTGACTGAGTGGAGACACCACCCATATTTTATCCCGGATGGCCTGTCAAGACGGGCAATCCGGGAATTTTTATTTTTTTCAATAGACAGCGGAGGGCGCAGCGAGATGCGAGGATACACGGCTCTTTCATTTAAACTAAAATAAAGAGCACATCCTCCCTTACCCGCTTCAGTCCGGAGCGGGTAATTTTTCTATGTCTGTATGTCAAAAAGTTATCCTGTTATCAAAATCCTGATTTTTTCAGTTTTGGCTTAAA
>JAGBIJ010000058.1 GCA_017935045.1 Muribaculaceae bacterium
CTCCGCAGATGACTGCGCATAGGGAGATGAACAGAATCGAATCAAGACTATGTTTTTGTGTACGAAGAACTCTGGGATCAGTTACTGAAGAGAAGAATTCTATTGGGGTATTGTTGTTCGTCATATATCATTAACGGCTATAAACCGCTTTTAATTGGTCAATAGCCGTTAAGTTTATTTAAGATGCGTCAGCCGTGAAAAGCGGCGCGCCATGTCTGACACAGCGCGCCGCCCCTTATAATAATGCGGATAATTTTACTTGACAAACACAGTCTTGGTCACGACCTGCTCAGACGTACGTATGCGTACCACGTAGACGCCGAGCTGTGCGACTGTGCAGCTGTTGCCGCGGAAAGCTCCGGCCTGACGGCCGTCTACAGCGTAGACTGCGGCCTCGATGAAGTCGCCCTGGATGCTGATGGCGCCATCGGCTGCGCTGACACGCAGAGCGCTGTCGGATATCTGATCCACGCTCTCCGTTTTCTCCGTCTTGAATCGGACGGAAACAAACGGCATGCACAGCGTGCCCTTGCTGTTTACAGCAAATCCGTAGGCTACATATTCGGTGTCTTCTTTAAGATCAGTGAAATTAAGTGTCTTCTCTCCGGTATTGGCTTTGTCGCAATACGTCTTGTACCAGTCTTCGCCGGCTGCCTGCCATTCTTTCAGCAGCTCAACCCATATATTCTCTCCGTAATAATCGGCTTTTGCCACGACATCAGCGTACCAGTAAATAGTGTCATCCGAAGGCTTGCCGGTAATTTTCACTCCATCGACAGTAATGTCAGAAGCGGTAAGAGCGAGTGTGCCGGTTACAGCGTCGGTAGTGAAATCCACAGCAACCAACGGCATGCACAGCGCGCCATTGCTGTCTACGGCAAATCCGTAGGCTACATATTCGGTGTCTTCTTTCAGATCAGTGAAATTCAAGGTCTTCTCTCCGGTATTGGCTTTGTCGCAATACGTCTTGTACCAGTCTTCGCCGACTGCTTTCCATTCCTCCACCAGCGCTGACCATACATTCTCGCCAGGATAATCGGCTTTGGCCACGACATCGGCATACCAGTAGACGGAATTGTCGGTAGGCTGACCGAGGACGTTTACAGCAGAAGCGGTAATATCGTTGACACTCAGACTCAGAGACCTGTCAACAAATGCCTCTATGGTCTGGAATTTGCTCCAGGGCGAAGTAGTCTTATATGTATTCAATGCCTTTTCCGGCACGTAGAGCGTCACGCTGGCAAACTGCACATCGGTAAAATCGTCATGCGAGGGAGGCACACTGCCTTTGCATATAAGTGATGTCAACGCGGGACAATTACGAAAAGCGTATTCTCCTATATATCTCACATTTTTGCCAAGAGTGATACTCTCTATTACCTGACAACCGAAGAAGCAGTAGTTCCCGACATCTGTGACTTTGCCCGGCACGACTATTTCCTTGAGCGAACGACAGTCATTGAAGGCCCGTATTCCCAATATCTCCAATGACTCAGGCAGAGCCAGAGAAGTAATGGACGTTGACGAAAAAGCTTCTTCCTGAAGAGCTATGAGCTTGTTGCCCAATGTGATATTTTTCAGCGTGCGGCAACCGGAAAATGCGAATTCCCCTATTTCTGTCAGATTGCGGCCACCGGTTACCGTCTCTACAACGCAACCTGCGAAAGCCCATGTGCCTATCTTTTCAGTCTGGTCAGGAATGGCGACCGTCACTTTCGCCGACGGAGCCATCAACAGTGTCTGCAGGCCGGCGGAATAGAGTACCCCGTCATAAGAGGCAAAATTCGCGCTTCCCTCCGCCACATTGATGGCATCCAGCGCCTTGCAGCCTTTAAAGCAATTAGTTCCAATGGAGGTAAGCGTAGCGGGGAGTATCACAGCCTCGAGAGACTCACACTCCTCAAAGACACTGTTTCCCAGCGTCTTCAGACTTTTGCCCAATCCGATGTTTTTCAGCTTTCCGCATCCTGTAAAGGCAAGATCGCCAATCTCTGTCACGCCGTCAGGCAGCGTGAGTGTCCCCAGACTCTCACAATAGTTAAACGCCAAAGGCTGAATAGTCTTGAGCGATGCAGGCAGCGAGACATCGGTCAAGGCATAGCATGATACCATACATTCCTGCGGGATTGCAGTAAGCGCATCGCCGAATTTGAGTGACTTGAGCGACGAGCAGCCCTGAAGCGCGCCCGCGCCGAGTGAGACAAGAGCATCCGGCATCTCAAGCGATGTAAGACCCGAACAATAGCAGAAAGCCTCCTGACCTATGGACGTCACTCCAGCCGGGATAGTGATTGATTTGACACTCCAGCAATCGTAAAAAGCGCTTTTGCCTATTGAGGTAAGAGTTTCCGGAAGAATGACCGAAGTAATCTTCGAACTCTCGAAAGCCTTATCGCCAACAGCTACCACGGTGTATTCAGTGCCATCTGAAGTGACTGTCGATGGAATCACAATGTCCCCGGCGTATGATCCCTGAACAATGGATACGGTTTTCTCATTTTCGGATAAGACGGTGTAATTCAATCCGCCCTCTGAGAACCCTGCCGCGCTGGCAGACAGAAAGCCCAAAGGTACAAACGCCATGAAGACCGAAGTAATAGTCCGATTCATAACTAATAACGTTTAAACAATAGAGGTTGACATCTGCATCACACTATAATCCAACCTCATTTAAGATTATAATGCGCTTATTCTGAAGAAAGAAATATCGGAGATTTCATGCGCACAAATATATAAAACAATATCTTTATATAAAAGTTAATTAATGTTAATAGCCATAGACAGCAAATATATACAACCAATATTTTTTGCAAATATACACACAAATGAGCATATATATAAAAATATGACATTCAAAGATACAGAAAATAAAAATTGATAATGTTGCGAGCCGAAGATATATGACAAAGTTTTACAAAAAGGCATCCGAATGACTCAAAGCGATTTAATCTGTTAGCACATCGTGATTTAGAATGTATCCGGCTGACGATTCTCACATTAAATGCCAGACAATGCTGCTAATAAAAACTAACCTCGCTTAAGTAATTATTATTTGGCCACGGCTTTATAAATGTATAATCATACATAAGCTTTATTCTGATACTTTATTTAAGCAAATTCAAAACAATAAGTTATAAACGGCTGAAAAATATCCTTTCATTGATTCACAAGCCACGAGCCACTTCCCTTGCAAATGTCTCTTTACAAAAAAGGTTCCGGCAATATCAATATTGCCGGAACCACATTCACTATATAGATAATATCGCTGTTTCGGGATTACTCCATTTCTACCAGAGGCTGGTCGGTGGCGATGGTGTCGCCTTCCTCCACGAGTACGCGCTTGACGGTACCCTCGAGGTCGGCAGCCAGGTCATTCTCCATCTTCATGGCCTCATAGACAATGTAGGTGTCGCCCATCTTCACTTTGTCGCCGGGCTTTACCTTTACCTCCAGCACCTTGCCTCCCATGGGAGCGCGCATTACCGGACCAGTGATCTTCACTGTCTCCTTTACCTCCTCGACGGCAGGCTTATCCTCCTGTTTGGGAGCGGCAGCGGCATGCTCGGCCTTGCGCACGCTCTTGAGGTAATTGGTGGCCACGGCCGGCAGAAGCTGCAGCAGCAGATATTCCTCATCATTCTTGGCCAGAGGCTCGCCTTCGAAATCGGGATTCTCAGGCTTGCGGTATGAGCTTACATCATACGGACGCTCCTGGGCATTGCCGGTAATCTGCTCGCGGAAAGCGGGATCCACGGGAACCGGAGTCTTGCCGTACTCGCCCTTGACCAGACCGATGAACTGGTTGTTCTTATTGGTATAATCAGCCACTCCTTTGCGGCGGTCGAGCGCCAGAGCGACAGCCTGCGAACCTACGATCTGGCTGGTCGGCGTTACCAGAGGCACAAGACCGGCGTCGCGGCGTACCTTGGGAATAAGGGCCATAGCCTCCTCAAGCACATCTTCGGCCTTGAGGGCGCGCAGGTTGGCCACCATATTGGAGTACATGCCGCCAGGCACCTCGGCATTCTTGACGATTTCGTTGGGCTTGGGGAAGCCGAAATAAGCCTCGATCTTGTGGCAGGCATCGAGCAGCGCGGCTTCGTCGTTGGCTGTGGCGGCGGCGATAGCGCGGTCAAACTCTGCGTCGATATCTTTCGGCATATTCTTGTAAGCCTCGTCGAAGTCTTTCGGCCAGTTGTTCTTATTGAGGTCAAACTCAGCCAGACTCTTGCGGGCGTCTACCAGAGCGGCGCGAATCTTGGCTACAGCATCCATATTGACATCAAGCTCCACACCCAGTTTCTGGCAGAATATCCATATCAGCTCTATGCTGGGAGCAGCCGAACCTCCGCCGAACCACCATATATTCGTATCTACGATGTCCACACCTTTTATGATGGCCGTCAGCACAGAAGCCAGACCATAGCCGGGAGTACAGTGAGTATGGAAATCGACGTCCACTTTCAGAGCCTGCTTCAGCTTCGGCATCAGCGAGAAGATACGGCTGGGATTTACCAGACCGGCCATGTCCTTGAGAGTAATCATCTTGGCTCCGAGGCGCTCCATCTCCTTGGCCTTCTCCACGAAATACTCGTCAGTAAAGATTTTCTCCACTACGGGAGCCTCCTCTTTGCCGCCGAAGAGCTTTGCGAAGAATCCTTTCTTCTTGGCGGGAGCCGGAGCCTCCTCCTTGGGATCCACGGTGTAGCATACGGCTGCGTCGGCTATGCCGCCCAGCTCGTTGATAAGACGGATGGATTCCTTGATATTGTCGATGTCGTTGAGAGCATCGAAGATACGCATAACGTTCAGGCCATTGTCAATGGCAGCCTTGTAGAAGCCTTCAAGCACATAGTCAGGATAGGGAACGTATCCGAACAGGTTGCGTCCGCGTGAGAGAGCGGAGAGCAGCGATATACCCTTCATCTCTTTGGAGCATGCCCGCAGACGATCCCAGGGACTCTCGTTGAGGTAACGCATTACCGAATCAGGTACTGCGCCGCCCCATACTTCCATGATATAGAACTTAGCTTCACGATACAGGGGCAGCAGACGGTCTACCTGCTCCTGGCTCAGACGGGTGGCAAAGAGTGACTGCTGGCCGTCGCGCAGCGTCAGGTCTCTAACTTTCAGAACTTTAGCCATAAGTATTTTTCGTATTAGAATTATATCGTTTCTTTGGTTGCGACGGACGCACCGCGCCCGCGCGCTTTCAGAGTGTAAAAATAGCCATTATTTTTCAGATGAGGAAAAATTTCAGGAAATACTTTTTAATTTAACAATCATTAACTTTATTTCACAATACACCGTCTCGCGCCGCATGCCGCCCATAAAGCCTTTATAGCAGAGAGGGCCATTCGCCTTGTTATGGAATTTTAACCTGAAAAGAGGGGCGGAGTCCGGTTGTTAATATCCGTAATATTCTTTTATGTATTATTAAGAAAGCCGCTGCCGAATTTTCCGGTAAAGGGGCTGCCTGAAATCTGTTTTTTCTATAATTTTGCAGCGATAACCCACACTCTGCTATGAATGTTTACGCAACAGCGGCCTTGATTGCCGCATACCTGTTCCCACCGCTGCCGGCGCATGGCGATGAACCCGCCTCCACCACTTTGGCAGAGGTCACGGTGCGTCCGCTGGACAGACCGATTCTCTACATATCCGGCTACATGCGCGAATACTCCACTCTGCGCACCCTTTCCGATACAATTTTTCTATTCAGGGAGAAAGCGGTGGACTTCATGCTCCCCGTCGGCAGCAAAGCCAGACATTTCCGGGGCTGGCACATTCCGCGGCTGCTGTCGTCTAAATCCTATTACCGCTTTACCGGACCCGAGGGCCTGGACAGCGTGAGCGACCACTGCAATGTACACTTCTCATGGTCCGACTGGATGGAGCTGCCGGCAGGCATGCGGTTGAGCGGCGCGGTAGCCGGTTCCGGCAATGTTTGCGATACGGTGCGCGGACCGCGCGGCCGGATATCTCAGATATGGAAACGTGACGACGAGCTTGTAGGCGTGCATGTCAACGTCATGGCCGACACCCTCAACACCCGCTGGATGAAGAACATCGCCCGACGGCAGTCGGCAGGCGTGGATTTCGAGCAGATGTCACTCGGATGCATGTACGAGGATGTAGACCGCGACAGCATCTCTCCCGACCAGATTACCGATTGCATCATGCATGTAAGAAGCATGGGCCGCGGCTACGACCTGCGGCTGCGGGGCTGCCGGGTGCAGCCCGAGATAGAGACATACGCCGAGCTGTATGTGACAGATAAAAAATATATATCTGTCAAGGAAGCCAAACGACTGGAAAAGAATCTCCACGAGGGTGTCCCGGCCGACATCGCGGCGCCACAGCGGGCGCCGGAACTGCCGCCTGAAATCTGCAGCCTGGTAGACAAGGTAGACAAAATAGACCGGACGCGAATCAGGCTGAATATAGTGCCTGACAAGCGCCTGGCCGGCATCAAGGACTTGTTCAGCACGCGTCCGAGCGCCTGGCAGCGGATTATGTCGGTCATCAGTCCGCCGCGCTATATACTCAATTCGTCGGCAATGCCGTCGAGACACTAATAACGAAACGGCAAAACAAGCGGTCCGGCTCTCGCAAGAGAACCGGACCGCGGTTGTGATTATAAGAGTCGTATCTTATTACTTCTGAGTGAAGATTACGATACGGTTCCAGTCGTTGGTGCTGTAAGGCTGAACGTCGGAGCCGTCGTAGCGGATGTTCAGACGGTCGCGGGAGATACCGTAAGTGTTGACAAGAGCGTCAGCTACGGCGTTGGCACGCTTCTCGGAGAGCTTCAGGTTGTACTCGGCAGTACCGGTATCCTTGTCGGCGTAACCTACGATGTTGACCTTCTCGTTGGGGTTAGCCTTGAGCCACTCGGCCATATTGTAGACATTTACCTCCTCGGTAGGCATAATCTTGGCAGAGTTGATAGTGAAGCGTACGGTAGTCATCAGAGGAGCGTTGGCGCAATCCTTCTGTACAGTAGGCTCGGGGCAGGGGAGCTGAGCCTCGCAGGCAGCGAGAGCCTGGTTTGCGGTAAGGAGCTCGCCGCGCAGACCGTTGACCTGATTGTTGAGGTCGGCGATTTTGCTGACATAGTCACATTCGTTGAATGTGCCCCAGCCGCGGCCGCCGAAGTTGATGTTGAAACCACCCAGAGCGGCTACGTTCACATCGATGGGGTCGCCATAAGAGCAGAGGTTCCAGTTGTCGCCGTAGAAAGTAGCGCGTGCCTCAGCGAAGAAGTCAACATATTTGCAGAGACGGAAACGGAACTGGATACCGGCGGTAACGGGCAGAGTCCAGCTTTCGTCCTTGATGCCCTTGTCGCCAGTGCCGTTGATATTGGAAGCGGCAGCGAAGCGGCCGTTGCTGTCATTGATGCGCCAAGTGTAGTCGCCACCGAAACCGGCGAAAGGTATGATGGAGAATACGCGGTTGGGGTTCACGCCGCCCAGGCTGTTGAACATATCCCACATCAGCTCGAAGTTGACGTTGACGTGCTTTGCGCGGGTCCAGCCGTTGAAAGGCTCGGCCTTAGTCGGGTTGTCCCAGTGCAGGGCGCCGCCGATAGCGTTGATACGGAAACCCAGATAAGGGCTCATCCAGCGGCCGAAGCCGAAGTTGTAAGCGACAGTCATACGCTTACGGTCAATATCCTTGATGTCGCGGTCGATACCTACACCTTTTTCCACGAAAGGCTGATTGATACCTGCGCCGAGCTGGATAAACCAGTTGTTACGCCAGTTGGCAAAGTAGTGGCTCGTAGCATCACAGTTGTACTCTGTAACGGCTACAGTCTCCTCCACATACTCCTGAGCCCCTGCAGAAGCCGTAAGGGCAAAAGCAGCAGCGCAGAAAGCAGCTCCGAAGTAAAGATTTCTAACTTTCATAATTAAACTTTATTTAGTACTACAATAATAATTTCACTTTAATTAAGAAACACGCGAGTCCAAAAAATGGTTCGCAAATTTGCCGCAAAGATATAATACTTTTTTGGATTTAGCAAATAAAACGCCAATAAATGTTAAAAATCAGGCCATTTACCGCCTAACCTGGGCCTATTTAGTCCAGTCATAGCCACAAATAGGGCCCGGAGGTTTGGCCGATTGACCGATATTTGTTAATTTCGCAGTGCGAAACACGACACCTTATTATATGTCAGGTGTCGGGCAAGCACCCCGTATATGGCAAAATTCAGATTCAGACGATACCGTATCGCACTTGAAAACCGGTCCACCCTGCAGAAGACGTGGAGCATACAGATAAGCAGCTGGCGTCTGTGGCTCACACTTGCAGTGTGTGCCCTGATGTTCGCAGGTATCGGCGCACTGGTCGTGGCTCTCACTCCGGTCAAGCGCTCGGTACCGGGATTCATGACCGGTTCGGACCGCACCGCCACTCTGTCGGCCATTACACGCATAGATTCCATCGCCGCACTGCTGAAGGCCAACCAGGCCTATATCGACAATCTGACTGCCCTGCTTGACGAAAACCGTCTTCCGGCCGACTCTTCCTCAGCCGCCACACGTCTGGCGCCGCTGCCGCTGGAATCGCTGCGCACAGCTTCGGAGCGCGAACGCAAATTCGTAGCCTCTATCGACGACCGCGAACGATATAACCTCAACGTCCTCTCTCCTCTGGCGGCCGAAAGTATGATTTTCTCGCCCCCGGCAGACGGGGGGATAGTCGACGCCGGCTCGGCACGCAGCCGGCTGCTGAAACTGATCGTACCTGCCGGACAAGGCGTCAACGCCATCATGGACGGGCGTGTCATAGAGCGCACTTTCGACAGCGCCGATGCCTCGTACACTCTGCTCATACAGGGCAACCGCGGCTTTCTGGTGCGTTACACACATCTGGCAGTCCCCCTGGCCGAAGCCGGAGAGTCTGTCACGGCAGGACAGCGGCTCTCCGTACACGAAGGGCGAAAAAAGACGCGTACGCTGTACGTAGGCATCGAAATGTGGCGCGAGGGCACGCCGCTGGTGCCCGGCGACTATCTGTACCGTACCGAGCGTCAGCAGCCGGAACCCATAGAAGCCCCCAGAGGCAAATGACATACTGACAACAATGACAGAACACAATACTAAAAGCATAGCAATACTGGGCAGCACAGGCTCCATCGGAACACAGACGCTCGACATAGTGGAGGAATACCCGTCGCGTTTTCGTGTAGCCGTGCTTACGGCACGCAGCAACGTAGACCTGCTGGCAGCCCAGGCCCGGAAATTTCTGCCCCGCAAGGTGGTAATCGCTCGTGAAGAACTGCTGCCGCGCCTCCGCAGTCTGCTGGACGGACTCCCCATAGAGACAGCAGCCGGTTCCGCTGCGATAGAGGAGTGTGTGGCCCACGAAGACATAGATGTCGTAGTGACAGCCATGGTCGGATATTCCGGTCTGGCTCCTACCATCAATGCCATACGCCACGACAAGTGCATAGCCCTGGCCAACAAGGAGACACTGGTGGTGGCCGGAGAACTGATAACGTCGCTGCTCCGCGGCAGCAAATCGCGCATCATACCGGTAGACAGCGAACATTCAGCCATCTTCCAGTGTCTGGAGGGAGAGGGCACCGAGCATGCCGCCAAGATTATCCTGACGGCCAGCGGAGGGCCGTTCCGCACTCTCAGCGCCGAGCAACTGCGCCACGTCAGCGTGGCCGACACCCTGCGGCACCCCAACTGGAATATGGGAGCCAAGGTCACGGTCGACTCTGCGTCGATGATGAACAAAGGGTTTGAAATGATCGAGGCTCACTGGCTGTTCGGGTGTCCGGCCCGCCAGATTGAAGTCGTGGTGCATCCGCAAAGTATAGTACACAGCATGGTGCAGTTTGAAGACGGCTCAATCAAGGCCCAGCTTGGAGTGCCGGACATGCATCTGCCCATCCGCTACGCCCTCGGCTATCCCGAGCGACTGCAGACCGGCCAGCCTCCGCTCAACCTGAGTCAGTACAGCAATCTTACTTTCGAGGCTCCGGACATGGAGAAATTTCCGCTGCTCGGCTATGCTTTCGATTGTATCGAGGCCGGCGGCAACGCTCCATGCGTGCTCAACGCCGCCAACGAAATAGCCGTAGCCGCGTTCCTGGCGGGCCGCATGCCTTTCTGGAAGATGCCACATCTGGTCCAGCGTACGCTGGAGGCCATACCTTACAGTCCGCATACCGACTACGGGACCCTGGTGGAGACCAATGCCCGCGCCCGCGAGGCAGCGACAGAGCTGCTGCCGCTTTTTTCTGAGTGACTAATCATATCATTATCCTGCAGTGACAAACAGATGTTCCCGCGCATAGCGGCGTTTGCCTGCCGACAGTTTCATAAACAACAGAAATTTTGGAAACATTCTTGATCAAAGCGGCCCAGCTGATACTGGCGTTCGCAATACTGGTAATAATCCACGAGTTCGGTCACTTTGTATTTGCCCGCATATTTGGCGTGCGGGTCGAGAAATTCTATATCTTCTTCGACCCCTGGTTCGAGCTGATGAAGTGGAAGCCGAAAAAGTATTTCAGCATTTTCGGCAAATCTAAAAAACGCCCTGCCGCAGAGTCGGACAAGGGACGGCAGGCTGACGCCGACTGCGATGACGCAGCCAAAGACGGAAACAAAAGCCGGCGCGGCTCGTTCTGGGGCGACACGGAGTATGGAATCGGATGGCTGCCGCTGGGCGGCTATTGCAAGATTTCCGGCATGATCGACGAGTCGATGGACACAGAGCAGATGAAGCTGCCGCCAAAGCCCTATGAGTTCCGCACCAAGCCTACATGGCAGCGGTTGCTCATCATGGTGGCCGGCGTGCTGTTCAACTTTCTGCTCGCCATCCTGATATACGCCGGCATAACCTGGTGGTGGGGCGACGACTACGTCCCATTCAGCGAAAGCAAAGGGCTGATCCGATATTCGGACACGGCACAGAAATACGGCTTCCGCGACGGAGACATACCCCTTACGGCCGATGGAAAGCCGCTGGACAATCCCGGCGAGGACATGTTTGACCTGGGTTCGGCCCGGACAGTAGCTGTATTGCGCGGCGCCGACACCGTGACTCTCTCGTTGCCCGCTGACTTCATGATGAAGCTGGAGAAAGGAGCCGAGACCGACAGCCGAAAGATAGCTCTGCTGGATATGGACATTCCGGTAGTAATCCACAGTATCGTCAGCGAGTCAAGCCGAAAGGCAGGCCTCAAAGAGGGAGACCACATCATAGCTCTCGACGGAACCCCGACTGAGGGCGCCACAGTCTTCCTCGAAACGCTGGCCGGAAAACCCGCCAACAAGACTGTAGACATCACGGTAACGCGCGGCGCCGGTCAGGCCACCGACACGCTCGTAATCCCCGTCAAACTGGACGAAAACTCCAAGATAGGCTTCCAGTTTGAGAACGACATGCGCAAGCTATTCAATGTCAAGACAGTACGCTACGGATTTTTTGAGTCCTTCCCTGTCGGAGTAAGCAAAGGAGCGTCAAAGATGGCAACCTACGTCAGCAGCCTCAAATACATCTTTACCAAAGAGGGCGCGCAGAGTATCGGCGGCTTCGGCGCCATAGGAAGCATGTTCCCCGAAAAATGGAACTGGATAGCCTTCTGGAACATCGCGGCCTTCCTCTCCGTAGCGCTTGCATTTATGAATATCCTGCCTATTCCGGGTCTGGACGGCGGCCACGTGATGTTTCTGCTCTATGAGGTGATCTTCCGCCGCAAACCGGGCGAGAAATTTATGGAATACGCCCAGATGGCAGGCATGATTTTCCTCATACTGCTGCTGCTGTACGCCAACGGCATGGATATAATACGATTTTTCAAGTAACATATAATGAAGGAATTACCCATCATACAGCTGAAGCGGGGCAAAGAGGAGAGTCTTCTCCGCTTCCATCCCTGGGTCTTCTCGGGAGCTATAGCCCGCGTCCCCGACAATGTGGAGGAGGGCGATCTGGTCAAGGTCGTCAGCTCCACGGGCGAGACAATAGGCGTGGGGCACTATCAGATAGGCTCTATAGCCGTACGCGTGCTGGTCTTCGGCGCCGACCGGCTGCCTGAAGATTATTTCTCACGGCGACTGGCCGAGGCCTGGCGGATGCGTCAGACCCTGGGGCTGATGCGCGAAGACAACAACTGCATGCGCCTGGTCCACGGCGAAGGGGACTTCATGCCCGGTCTGGTTGTAGACATCTATGGTTCCACAGCTGTCATGCAGGCCCACTCTCCCGGCATGCACTTCTGCCGCAACGAGATAGCCAGCGCGCTGAGCGAGCTGCCCGGTATACGCAGCGTCTACTACAAGAGCGACACCACGCTGCCCTACAAAGCCAATCTCGATCCGGTAAACGCCTACCTGCTGGGCAGTTATGACGGCAGCGTAGCCATGGAGAACGGACTGCTCTTCAACATCGACTGGCTGCGCGGCCAGAAGACCGGATTCTTCATAGACCAGCGCGACAACCGCGCGTTGCTGGAGCGCTACGCCAAGGGCCGCGAAGTGCTGAATATGTTCTGCTACACCGGCGGATTCTCTGTCTACGCCATGCGCGGACAGGCAAAGAGGGTGGATTCGGTCGACTCATCAGCCAAGGCAATCGCCCTTACCGACGCAAATATAGCGCTGAATTTCGCCGATGACCCGCGCCACCGCTCGTTCGCAACAGATGCCTTCAAGTTCTTAGGCGAGATGGAAAAAGGCGCCTATGATCTGATAATCCTTGACCCGCCTGCTTTCGCCAAGCACCGCGGCGCGCTAAAAAACGGTCTGCTCGGCTACCGTAAGCTTAACGCGAAGGCGTTTGAGAAAATCAGGCCCGGAGGCATACTGTTCACATTCTCCTGCTCGCAGGTGGTAAGCCGCGACATGTTCCGCATGGCCGTCTTCACAGCCGCAGCGCAGTCCGGACGCAAGGTGCGCATACTCCACCAGCTGACGCAGCCTGCCGACCATCCCGTCAACATCTATCATCCCGAAGGGGAATATCTCAAGGGACTCGTACTCTACGTAGAATAACCAATACTTATCCCATTATGAAGCAATCTTTCAAAATCCTGTTCTGCAGTCTCTGCCTGCTGGGCGGCGCCATAGGCGCGACACCGGCCGCCGATGCCGCCTCGCCTAAAGCCAAACGGACTTCTACCGCCAGGAAGAACACTACGGCCCAATCGCTAAAATCCATTTTCCAGAGCAACATAGGTCAATATCCCTTTGAGATAAACCTGCTCAAGAAGCCAGCGCTTAAAAACCGTCTGGTAAAACTTATGGGAGCATCCAGATATAATTATATGTGCAACAACTTCGACACGCAGACCCCTATAGAATTTGAAAACTGGAATTACCATACCTTCGCCTGCCAGCAGCACAACTGCGGCGGCACTGAATTTGAGATCAGCTACAACCCCCAGACAGACAATCTCTGCGTACGTTACCGCGTGAACGGCAATGAGAAAATCTTCAAGGAGAAATCGGGCAACGCATCCTGGGATTACTGATCCGCCACTACCACCCATCCATAGCAACCGCAAAAAATTATTACCATAAATGAAAAAGACTATCCCGACATTAGCTCTGGGCACCATGCTCACATTCGGTGCCTCGGCCGTGGAAAACAAAGACTTCAACTACATCGTAGACCGCTTCGCCGACATCGAGGTACTCCGCTACGAGGTGCCCGGTTTCAAAAACCTGACCACCTCGCAGAAAGCAATGATCTATTACCTGAACCAAGCCGCACAGACTGGCCGCGACATCATCTGGGACCAGAACTGCCGTTACAACCTGCCAGTGCGCACTCTGCTGGAAAACGTATATACCAATTATAAAGGCGACCGAAGCTCTAAAGACTTCAAAGCCTTTGAGCAGTATCTGAAGCAGGTATGGTTCGGCAACGGCATACACCACCACTACTCTACCGACAAATTCGTACCCGGCTTCTCGCAGGCGTTCTTCACGGAGCAGGTCAACGCTCTGCCTGCCGACAAGCTGCCCGGGGGCTACGCTTCCCGCGAGGCCATGATGGAGGAGCTGACACCGGTAATCTTCGATCCCGCCTTTATGGCCAAGCGTGTGAACCAGGACGGCACACAGGACGTAATAGCCACCTCAGCCACCAATCTTTACGGCCCCGGCGTGACGCAGGCCGAGGTAGAGGAATACTATTCGCGTCTGAAGGATCCCAACGACCCGACCCCCGTCTCCTACGGACTGAACGCCCGCGTGGTCAAAGAAGACGGTAAAATCAAAGAGCAGCACTATCAGCTCAACGGACTCTACGGCCCCGCTATCGCCAAAATCATATACTACCTCTCCAAAGCACGCGAGTATGCCGAAAACGATGCTCAGAAAAACTATATCGCATCGCTGATAGACTACTACATTACCGGCGACCTCAAGAAGTTCGACGAGTATTCCATCCTCTGGGCTGAGGACACCAAGAGTGAAGTCGACTTCGTCAACGGCTTCATAGAGAGCTACGGCGACCCTCTGGGCATGACCGGCTCCTGGGAGTCATACGTCAACTTCAAGAACATACCCTCGTCCCGCCGTACGGAAATCATCAGCGGCAACGCCCAGTGGTTTGAAGACCACAGCCCGGTCGATCCGAATTTCCGCAAACCGCACGTCAAGGGTGTGAGCGCAAAGGTCATAACTGCCGCCATGCTCGGCGGAGACGCTTTCCCGGCGACAGCCATAGGCATCAATCTGCCTAACGCCAACTGGATACGCGCCGCCCACGGCTCCAAGTCAGTGACCCTGGAAAATATTACGGAGGCTTACGCCATGGCTTCGCGCGGCAACGGCTTCAATGATGAATTCGTCATTGACCCGGCCACTTCCAAGCTGATGGACGACTGGCTGTACATTACAGACATGCTGCATACGGACCTGCACGAGTGCCTGGGCCACGGCTCCGGCCGTCTGATGCCTGGCGTAGACCCTGACGCGCTCAAGGAACACGGCTCCACGCTGGAGGAGACCCGCGCCGACCTCTTCGCACTCTATTATCTGGCCGACCCAAAGCTTCAGGAACTGGGCATACTCGACAATCCCGAAGCATATAAATCGGAATACTACAAGTATCTGCTCAACGGCCTTATGACCCAGCTCAATCGCATAGAACTCGGCAAAGATGTGGAAGAAGCCCACATGCGCAACAGGCAGCTCATATCCAAATGGGTGCTTGAGAAAGGCAAGAAAGACAAAGTGGTAGAGCTGGTAAAGAAAAACGGCAAGACATACGTGAAAATCAACGATTACCGCAAGCTGCGCGACCTGTTCGGCCAGCTGCTCAAGGAGGTGCAGCGCATCAAGAGCGAAGGCGACTATGCCGCCGGCAACAAGCTGGTAAACGACTACGGCGTCAAGATTGACAAGAAGCTCCACAAAGAAGTGCTTGACCGCTATTCCAAACTCGACATACCGCCCTACCGCGGCTTCGTAAACCCCGTATATACGGCTGTCTACGACGACAACGGCAACATTACCGACGTGACCATATCTTACGACGAAGGCTACGTCGACCAGATGCTCCGCCTGAGCCGCGACTACTCCACACTGACAAAATAACCCCTATCCCCACCCACATACAAGGATGCGGACGCCCCGGCGCCCGCATCCTTTTTTACCTCCCACACCATCGGCTGCGACGATGACAGTCCCCTCGGCAAACATTATTTTATGTGCATCTTTTCGCAAAAATTTGTAAAATTGGTTTATTTTGCTTAACTTCGCGCATCACAAACCCGTAAAAACGTCCTATTATGCGACTTCACACACGATTACTCTCATTACTTCTGCTATCGGCAGCTCCCGTCTTCGCTTCCGCGGGCTCGCCGCAGGCAAAACCCGATCATATCTATCTCAAGTCTGGAGAGATGGTAATCGGCGTCATTACCGACCAGATTCCGGGAGAATCAGTGACCGTGACGCTACCAGACGGATCCCTGCGTGTAATAAATATCGCCGAAATCAAGCGTACTGACCGCGAGCGCGACACCGGAGCCGCCAGCCATCGCCTCAACAAAGGCTACAAAGGCATCTACAGCTTCTCTTTCACAAAGGGCGGAGCCAAAGACCTGGCCAGCAATATCCGCAAACCCTCGTCCGACAACATAGAGCTGGCCGTTGTCCAGGGCTATCAGGTCAACCATTGGCTCTATGCCGGAGCCGGCGTGGCATGGCAGTTCTACTACGGCGGTTACAGAGGCAATGAACGCTCTTTCTCCAATTTCCCGATTTTCGCCAATGTCAGAATCAGCCCCTTGCGCAATTATATCACACCGTTTCTTGACCTCAGGGGCGGCGGATATGTCGGCAAGCTCCACGGCGCCTACTTCCGTCCATCCCTTGGCGTACGCTTCGGCATTACCCGCAAATGCGGATTCAGTTTCGCCATAGGATACACTGTGCAGACCATAAGCGGCGACCTCTGGCTCGACCGCGACTTCAAGAGCTTCGACCGCTATTTCAATCTCAAGACCAATCTGAGTGGTCTGACAATAGCAGCGACCGTTGACCTCTGATATACTGAAAGATTTCTAACCAATCCATCAACTGATTATGACAAAGTTATTCATTTCAATTATGCTCGCCGCCGGGGCGCTCGCTTGCCCCCTCGCCTGCGCCGCCGACAGCGACGGCAAGCCCGACAAGGTCTACCTCAAGTCGGGCGAAACAGTCACGGGCTATCTCCAGAGCCAGGTGCCCGGAGAGTCAATCACATACCTTACATCCGACGGCCAGACGCTGGTAATACCCGTAAGCAACATCAAGCGCATTGACCGCGAACGCCACGCCGAATACAGTTCCCAGGGTCTGAAAAGCGGTTACAAAGGGATGTACAGTTTCTCGTTTACCGCTGGCACCAGCAAGGCAATCAAGAATTACAAGCCCAACAACCGTATAGAGCTGTCCACCACCCAGGGCTATCAGTTCAATCCCTATCTCTATGCCGGCATCGGCTTCGCCTGGCAATACTTCTATGCCGGTTATCACTACAGCAATGACTCGTTCTCCCTGATTCCGGTATTCGCCGATGTGCGCTGGACTCCTGTAAATCATCGTTTCAGCCCCATCGTCGACTTCAAGGCTGGCGGCTTCTTCGGCAAAATGACCGGATGGTATCTGCAACCCTCGGCAGGTGTAAGAGTAGCCGTCAACAATAAATATGGTTTCGATCTGACCATAGGTTACACCATACAGCGCATTACCGGAGATCCACTCTCGCCTCCGACCGCAAATTCATTCTATAAGAAAAACAAACCCAAACTCGACGGTGTAAATATCTGCATCGCCGTAGACATCTGATGTCATACGGAGACACACGAGCATCTAAGTCATATATTCCTTCTGCATCATGTCAAAATTCATTATCACACCTCTGATTTTTTCCGCTGCGCTGATATCCTCGGTAGCGTCATTTGCCTCTGAGCCGCAGCCGGACACCTGCGGAAAACCAGAAAAAATCTATCTGAAGTCCGGCGAGACAGTCTCGGGATACCTCCAGAGCCAGATTCCAGGAGAATCAGTGACATACATTACCACCGACGGCCAGACGCTGGTAATACCCGTAAGCGACATCAAGCGCATAGACCGCGACAGGCACAAGGAATATCGGCAGCAGGGACTGAAACAGGGCTATAAAGGTCTGTATGGCTTCTCTTTCACTGTCGCTACGGACAAAAACTGGATGGACTTCAATCCCAACAACAGAATTGAGCTTTCCACCACTCAGGGTTATCAGTTCAATCACTGCATCTATGCCGGCGCCGGAGTAGCCTGGCAATATTTCTATGAGGGCTATGCTCTGACGGACTCGGCATTCTCGCTGATACCGGTCTTCGCACACGTACGCTGGACTCCCGTCGACCATCGCTTCAGCCCTATAGCGGAGCTAAAGGCTGGCGGATTCTTCGGCAAAATGTCGGGCTGGTACCTTCAGCCATCAATAGGAATAAGGGCAGCCATCAACGATAAATACGGTTTCGACCTGACCATAGGCTACACCATACAGCGCATCACAGGCGACGTTTTCGTGCCTTACGACCCCGAATACCAAATTCATAAACCGAAACTGGACGGTGTGAATGTCTCCATCGCCATAGACATCTGAAAATATATGGGAAACAGCGATATCAAAGAGACAATCAAAGGCATCAAGCAGCAGTTTATGGCTTATCGCAACGGCATCGTGGCCGACACTCTGCGCCGCGCCGGCATGGATTGCTACTCCGTAATCTTCGGGCTGAATCTGCCGCAGCTCTCAGCCATTGCCGCCTCTGTGACAGCATCGGCCGGGCTGGCTTCGGCCCTGTGGGCAGACCGCAAGGTGCGCGAGAGCCGTCTGCTCGCCGCCTACCTCTTTCCTCCCAGAAGTGTGGACAGAGAGCTTGCTCGCTCGCTGATGGAAGATGTGCAGACGCGCGAGGAAGCCGACATACTCTGCTTCCGTCTGCTCCGCCATCTTGACTTCGCGCCGGAGCTGCAAGCCCTTCCTCCCCTTTCCTCCCCCCACGACGCCTATCTGCGTCAGGCCCTGCGCCGCTTCCTAAGCTGAATTCCCCGGCAGGCACAAAGAGAGGGCCGCGCCTTGTATTGGTGCGGCCCTCTCTTTGTGCCTGCCGGGAGCGCTCCGTCATTCCAGCGCGCTCTCGACTACTTCCTGTATCTCCTCCGTGTGGCCGCCTCCACCGCCGCGACCGCCTCCGCTGTAGGCGCTGCCGCCGTCACACGGCGAATAGTCTGCCGGGAACTCAAATTTCAAATCCTGAGTATACGGCAGTTTCGGATCGGCATACAGCTTTTTCATAAACAGTCCGTAGACGGGCAGCGAAGCCTTGGCTCCCTGACCGTAAGCCATATTGTTGAAGTGTATGTATCGCTCCTCGCCGCCTATCCATACACCGGTTACCAGATTCGGAGTGAAGCCCATGAACCATGTATCGGAGTTGGAGTTGGTGGTACCGGTCTTACCGCCCATATCGGCAGAGATATTATAACTGCCGCGCAGGGCTTTGGCCGTACCGTTGTTGATAACGTTCTGGAGCATATACACCATATTATAATATGCCGTCTCGCCTATTACCTCCGTACGATGGGGTACAGCCGAGTATATCACGTTGCCCTTGTCGTCCTCGATGCGCGACACGATTACCGGAGTCGTGCGGATACCCTTGTTGGCAAATGCCGAGTAGGCGCCCACCAGCTCCCTGACGCTGACATCGTTGGGACCCAGACAGAGCGGCATAGTCGGCTCTATCCAGCCCGTCAGACCGAACAGACGCATTTTGTTGGCAAGGTTGGCCGGCAGCAGGTCTGCGGTAAGACGCGCTGAAATCCAGTTGTTGGACGTAGTAAGCGCCCACTTGAGGTCCACCATCTGTCCGGCGCGGCCACCCGTAGAGCTGCGCGGACTCCAGCCGCCATAAGTCGGACGGGCATTGAGTACACGCGAGCATGGATCGTAATCCTGCTCCATAGCCAGTGAGTATAGGAAAGGCTTGGCCGTCGAACCTATCTGTCGGCGTCCCTGGCTTGCCATGTCATACTGGAAATATGTGTAGTCGGGTCCTCCGATGTAAGCCTTGATGTAGCCGGTCTGCGGATCCATGGAGACCATACCTATGCGCAGTATGCTCTTCATATATATCAGGGAGTCCATGGGCGACATGCGTACCTGCTTGGAGCCGGGGCGTATCTTGCCGTTTTCCTTGACGTATGCGAATACCGTCATGTCGCGCGGAGTGTTGAACTCACGCAATATCTCGGCTTCGGATTTGCCTTCGGCTTTCATGACGCGATAACGCTCACTCTGCTTGCGGGCCTGCTCCAGCAGACGCTTCTGACCGGCGGCATCAAGCTCCGAAGCATTATACGGGTTCTTGCCCTTCTCGGCATTGAAGGCAGGCTGGAGTACACCGCCCAGATGCTCGTAGACGGCTTCCTCGGCATACTGCTGCATGCGCGTGTCGATGGTCGTATAGATGCGCAGTCCGTCGTTGTTCAGGTCATACAGATCGCCATTAGGCTTAGGATTCTTCTGAATCCATCCGTAGAGGGGGTCTTCGGCCCAGTAGACAGAATCGGTATTATAGCGTCCCAGCGCCATCTTGTAGGAAGATTCGCTCTTATAGTCCTCGCGCTTGGGGCGCACGGGCTTCTCGGCCGTCATCATGCGTCTTACCTCCTCGCGCAGATAGGTGGCCATGCTCTCGGTGCGCACTACCTTGTGGTAATCCAGTCCCAAAGGCCGGGCCTTGGTAACCTCGGCCTCGGCTGCAGTCAGCATCCCGGCCTTGACCATCTGGTCAAGCACGGTATTGCGGCGGCCTATGGCGCGTTCAGGATAGCGCAGCGGGTTATAGTAGCTCGGATTTTTAAGCATGCCGACAAGCAACGCCGCCTCAGGCAATGTGAGCTGCGAGGGCTGCTTGTTGAAATATACCTGTGCGGCAGTCTTGATACCCACTGCGTTGTTGAGGAAATCAAAACGGTTGAGATACATCTTTATCAGCTCCTCCTTGGTATACACACGCTCAAGCTTGATGGCTATCATCCACTCCACAGGTTTCTGCAGCACTCGCTTCAGTCCTCTGTCGCCCCGACGCGAATAAAGTATCTTGGCCAGCTGCTGGGTTATGGTCGATGCGCCGCCGCTGCTCTTGTCGCCCATAAGCACCGTCTTGATACCCGTACGGCCCAGCGCGCGGAAATCTATGCCGGAGTGGTCCATGAAGCGGACATCCTCGGTCGCTATCAGGGCGTCGATAACGTATGGAGAAATCTCCTTGTAGTCTACATTTTCGCGGTTGGCGCTCACTTCATAGTAACGGCCAAGCTCCGTCTTGCCGTCGGACGCATACAGTATGGACGCGAAATTGTCATGAGGGTCTTCCAGCTCGTCGATGGGAGGCATATAGCCTATGACGCCGTTATATATCAGCAGCAACAGCAGAAACATGATGAAGCCGGCCGAAAGAAAACTTATCCACAGCCACTTGACTATGCGGCGCGAACGCGAGGCCCGGCGCTCCTCGCCTGCAGGCTTTTCACGGCGGCGCTCCTCGGTACGGCGGTCATGCCATATATTGTCGCCGCCGCTGCGGCGTCTGTCATTATATGGTTTCATACAGATAGATTATGCGGTATTTTTAATCTTGCAAAGTTAACAAAATTTCCCGATTATGCAAAACGCTTTTCCGACCTGAGCGTCAGGGCAGAATATACAGAGCGCCGACGCAATCGCTGCGCCGGCGCTCCATTGTCAAAAGTCATGTAGCCGGAATCTCCGGCACATCTGATTATTTCACGATTATCTTCTTGCCTTTGTATATGTATAGGCCGGGAGCCAGGCCACGTACCTGCCCGGCAGTGGCATCGCGGAGTACAATGATACCGGCGGCGTTGTAGACATCTCCTGTCGTGCCGGCGGTCTCGACCGCTGTCACGCCCGATCCCTCTTTCTGTACCTTTATGGTCTTGGTGTCTGTCATACCGTAGTAGCCGGCTGTCAGCGTCAGCTCTACAGGCTGCTCGGAGCGGAGTGTGAGCTTATAGACATCATATTCCAGCGGCTCGACTATCAGGGCGTTGAAGTCAGAGCTGGCCACCGTATAGTCCACAAGGGCCTTGTTACCGTACGGGAGCGCAGTGATTGAACCCAGGTCAAGGGTATAGGTGCCGTCCTCGCCCACAGTGATATCGGCGGCATCGATTACGGGAGCCTTATATCCGCACCATGCCGACATGGCCGGGAACCAATAATAGTCAGCAAGCACAACGGTCTTGTCATTCAGTATTTCACCGGTGGCGGGGTCTGCCCTGAGGATGCGGTTCGCACGATAATCGCCGGTCTCAGTGACAGTCAGCACTATCTCGCCGGTAACGGGGTCCACATTCACTCCGGCGCCATAAATAGCAAGCGGGTGGCCGTCATTCTCGGGCAGGTTGATGAAATCCGCTTTAAACTCACCGTTGTCCAGGTCAAGCCGGGCTATCTGGCGCGCGCCTTCGCGGGTGGTATAGTATATCACATTATCTTTCAGGTCAGCGGCCAGGGTGGCGCCACGCCATGTGGTCCAGGGAGACGCCATACGCGTGGCGACGCCTTCTGGCGCCTCTACTGCGAGCGGAGTGACGACGAGAGTCTCTGGGTCATATTTCACAAAGGGCTGAGAAGCGTCTGTAGTAGCGAACCACAGAGAGCCGTCGGCGCTCACGAACGGAGCTGCGAGCGGGGCTTCCAGATCAAGTTGCCTTATCTGGTCGTCGGCAGGGTCGATTTCGATAAGATTCCAGTTCTTGGCTACGGCATACACCTTGGAGCGATACAGTATCATCTCGCCGGCGTTCAGCTTGACTGATTCGGTAATGTGCAGCTTCTCTCCAGCCGTCATCAGATCCAGATCAACAGGGAAAATACCGTTGGTCGTCGAGAGATAGCCTTTGTTGGCGCCTGCTCCCACAAATGCGTGGGCCTGAAGGCCGGGAGCAAGGTCGGGAAGCGCGCCCGAATACATAAGCGTGGACTTGTCCAATGCTGTCAGCACGCTGCCGTGTATGCCGGCTATGTTGTCGCCGCTCTGCTTGCATACGGCATACCATTTGTCGCCGTACTGGGTCAGATACTGCCCTGTTACGCCAAGCGCTTTGGCGGGATTGGCTGTAGCGAACAACCGCGTATTGACTGTGCCGTCAGCCCCGATATGATTTAACGAAGCGTTGTCATGGCCATACCATCCCTCGTTCAGAACCATATATCCGGTGTCGTAGTTGCCGCCCTGCGCGGGCACGAGCTTGAACGTAGCCTTGATTTCGGGCGCCTCGGCCTCCAGTCCGTCGCTATCGGTAGTCACTATGTATCCGGCGGGGATGCTGACACTGTATGTACCCTCTTCGGTAAGAGCCGTGTTGTCCGGAGCGAAAATCACGGCAGGATTGGCTATGGCGTGCTTGAGAGTGTAAGTATTGCCCTTGGTGTCTGTAATCACAGGTGTGCCGGCTTCCTCTCTGACAGCGGTTTTCTTGGGTTTCGGATTGAACGTCACTGTAAAATTGGCAAGTATCGCCACCGTCTCATCCTGCGCGGGAGCGGTCGTGAAGGCGTACTGCTGCGCTGCTTTGACGGTATAGACGGCAGTGATATCATCGGTGTTTGTCACAGTGGTTCCCGCCGTATTCACTCCGTCGAGCGAACGGGCCGGTATGCGCAGTGTCCATTCTCCCTTGCCGGCCTGTGAGTCCGCGGGTATGGAGTAGACTATCTGTTTGTCGGAAACGGCCTTGGCCTGAAGAGTGATGGTCTGCTCGCCGCAAGTGAACGTAGCGTCGCCGGCCTCCTCGGAAAGCGATACAGACTCGATGGCGCCTGCGGCCGTGAGAGTGATGTCCGGCAGCGAGGTACCCACCGTACCGGCGGCCGGAGACAGAGTATAGTTGAAATTCAGAGCCTCATCAATAGTGAAACTGACACTGATGGCGCCATTCTTCACATTCTTGTCTTCAAGCAGAACGAACGCGCCAGCCGGAATGAAGACGGTGTAGCGGCCTGCGGCGCGGAATGTGTCAAAACCACCGCCCCCTTCTTCCATGCTGAAATATATTATGGCAGTCCTCTGTCTGGACAGCATCACGTTAGAAGCGTGATATACCGTCTCATCTTCCTCCCGGACCAGAGTCACGCCGGAGACATCTATAGGCCAGTCCAGGCCCTCGCCGCTTTCAGGGAAAGTAATGGAGAATTGCTTCAGTTCGCCTATGGCCTGACCGGCAGCCGGATCGGTGGTATAGGTCTCTAATGCGGCGCTCAGATCTCTCTTTATGGTATATGTGGCTGTTATTTCCGGCGAAAGATTGTTTTCATTTCCGTTGTCCGAAAACGCGCCCTCTTTCATCGTGACGGTATATGTACCAGGGGCTGTAAACTCCAGTGCGCCGGTATCGCTGGTGCCGAAGCGTATCTGCGCTGTGCGGTACGGAGAGGGCATTGTGAGCGAATATACCGGATATACGGTCTCACTGTTATCCGGGGCTGTGTACGTGAGCGAGATAAGCTCATTTCTGGCTGGATAGTTCAGACCGCTTGCAGCGTTTTCAAATGTCACATTGACTGCGGAGAGACTCTCCACTTCTCCGTCAGCCGGGCTGAGCGCATAGCTCTCAAGCGGATTGCCCTGCGGGGCGGCTATCACATATTGCGCCTTAATCAGAGCGTTCTCCTGATTGGCGGCGAAAGTCTCTTTGAAAGAGCCGGCCGGGATGGTCAGCGTATATGTGCCGACAGCGGTAACGGTCACGGGGGCCTCGCCGGCGGCGGTGCCGAAGTGCAGCGTGGCGTCGCTGCCTGCCGCATAGTCTGTCTTGACCACCACATACGAGAGGCCATTGTCGCCGATCAGCGTTATGCCGCCGGTCTCCGGCATGTCTATGCCCATTATGCCGGTATCGGGAAAATCAATCTTGACCGAAGCTATCTCGCTGACCTCGCCGGCAGCAGGGGTAAGCGTATAGTTGGTCAGATGGTTGGGTGCCGCGCCTTTTATCGTATAGGTGGCCTTGATTTCGTCATTGGTCTTTGCCGGAGTCGAGAAATACTGCTTGAAGGCTCCGGCAGGAATAGTCAGAGTATATGACCCCGGGTCCGTAATGGTCACAGGTTCCTGGCCGGCGGCCGGGGCAAAGTGCAGCGTGGCGTCGCTGCCTGCCGCATAGTCTGTCTTGACTACCACATACGAGAGGCCGTTGTCTCCGGTCAGCGTTATGCCGTCGGTCTCAGGCTTGTCTATGCCCCAGAATCCGGTACCCGGAAACTCGATTTTTATCGAGGCAATCTCACTGACGTCGCCCTGAGCCGGAGTAAGCGTGTACTCGCCTATGGAGCCGCTCTCCAGCGCCCGCAGCAGCGGACACGCCAGCATAAGAATCAATAAGGATAAAAAGTGTCTCATCTATAATAATTTAAATTAACCTTTTCATTGAATCAGGCCTGATGACAAGACACTTATGGTGCGTACGCAGACATACACATACGGACGATGCCGGCAGTTATGACGACAGCCGGATGCCTGCGGGCGAGCCACGACTGTCTTCCCAGTGAGCCGTGAGTCTGCGCTGCAGGCAGGTCTTCTGACTTATCTCCATCGGGTGCCGACCCTCCTTCCCGCAAGATTCAGAGCCCTTGCAGTGGATATGGGCAGGTCCTTAAATGGCGGAGAAACACAGCAGCGGGTCTGTCCGGGATTCGCACCCGGTTCCCTGGAACGCTCCCGTGGGAACGCTCCGGCGCGATGCCTCTCCTGCAACGCATCTGTCGGGAAGCAGTGTCGCCGACAGCGCCGCAAAATTACAAAAAATTTTTTACCGGCACACTCCGGCTGCTCAAAAAAATCACGATGGGCCGGACCCGTCGGTCCGACCCATCGCATTGAGCCTGAAGGCAGGCTGTTACTTCTTGATGCGGTTGCCATAGCGGCTGCGGAACTTGTCCACACGGCCTGCTGTGTCCACGAGTTTCTGCTTGCCCGTGAAGAAGGGGTGGGATGAGCTGGTAATCTCCAGCTTTACCAGAGGATACTCCTTGCCGTCGATTTCGATTGTCTCTTTGGCAGCCACTGTCGAGCGAGTGATGAAAGTCTCATCATTACTCATATCCTTGAAAACCACTTCGCGGTAGTTTGAGGGATGGATGTCTTTCTTCATTTCTGTTTATCTCTTTAACGTTAAATGATTACTGATGGAGGTAGCGACCCTCCGTAATGGCGGTGCAAAATTACAACTTTTTTTCGACACAACCAAAAAAACAGTCTCCGGCAACGTGGCGACACGACTTTTTTCTTAACTTTGCAGCCTGATAATGTCAACTCAATCCCGAAATATCATCAGCTTTGAGTCGGCCGTGCGTGGCCAGCTGCCCCCCGGACGGCTGCTGGTCTGCGTCAGCGGGGGCGCCGACTCCACCGCATTGCTGCACTGCTGCGTCAGACTCGGCCGCGATTGTCACGCCGTACACTGCGACTTCCATCTGCGCGGCGCCGAGAGCGAGCGTGACCGCCGCTTTGTCAGCTGGATTTGCCGACGCCTCGGTGTGCCTCTGCATGTGGAGCATTTCGATGTGCCGGCTTATATAAGAAGCCACGGCGTAAGCCTGGAGATGGCCTGCCGCGACCTGCGCTACGACCTTTTCGCCCGTCTGCGGCGCGAACTGGATTGTACGCGTATCGTCGTGGCGCACAATGCCGATGACAATGCGGAGACCATGTTTCTCAACTTGTTTCGCGGCACCGGACTAAAGGGGCTGTGCGGCATGGAGCCGGATACGGGCGACATCTTGCGGCCGCTTCTGGCTGTCAGCCGGCGGGAGATAGAATCTTATCTGGACGCCCTGGGCGTACGCCATATCACGGACTCCAGCAACAACACCTCCGACGTACGCCGCAATTATATCCGCAACGAACTTATGCCGGCCATCGAAGATCGCTGGCCCGGTCTGCGCAAAGCCCTGGACCGCACCTCCCGCAACCTCTCCGACGCGCTGCGCATTTGCAACAGCGCCCTGACCATCGGCGACCCATTGTTCCTGCCCGCCGCACAGCTCGACGGCTGCGCCGCCCCATCCATGCTGGTACACCGCTTTCTTGAAGGCCGCGGAGCCTCGGACACCCAGATACGCGACATAGCCTCCAGCCGGCGTCCCGGCGCACGGTGGCAGCTCCCCGCCTGCACTGTGGAGCGCGACGCCGCCGGACTGCATATAGTGCGGCCGTCAGCAGGAGAACCGGAACTGGTATCCGACACCACCCGGCCCTATTCCCCCTCTCTGCTCCAGGAATTGCGTCACTCCGACCCATACGTATTGTATATCGACGCCGACGTGGCGGGACTCCACTGGCGCGCTCCGCGTCGCGGCGAGAGGATGAAGCCTTTCGGCATGAAAGGCTCCCGTAAGGTCAGCGACATCATCCACGACGCGCGTCTCGACCCGCAGCGGCGCTCTGCCGTGCGGCTGCTGGCCGACGCTGACGACAACGCAGTCTGGATACCCGGCGTCAGGCGTTCCTCGCTCTATCCCGTAAACGAAGCTACGCGGCTGATACGCATAATCAGGGTACGACCGTAAAAAAACAGGACAGCTCACAAAACATTTTTGCCTTCGTTACCGTTATAACTTTAAATATACTGAAACCTGAAATAACCTAAAACAAAAAATCACATAAATCATTATGGCAAAAGAATGGATTTGCACCGTCTGCGGCTACGTGGCAGAAGGTGATCAGGCTCCCGCCAAGTGCCCCCAGTGCGGCGCACCTGCTTCTAAGTTCAAAGAATATACAAAAACTGACGAAAACGCTATGCTCCAGTTCGTGACCGAACACACTTTGGGCGTAGCCAAAGATGAAGGCGTGGACGACGAGATGCGCAAGGATCTCAACAACCACTTCGTAGGCGAATGTACCGAAGTAGGCATGTATCTAGCCATGAGCCGTCAGGCAGACCGCGAGGGCTATCCCGAGGTAGCCGAGGCCTTCAAGCGTTACGCCTTTGAGGAAGCCGAGCATGCAGCCAAGTTCGCCGAGCTGCTGGGCGATATGGTATGGGACACCAAGACCAATCTTGAGAAGCGCATGGCCGCCGAAGCAGGCGCCAACGCCGACAAGATGCGTATCGCAGCCAACGCCAAGAAGGCTAACCTCGACGCCATCCACGACACTGTACACGAGATGGCCAAAGACGAAGCCCGTCATGGCCAGGGCTTCCAGGGTCTCTGGCAACGCTTCTTCGGCAAGTGATTCTCCCCCCTTTTTACGACAACACACAGCAGGGCGCGCCTATCTCCGGCACGCCCTCTGATGCGTTTCTGCCTGACAAAACAAACACGACTATGAAACGAATAATGCTGCTTCTGCTCGCCGCCCTGCTCCTGCTCCCCGCCGCGGCGGCTTCCATTAAGCCGGTAACCAGGGTACTGTTTATCGGCGACTCGATGACCGGATGGCTCAGCGAACGCCTCGAAGCTTACGGCGCCGAAAACGGTTTTGAGGTAACTACTGTGACCTGGGACGGCTCCACCCCGGCCAAGTGGGCCAAGACGGGTAAACTGACCCAGTACATCAACCAGTACAAACCCGATGTCATTTTCATCAACTTAGGCATGAACCAGCTCCTTGACCGCAATCCGTCCAAAAGCCTGGCTGCCCCGATGGCTACGCTCCTGAAGTCCGTGGGCTCAATCCCTCTGGTATGGATAGGCCCCCTCGAATGGCCCGGAAAAGGCAAAGGCGAGGCGCTGGTCAACTATCTTAAAAAGACTGTTGAGGCCGCTCCCAACGGACACTTCTACAATGCCTCCGATCTCCAGATTCCACGCCAGAGCAAGACCAATCCCCACCCCACCCGCGACGGCTCCCGAATCATGGTGGATCACATCGTAAAATGGCTTCCGACCACCGGCATCCCTTTCAAAAGCCTCAATGCGCCAAAGGGAGAGCAGATGAAGCGCGGTAAAGTGTTCATATACAAGCGCATGAACCAACCACTCTGACAATATGGACAGAAAGACCTCTTACTCTGTGATCATCCGGACTCTGACAGGCGGCCCCGAGTACGGCCGTCTGCTCAAGTCTCTGGATGCGCAGACCGTCCGCCCCGAACATATATATATAGTCCAGCCCCATGGCTTTGCGCCTCCAAAAGAGCAGTTGGGATACGAGGAGTATATCCACACTGACAAAGGGATGTGGTCGCAGCGCATCTTCGGCATGGAGTACTGCTTCGCCCAACCAGGCCACTCTGAATACCTCCTTGCCAGTGACGATGACATAGAGTTCGGCTCTACGTTCGCCGAAGACCTGCTGAAAACTGCCGAAGAATATTCATGCGACACGCTGGTGCCTATCCAGAACTACAAGGCCGGATTTCTCAGGAACCTGTACAGCGGTATTCTCGGCGAAAGAACGGAAAACCGGACTTCCCGATACAAGGTGTCTATGAAAAGGAACGGCCGTTTTTCCGTCAACAACCATCTTACCGCCAATGTCAATCCTATCCAGACAGCTCCGTTCGCATGTTTCCTTATGAGGACAGACATTACTCCGCAACTGAATCTAAGGGACGAGCTGTGGCTTGACGAGACAAGATACGCCGTGCCTGACGATCAGGTATTCTTTTATAAATCCCATCTTTCTGGATTGAGGAACTATTGCTGCAAAACCCCAGTCTTCACGCACCTGGACGGCAAAGCGGGTGTAACTGAAATGCAGAGAGTCCTGGACGCTAAATACAGCAGCACCCGCAATCTTATAATCTTCTGGCGAAAATTCATCATCCCGCAGCAAACTACTTTCCTGTCAAAAATTTACACCACAGCCTGTTTCAGATATTTCCTCTTGGTCAATACCATCCCTCTCATTCTCAAAGGTATCAAAAAATTTGATTTCAATCTTTACAAAATCTACCGCAAAGGTATAAAAGATGGTTTCTCATATCCTGTCAAGCCATTCGTCAAAAAATCTGAACGTTAAAAGCTGTTTATCGAGACTGCTTAAAGACAGTTTAAAAAAGATGCGCGCTCCGGATACCTCTCAAGGCTTCCGGAGCGCGCCGTGTCTACATATACTTGTTGCGGTCATCTGTTGTCGGACGGCATATAAAATCCGAGATCTGCCGCCGGGTCGTTATACAAATCATCATAATCGTAGCTGATCAGATAATACTTGTTGTCAAGCCTTACGAGTGAAAACAGTACATGGTACGACTTCCATGTAGGATTGTAATATTGGACATACAGATAGTTGTCATCAGGAGCCACTATTTTATAATTCTGCACATCAGAGCCTACGTTGGGATGCCAGGTGTCTACAGTCCGTGAGCCCCGTTCTCCTCCGACTGTCAGCGTCATGCCGTCCAGCTTAGGATTGCGGAAGACGTATGTGCCGCTGTCTATCTTGCCCAGTCTGTCTTGCGAAGCGACACACGAAGCCGGGATGTAGCCGGTAAAATAATTGCCTGTCATGCCGGGGAACCTGAACATGACACTGATCCAACAGTCATCTTCCGCCTCTCCCAATACCATCATGCCTTTAGACAGATACAGATAGCAGCTGCCGGCTATGTCGGTTATAGGTTCGGATTGCTTCGTCGGCGCGGAATACACTGGAGTCGTACTCGATACGAAATGCCACTGGTTGGCCGCCGCGCCGCACACCGGAGACAATACAGCCGCGATGAAAAGAGTCAAAGGGATGAGAAGTCCGCGAATAAAAGATTTCATAATGGATAATGCTGTTTACGTTACATGTCAGGAGCAGAAGGGGTCAGTCGGAAGCGAGATTCGGTCCCTGGTCCGGACGATAAGGATGCGCCGCCTCCGAAGCCTTGTGCGGGGGCAATGCGGAGGTCTGCCTGCTTTTTTTGAGTTTTACCTTAAAGGTGTCGAAACCTTTGCCATAGACACCGTTGGCCTTGCTCTGGGCTATGAAGGCCTCGGGGTCGATACTCTTTATGATGCGGAAAAGGGTCACAGACTCAATCTTGCGGCACCATACGAGCAATATCTTCACCTCGTGCTTGCTGTACCATCCCATGCCGTCCATAACCGTCACGCCGCGGTGCGCCTCGCTGTTGATGGCGTCGGCTATCTTCTGCCAGTGGCGCGAGAAGATGATGAACTGTGTCGCCTGACGGTTGGTGTTGATAATCATGTCGGTCATGAACGACACAATGTATGTGACCAGAAGTCCGTAGACTATCAGGGGCAGACGAACTTCTATACGCTGCTCCAAGGTGCCGTCGAAAGGCAGGAATATGGCGCAGCTGACGATGGTCATATCTGTAAAAATCATCGTGCGCCCTATGCTGACATTGCTCAGTTTGCTTACCATCGCGGCCACAATGTCCGTGCCCCCCGACGAGCCGTTGTGGATGAAGATAGTACCCACACCGACTCCACACAGAAAGCCGCCGAGCACGACACTCATCGTGATGTCACGCATCAACGGATGGCTCAGCCCCATAAACAGCGGCTGCATCCAGCCTATCATTATAGCCACTACCGTGGCTCCGAATATGGTGCGTTTGACAAAAGTAATACCTACTATCTTGAAAGCTATGGCAAGCAGCGTAAGATTGCAGGCGTATCCCGTGACAGCCACAGGCACAAGGCCGTCGGTCGCATAATAGACAAGAGTGCCTACGCCGGTCAGGCCTCCCATCACCACCTCGTGAGGCAGGATGAAAGCGCAGAATCCGAAAGAATATAGGGCAACGCCAATGATAATGAAGATATAATCCTTGGCATTGTGGAACAGTGAATCGTATTTGGGTTTTACAGTCATTGGAAAATATTATTAGAGGCTGCAAAGTTAACTAAAAAAACGTTATCTGCGTCCGCAAACCGGAAAAATATCAGCGCCGCCGCAGACGTATCTCCGGAAGTTTGTCTGAAATAATCAGGCCGCCTATTATAAGGATGCATCCGCAGATACCCAACAGAGTGACAGGTTCGTTGAAAATCAGTGTGGCAAGCACCATAGTGACTATGGGCTGTCCATACAGATAATTGTTGGCCGTCACAGCTCCGAGAGACTTCATGGTCTCGTTCCATATCAGGTAGGCGGCTACCGAACACATCATTACCAGAAACAGGAAATTGACCAGATACTGCGGTTGGGCGACATCTACAAGAAGCAGCAGATGCAGCGGCTCTTTCTGCATCAGCAGCAGAGGCAGCCCGCTCAATACGCCGTAGAGGAATATCTTGCGTGTGATGAAAAACGAATTGTATAGCGGCATAAGTCTTTTGACCACAATACTGTAGACAGCCCAGCTCATGGCCGAACTGAGAGCCAGCAGGTCGCCCAGCGGATGTATCTCGAGTCCGGCGCCGCTGGCCAGCACCACGCAGGCGACCCCACCGAAGGCTACGATAGATCCGAGTATTTTACCGCCGCCAATTCTGATTTTGTAGACGATACCCATAAGCAGAGTGGTAAACAGGGGCGATATGCCGGACAGCAGCGAGACATTGCCAGCCGTAGTGTGCAGCAGCGCTACGTTTTCTGTGATGAAGTATAGCGAGCAGGCGCACACGCCGCAAGCCACAAAAGAAAGCTCGTCTCGCCAGTTCAGCGCCAGCAGGCGCTTGCGGCACGTAAGCAGCAGCAACAGTACGTAGGCGCACGCAAAGCGGTATATGAACAGCTCCACCGGTGTGAAGCCGCCGTCTTCCATCAGCACTTTTGAACTGAGAAACGAACTGCCCCACGCCGATACAGTGACTACGGCACCGAGATGGGCGAGAAACTTGAATGAGCCCCCTTTCAGGAGTTTCGCTGTCGATTTCATAGGTATCAGTATTTACGGACGCGCCGCCTCGGCTCCGTCCAAAGGCTCTGCGAAATTAGGAAAATTTTCCGTAACCACAAAAAAAGTAATTCTCTTTTTATGCAGCCTCCGGATTTATTTGCTAATTTTGCATCGCAACAAACTGAACCGACGATATGACTGACCAGATCGACTATCATGTTTCCGACTGCCCTGTGCTGGCCGTAGTGATACCCTGCTACAACGAGGCCGAGGCGCTTCCCCTGACCATGCCCCGTCTGCTCGACGTGCTGGATTCGATGATTCGGTCCGGCGCAATCAGCGCGGACAGCTACGTGCTTTGTGTGGACGACGGCAGCCGCGACGGCACATGGCAATGCATCGCCGCCCTCCACGCATCCGACCGCCGCGTCCGGGGTATCGCGCTGGCCCACAACCGCGGCCACCAGTACGCCCTGCTGGCCGGACTGATGACGGTAAAAGACGAGTGCGACGCCGCCGTGAGCATTGACGCCGACATGCAGGACGATCCCAATGCCATCGCAACCATGACAGAGCGCTACCGCCAGGGTGCCGAGATAGTCTACGGAGTGCGCAGCTCGCGCCAGACCGACACATGGTTCAAGCGCAATTCCGCCCGCGCTTTCTACAGGCTTCAGAACGCCATGGGGCTGCAAAGTGTCTACGACCATGCCGACTACCGCCTCATGTCCTCACGCGCGCTCGACATACTCAGTCAGTATCGTGAGCAGAATCTGTTTCTGCGCGGCATAGTGCCGCTCATAGGACTCAAGACCGACATCGTGACCTACGAGCGCCACGAGCGTGTGGCCGGCGAGTCCAAATACCCTCTGGCCAAAATGCTCGCGTTCTCAATCGACGGCATTACCTCTTTCTCGGCCAAACCGCTGCGCTGGATCTTTATGACCGGCCTGACGCTGCTCCTGCTCGACATAGCTGTAGCCGTCTACGTGCTTTGCTCCTACTTCAGCGGCGACACCATCAGCGGCTGGAGCTCCATCATGCTCTCCGTCTGGTTCCTCGGCTCGCTGATTCTTATGGCCATCGGTGTCGTAGGCGAATACATCGGCAAGATATTTACCGAGGTCAAAGCCCGTCCTCGCTTCAATATCCGTGAAGCAATAAAATAACACACGCCATGAAACTTTCGGGGGATACGCCGCGTCTAACGTAGCGTAACAATTCTCATATTACAGTGACCGACAAAGATTCCGACATGACCGCCAGGCAGCGCGCCTTCACTCTGACCGTAACCCGATACGCGGGTGTCATCACGCGCCTGTGCTGGTACTACAGCTCCAGTCAAAGCCAGTTTGAAGACTTGCGTCAGGACACGCTGCTCAATCTCTGGCAGGGCTGGGACAGCTTTCGGGGCGCTTCAGCCCCGCAGACCTGGATTTATCGCGTATGCCTCAACACATGCGTATCATCATTCCGCAAATCCCGCCGCTGGCCTCTCAGTCTCGACTCCTCCGCTCCCCCCGACATACCTGAACCTGCAGACCCCGCTTCCGAAGCCCGCGAAGAAATCCACTCCATGTTACTGCGGCTCCCCCCTCCCGACCGCGCCATAATGCTCCTTTGGCTTGAACAACACTCCTACGATGAGATAGCCGAAATCATGGGACTCCCCCGCAATACAGTGGCCACACGCTTGCGCCGCGCAAAAATAAAACTCACTTCAATCGCAAAATCCTTATGAACAGACAAGATATAGACTTAGACGACCTGAGATCCCGCTGGCAGCAGACAGACAGCCGCCTTTCCGCTCTTGAAGAACAGACCGGACGCCTTTCCGCCGATATCGACTCCCGGCGACGCACCACCGTCCTGCGCTCGCTGTCAGACCGCTATAGGCGTTTCGCCATAGTAGGTATGGTCATGGCTCCATGCTGGTGGCTTACCGCACTCAATCTGCACCTTTATGAATCGTCGGCAGCCAACTTCGCGCTCGGCCTGGCCGGAGCTGTGTTTTTCTGCCTGGCCGCCGCGCTCGACTTCGTGCTGCAAAGCCGCATAAACAGTATAGATGTACTCAGCCAAAGCGTAGGCGAAGTCTACGACAAAATAATGAAGAGCCGTCGGCTGCATCACATCAGCATGCTGACACTTATGCCATTTGCACTCACACTGATAGGCTTCTTCGCCTACGGCGGCCGCGACAACACCTACCTGCTCGCCGGCATAATCTGCGGCTTTCTGCTCGGACTTGTCATCGGTATCCGCAAATACCTCCAGTTCATGCGCGACTACCGCGCCGCCACCGCCTGACAATCCTGGCAGCCCCGACTCGGGACTACGCGAGATAAAAAAGACGTTTCCAGACTGTCAGAACCTGGAAACGTCTGTAATATTTCTAAAGAAGGGAATCAGACGTGGATGACCTCGGGCTTGCGCTCGGCGATACCGAATTTCTCACGCAGATGGGCCAGCATGTGGCGGGTCATGCCATCGAGGTCATACTCGGGCTGCCAGTCCCATTCCTCGCGGGCGCAAGTGTCATCGAGGCTGTCGGGCCAGGAGTCGGCTATGGCCTGACGCAGCGGGTCGGGTACATATTCCATCTCGAAATCGGGAACGTATTCCTTGATTTTATTGTAGATGATTTCGGGATCGAAGCTCATGGAGGCGATGTTGAAGCTATTGCGGTGTACGAGGCGCTTGGGATCGGCTTCCATTATCTCTATGGCGGCGCGCAGGGCGTCGGGCATATACATCATGTCCATGAAGGTGCCGGCGTGCAGAGGACATTTGAACTTCTCGCCTTTCACGGCTGCATAGTAGATGTCCACGGCATAGTCAGTGGTGCCGCCGCCCGGAGGAGCGACATAGCTGATAAGGCCGGGGAAGCGGACGGAACGGGTGTCCACCCCAAAGCGCAGGGCGTAATAGTCGCTGAGGAGCTCGCCGCTGACTTTGGTAACGCCATAGATAGTACGCGGGCGCTGCACAGTGTCCTGAGGAGTCTTCACTGCGGGAGTGCCGGGTCCGAAAGAGCCGATGGAGCTGGGGGTAAACACCGCGCAGCCTTTCTCGCGGGCCACCTCAAGTGTGTTGTAAAGACCGCCGATGCCTATCTTCCAGGCGAGCTGAGGCTTGGCCTCGGCTACAGCCGAAAGGAGCGCTGCGAGATTGTAGATAGTGTCTACCTTATATTTGTCTACGGCTTCGGCTATCTGGGCGGGATTAGTGATGTCTACCAAGTGTGAGGGGCCGCTTTCCAGCAATTCGCCTTTGGGTTCCGCGCCGGGGATGTATCCGGCCACGACGTCGCCATTGGGATATGTATGGCGCAGTTTCATTGTCAGCTCCGTGCCTATCTGGCCGGTGGCGCCGATTATGAGTACGTTTTTCATGCTTTCTTTGGCAATAGATTGTTTGTAGTTTTCGGAGGCAAAATTAATGTTTTTTTCCGTAACGCGCACCCTCAGGAGGCAATAAAATGGAGCTGACCCGATTTTTTTTAAAATTGGGGACGCCGATTTTTGGCCATGCCAATAAATATTCGTAATTTTGGGCAACAAAACCTATAAATCTAAAAAGGACATGTACACAGATTTTCAGGCACACCTGCAGAAAGAGCTGCAGGCCATCAAGGATGCCGGACTCTACAAGAACGAACGTATCATCATAACCCCGCAGAAAGCCGGCATAGCCGTAGAGGGCACACCGGGCGAGGTGCTTAATTTCTGCGCCAACAATTATCTGGGCCTGAGCGACGACCCCGACCTGATCCGCGCGGCCAAGGAAGCCATGGACAAACGCGGCTACGGCATGAGTTCCGTACGCTTCATCTGCGGCACGCAGGATCTGCACAAGGAGCTGGAGCATGCCATCTCCGACTATTTCAAGACTGAGGACACAATCCTGTACGCCGCTTGCTTCGATGCCAACGGCGGTCTGTTTGAGCCGCTGCTCACGGAAGAGGACGCCATAATCTCCGACTCTCTGAACCACGCCTCCATCATCGACGGCGTACGTCTCTGCAAAGCCAAACGCTACCGCTACGCCAATGCCGACATGGCCGATCTGGAGCGCTGCCTCCAGGAAGCTCAGGCACAGCGCTTCCGCATCATAGCCACTGACGGTGTCTTCTCTATGGACGGCAACGTGGCTCCCATGGACAAGATAGTCGAGCTGGCCAAGAAGTACAACGCTCTGGTTATGGTCGACGAAAGCCATTCGGCCGGTGTTGTAGGCCCGACAGGCCACGGTGTGGCCGAGCAGTTCGGCGTATATGGCGACATCGACATCTTTACCGGCACATTAGGCAAGAGCTTCGGCGGCGCAATGGGCGGCTTCACTACAGGCCGCAAGGAGATAATCGACATGCTGCGCCAGCGCTCGCGCCCCTATCTGTTCTCCAACAGCGTGGCTCCCGCCATCGTAGGCGCCAGCCTGGAGATGTTCCGCAAGCTGAAAGCCTCCGACGAACTGCACACCAAGCTGATGAAGAACGTAGAGTACTTCCGTACCCGTATGCTTGACGCCGGCTTCGACATCAAGCCTACACAGAGCGCCATCTGCGCCGTGATGCTCTACGACGCCAAGCTGAGCCAGGATTTCGCCGCCGAGATGCAGAAAGAGGGCATCTATGTGACCGGCTTCTACTACCCCGTCGTGCCGAAAGGCCAGGCCCGCATCCGCGTGCAGCTCTCCGCCGGCCACAATCAGGAGCAGCTCGACCGCGCCATCGCCGCCTTCATCAAAGTCGGCAAGAAGCTCGGCGTCCTGAAGTAACACTATACACTACGCTATACAGGCCCGGAGGAGAGCGGCGCTCTCTTCCGGGCTTTCGCTGCCTGCCCAGATTCAACAACGAAGTGCAAAGACCTTCGATCTGAATAGCCTCCACATTTTTTGACGCTTGAGACTTAATGGCGGATTGGGGATGGGGCTTCACAAGCCCACAGCCCCTCCCCA
>JAGBIJ010000006.1 GCA_017935045.1 Muribaculaceae bacterium
AGTGGCCTGGTCGCTGCCATACGCGCTGCTGTGGGGCGGCCTGTACGCGGTCGCGCTGGCGGCGACGGGAACACGTGTCCCCGCGTGGGCCAAAGCCGGCGCCGGGCTGCTGTGCGTAGCCGTCAGCGCCCTGGTCCTTAGACACTTCCGTATCACTCCGACCGAGACACTGTACCTGTACATGGCGACATTCGTCAGCTGGAGTACGCTGTGCATACTCCTGTGCCGGCGCACACCCCGCAGGTGGGCGATCTTCATAGCCGTCCTGGGCGTGGCGCTGAGTCTGTGCGCCGGCACCAACACAGGGTTCATCAAGATGCTCACTTACGCGCTGCTGCCGCTCATAGGCATCTATCTGTACGGGCGGGTTCGCACGGCCTACCTGCTGCTGACGACCCTGTGCGTGGCCGCTTTCACTGTGGCGCAGATACGCTATCGTCCCGTCTACGTCTTCGAGGACGCAGGCATGGCGCTGGCCACGGCCCAGATCAGCTCGGGGCCGCAGAGAGGGTTGCGCACCTCGCCGCAGAAGGCAGCCATGATAGCCGCCATACAGCGCGACCTGCGTCCATACGCGGAGGCAGGATACAAGATAAAGGTGCTGGGCAGGAATTTCGAGAAATTCGGCTGGGAGCTGCAGTACGGCGATATCAATCCGGCGCTTAGGCACGTATGGACCTCGATAGACAGCACGGTGCCCGGCTACAAGGAGTACATCAGGTCGGTGGCCCGCCGCCCCGGCAAGACAGCGGCGCTGTGGCTGGCTGAACTGGGGCGCGGCGACTACCTGCTCCACGTGCCGTCGTCCACACGCGATGAATGGGAGACCGACACCCTGGAAGTCTACATGGAGCGGCGTCCCGTGTCGGGACCCGGCTACCGCATCTACGTCAGCCGGCGGTAAAAGACCCGTGAGCCTCAGTCGAGGCACGGATTTTTTGGCTGTCGGGAAATCTTTTGCTAATTTTGCACGTTTATATATGTAGACGCGCCTGAGGCCGCGGATGCAGACTGATCCGCCGGCACCCCGGCGCAACACTTTGGATATGACAGAACAGACACCCACTATGCCAGGGGAGCTTGCCCCCGATATCAAGGCTCTGCCCGCGGAACCTGAAACCTCTTTTGCCGACCTCGGCGTCAGGGACGACCTGCTGCGCGCCATCGGAGAGCTCGGCTTCTCCCAACCCATGCCGATACAGCGTATGGTCATCCCGCACCTGCTTGAACACGAGGGCGATGTGGTAGGGCTCGCACAGACCGGCACAGGCAAGACGGCAGCGTTCGGCCTGCCCGTACTTCAGCGCATAGACGTAAGTCTGAGCGCCCCGCAGGCTCTTATCATAGCCCCGACGCGGGAACTGTGTCTGCAGATAGCCGGCGACCTGGCCGACTTCTCGCGCTATCAGGAGGGAGTACGCATCCTGCCTGTCTACGGCGGCAGCTCGATAGAGTCGCAGATACGCAGTCTGCGCAAGGGGGTGCAGGTGGTGGTAGCCACGCCGGGACGCCTCATAGACCTGATAAAGCGCGGGGAAGTGCATCTGGATCATGTGCATACCGTCATTCTTGACGAAGCGGACGAGATGCTGAACATGGGCTTCCTGGATGACATCAACGAGATTCTGACCCATGTGCCGGAGCAGCGCAAGATGCTGATGTTCTCGGCCACGATGCCTAAGGAGATAGCGGGTATCGCCCGCAGGTTCATGCACGACCCGGTGGAGTTTGTAGCCGGCGTCCGCAACGAGGGCAACAAGAATGTAAGGCATATCTACTATATGGTCAAGGCGCAAGACAAGTACCTGGCTCTCAAACGTGTGGCAGACAATAATCCGAACATCTACGGCATAATCTTCTGCCGCACGCGCCGCGAGACACAGGAGATAGCCGACAAGCTGATAGCCGACGGCTACAATGCCGACTGCCTGCACGGCGACCTGGGACAGGCGCAGCGCGACCTGGCCATGAAGAAGTTCCGCGACCACGTGACGCAGCTGCTGGTGGCCACCGATGTGGCGGCGCGCGGCCTGGACGTGGACGACCTGACCCACGTCATAAACTACGGACTGCCCGACGACCCGGCTGTCTATACCCACCGCTCGGGACGCACGGGCCGCGCCAACCGCACGGGCGTCTCGGTGGCTATAATCCACTCGCGCGAGCAAGGCAAACTGAAAGAGATAGAGAAGCGGGCAGGCATACAGTTTGAACACCGGATGGTGCCTACGCCGGACCACATCATAGAAAAACAGATCTATGCCCTGGCCGACCGGCTGGAGCGCGTCGAAGTCAACGATGAGGCAATGGAGAAGTATCTGCCCGGAGTACGCAAGAAGCTGGAGTGGCTGAGCGGCGAGGACCTGCTGAAGCGCGTGTTGTCGCTGGAGTTCTCGCGTCTGCTTGCCTATTACAGCGACATGCCGGACATCGACCTCAATGCTCCCGGCAAACGCGAGAAGCCTAAGCGCGAGAAAGGCGCCAGGATGCCGCGTGCCGACAAAGACCGCCGTGAGGCTGAAGAAGGGTATGAGCGCATATACGTGAACGTAGGCAAGTCGCGCGGCTTCTTTCCCGGCAATCTGATGGAAATTGTCAATCGCAATATCCGAGGCCCCAAGCCGGAGATAGGACGCATAGATCTGCTGCCGGACTACACCCTGTTTGACGTCAGAAAGGAAGACGCCCGCCGGGTGGTGGCTTCGCTGAAGGGAGACGACTTTTACGGCACTCGCCTGTATGCCGAGGTGGCGGCTCCCGGCAAGCGGTATGCCGCGCCTGAGCCTCCCCGCAAGGGATGGCGCGGCCGCAAGTCTGACGGAGCCAAGGCCGAGACACCCCGCAAGGATTCAAAAAAAGACAAAGCGCCCAAAGCCGCGCCTAAGCAACGACACGGCAATTTCGATATTTTCATCAAGAAGAAAAAATAGAACGTATGAGTATCCGACTTTTTCCCGGCATATCGGCCCGTGTGGCTGCCCTCTGTGTGGTTATGGCATTTCTGGCGGCGTTGCCTCTGAGCGGCGCCGAGCCGGCGGACACGCTTACGGCACGCTACGTATTCGGACATCTGAAGACACCCGCGCTCGACCTGCTGTCTCCGGGCATACGCCAGGACATGATAGCGTATTACGACGCCGGCAAAGCGTTTGAGGCGCGCAATGAGATGCAGGGCGTCTCCACACTCGACTCGCTGACACGCAATTACGCATCGGCTACAATCACGCCGGTAAGCGATGTGGCGATTATGACCGTACCCTACGGCAAGAGCGGTCTGGCGCTGCTGAGTTATACGGTGGATGCCGGCGGAGCCGACTCAGAGCTGATAGTCATAGATGCCTCGCTGAGACAGCTGCCTGTAAAGAAATTTTTTACCGAACCCGTGCTTGCAGATTTTGTCTCAGCAGCCGGCATGGACCGGAAAAAAGCCGCTGCCTTAGGGGAGCTGATGGACTTCCTGACCGTAAGCTACACGTTTGACCCGCAGACGCTGGCCATGACGGCCACGCCTACGGTAAAGGACGTCATGTCTGAGGAAAACTACACCCGGCTCAAGCCATATATCACGCTGCCGGACGGCAGTCTGCGCACACTCCTCTACCGCTGGGACGGCAAGGCCCTGCGGCTGCAGAAGTGACCTCCCTTGTCTGCTAACAATCAACCTATACACAACACAACATACAGTCAATGGATAGAAAAGTAAGAGTGAGATTCGCTCCGTCGCCCACCGGCCCGCTGCACATAGGGGGCGTGCGCACGGCGCTGTTCAACTATCTCTTTGCCCGCCAGAACGGGGGCGACATGATTTTACGTATCGAGGACACCGACTCGCAGCGATTCGTGCCGGGAGCCGAGGAGTATATAAACGAGGCTTTGGCCTGGCTCGGCATAGGCATAGACGAAGGCGTGCGCGAAGGCGGAGCCTACGGCCCCTACAAGCAGAGCGAACGCAAGGAAATATACAAGAAATATGTGGACATGCTGCTGGATGCCGGCAAAGCATACATAGCTTTCGATACGCTCGAGGAGCTGGCCAAGGCTCGCGAGGAGCATCCCAATTTTCAGTATGACGCTTCGACACGCGGCATGATGCGCAATTCGCTTACCATGCCCGCCGAAGAGGTAAAGGCGCTGATAGACGGCGGCACGCAGTATGTGGTGCGGTTCCTTATAGAGCCTGACCGCGACGTGGAGGTAGATGACCTGATCCGCGGCAAGGTGGTAATCAATTCATCGATACTCGACGACAAGGTGCTGTACAAGAGCGCTGACAATCTGCCCACCTACCATCTGGCCAATATCGTGGACGACCATCTTATGGAGGTAAGCCACGTGATACGCGGCGAGGAGTGGCTGCCGTCGGCGCCTCTGCACGTACTGCTCTATCGTGCCTTCGGCTGGGAGGACACTATGCCCCGGTTCGTACATCTGCCGCTTCTGCTGAAGCCCGTAGGCAACGGCAAGCTGTCGAAGCGCGACGGCGACAAACTGGGATTCCCCGTATTCCCACTGGAGTGGCACGACCCCAAGAGCGGCGACATCTCGTCGGGCTACCGCGAGCAGGGCTATCTGCCCGAGGCGGTAGTCAATTTCCTGGCTCTGCTCGGCTGGAATCCTGGCGATGACACCGAGGTAATGCCCATGGAGGAGCTGATACGCAAATTCTCGTTCGCCCACTGCAGCAAGGCCGGAGCCAAGTTTGACTACAAGAAAGGCATCTGGTTCAACCACGAGTATCTGATGAATATGGACTCCGAGCGCCTGGCGCAGCTGTTCATGCCGGTGCTCGCCGAGCATGGCCACGCTGACGTCGACCCGGCATACGTAGCCCGTGCCGTAGATATGATCAAGGGGCGCATCGACTTCGTGCGTGACCTCTGGACGCAGGGCGATTTCTTCTTCGAGGCGCCGCAGAGCTACGCCGAGAAAGATGTGAAAAAGCGCTGGAAAGAGGGTACGGCCGAAATCATGACGCAGCTGATAGAGGTGCTTGAGGGCATCGACGACATGACCAGCGCCAACGCAGAGAAGATAGTGCTTGACTGGATAGCTGCCAACGGCTACCACTTAGGCAACGTGATGAACGCTTTCCGCCTGGCCGTAGTGGGCGCATGCCGCGGACCGCACATGTTTGACATCACGGAACTCATGCCCAAGACCGAGGTAACGGCGCGTCTGCGCCGCGCCATAGAGACCCTGGGCTGAGCCATCCCCGCATACATACAGCGATAATACAGCCGCGTCACTCTGCGAGAGTGGCGCGGCTGTATTATCTGCGCTTCTGACGATAGTCAGGGATTGTACAGGTCTTTGTTATAAAAGTCCAGGATAGCGTATGCGTTTTCCTTGAGCTTTACGGCCTGTGAAGCGGGATTGATGGCTATAGCCGCGTTGTAGTCGTTGATGGCGTCGGCTCGGCGGTCAAATTTCCAATATTGCTCGCCGCGCAGGGTCAGCGCCTGCTCCTTTTCGGAGGCATCCGTGCTGCTGTCTATGATGCCTGTCAGCTCATCTATAGCCTTGGCGGCGTTAATGCCGCCGGCAGCGAGAGCCGCGCGTATATCGGCAAGGGTCATTTTCCGGTTCATGGCAGTACGGCGCGGTAAGTCAGGCAGTCGAGAGCGAAATAAGAGGGAGTGTTCATGCCCCACTGACCGGTGTCGGACGACGACATGGTAAAATACAATGTCGTCACTTCGCCCAGCGGCGAGAGATCCATCATGGTCCACTCTGTCACAAACTGCGTGCCCTTGGCCAAATCGAAGTCCGTAGTTGACTCGCTGCCGTCGGCGTGTACGCCGTGAGCCGTAAGGCGCAGCCAGTCGGAGTCAGTGAATTTAGCGGCGTAGGGGTTGCCGTCCCGCATTGTGGCCAGAGTATAGCCTGTGTTGACAACGTAGACGCTCATCGGACGGAATGTCCTGGCTTCCGACGTCAGCGCAGCCTTATACTGCACTCGGCACGAACGGCTCTCCACGGGCGTAGTCTCGTTTTCCTGCGTATCCCAGAAAGCGACTATATACGGAGTGCCTTTGCCGCTCATGCCGCCGCCCGTGGCTATCTGAAACTGATGTGCGAGCCAGTCGGTCTGAGCCTCGACAGTCGCTACGCGGGCCGGCGTGAATCCTCGCCATACCAGGCCCCAGGGGCCCATCTCGCCGTCATGGCTGAATTCGAGATACTGCACAAGGAAAGGATTGTTGGTGCTGACACCTTCCCAGACCTCATCGGAGTTGTAGGGGATATCGGTGGTGTTCAGGCGTACCGTGATGTCGATAGGATCGTCATCATCCGTACACGCAGCGAACAGACACAGCACAAAAAGCAATGGGAATAGTTTTTTCATGTGATTGATTATAGAGTATTGGTTAGATCTATGCGTTGCGCGCAGGCCGGATGGCCTACAAAGAGCGAAGCGAGAGGATTGAATTTTTCGGTGTTTTCGGTCGTAAGGAAACGGGTATCTCCTCCCTTGGAAAGACGCGTCTCCATCTCCGGATGCCGGAGCAGATAGTCGGCCAGGCTGTTACCCACCAGCTCGCCCTGGGCCAGCACCTTGATTTCAGGCGGTAGATATGCCCGGATTTTGGGATAGAGCAGCGGATAATGGGTGCATCCGAGTATGACGGTGTCGATGGCCGGGTCAGCCTGCATCAGGGTATCGAGGTATTTGCCTACAAAATAGTCGGCGCCCGGACTGTCGGCCTCACGATTCTCCACCAGCGGCACCCATAGAGGGCACGCCACCTCCGTAACGCGTATGTCCGGACTGGTCTTGCCTATCTCCATGGTGTAGCTGCGGCTTGCCACTGTGCCGGGCGTGCCGAGCACGCCTACATGACCAGAGCGTGTGACCGACGGTATCAGCTCGACGGTGGGGCGTATTACGCCCAATACTCTCAGCCCGGGATCGGCCATACGGGGCAGATCGTTCTGCTGGATGGAGCGGAGAGCCTTGGCCGACGCCGTGTTGCAGGCCAGGATGACCAGCGGACATCCCTGCGCGAACAGATAGCGTACGGCTTCGAGAGTGAAACCGTAGACTATGTCAAACGAGCGGGTGCCGTAGGGCGCGCGCGCATTGTCGCCGAGATAGAGATAGTCATACTGCGGCAGAGCCTTGCGCAACCCCTTGAGGATGGTCAGGCCGCCGTAGCCGGAATCAAACACTCCTATGGGCGAAGTCTTTCTCATTATGCGAAAATCAGCCGGGCAGGGACGGCTGCCGCCCCCGCCCGGGTATAGATATGCTTTGTATCGCGTCAGGCCACTGTTACTTGAGGCCCAGACGGGTTTTGACCTGCTGTGTGATGTTTTCGGCAGCTCCGCCGTAATACAGGACTGCGGCGGCATCCTGGATGAGCGTGTAGCCGCCCTCCTTGCCTACGGCCTGGATAGCGTCCATCACCTGCTTCATGATAGGCTCCATCTTGGCTTTCTGCTGCTTGTCCATATCCTCGGCATAATTTTTTTGAAACTCCTGGAGTCTGCTCTGGAAGTCCTCCAGCTCCTTGGCGCGGCGCTCGAGCACTGCCGGAGGCGTAGTCGAGTCATTCTCCAGAGCCTTAAACTCCTGGTACTTCTTCTCGGCGTCAGCCATGAACTTGGCATATTCATCCTTGTACTTCTTGTCTATAGCCTCCAGCTCCGTCATGGCTGTCTGGTAAGCAGGCAGGTTGGGCACGATGGTCTGCGCGTCTACCACGCCGATCTTGATGTTCTGTGCGGCGGCCAGCATAGGCAGTACCAGCGCTACGGCCACCAATAATTTTTTCAGCATTTCTTATCTTTCTGTTTTGATTGATTACTTGATTCGTCAGACCGGAAGCCGGCCTACGCAGTTGCAAAATTAGTGAAATTATTTGGAATATCCCAATTTGGCAAGCACATCGTTGCTTACATCGATACGCGGCGAGGCGAACACGATGCTCTGCGAGGAAGCGCGGTCGAAAATCGCCTGATAACCCTTCTCCTCGGCTACCTTCTTGACGGCATTGTAGACCTCCTCCTGTATCGGCTTCATCAGGCTCTGGCGCTTCTTGTAGAGCTCGCCCTCCGGGCCGAAATACTTATACTTCAGGTCGGCCACTTCCTTCTCTTTGGCCACTATGGCGTCCTCGCGTTTCTTGCGCTGGTCTTCTGTCAGGAAGACGCGCTCGCTCTGATAATTCTTATACAGCGTCTCGCTCTCCTTGCTGAGTTCGCTTACCTCTTTTTCCCAGCGCAGGCTTACCTGGTTGAGCTGCTCGTTGGCCATCTCATACGAAGGCACATTGCGCAATATGTACTCCATGTCCACAAGCGCGAACTTCTGCGCGCTCGCGCCGAAGGCCGTAGCCAGGCCCAGGCACAGGGCTAATACGATTTTCTTCATAATATCGAGTTTTGGTTTTTCATTTTAGACACGGCACGAAGCCGAAAGTTTAACAACCGGGCAGGGCGTGCTGTTCAATACCTTAGAACTCCTGGCCGAGTATGAAGTGGAAATGCGAGCCGCCCTTGGTGCCGTCCACGTAGTCGAAGCCGTAGGCCCAGTCGATACCCATGAAGCCTACCATCGGCAGATAGATACGCAGACCGGCGCCGGCCGAGCGCTTGAGGTTGAAGGGAGCGAAATCCTTGACCGAGGTCCAGGCATTGCCGGCCTCGCCGAAGGCTATGGCGTAGATGGTGGTGCTGGGCTGGAGCATCAGCGGGAAGTGAAGCTCGAAGGTAAAGCGGCCGTAGGCGTAGCCCTCCTTGCCGAAGGGGGTAAACTGGCCGTTCTCATAACCGCGCATACCGATGGTCTCGGTAGCGTAAGTATAGCCGCCGGTCATACCGTCGCCGCCCACATAGAAGGTCTCGAACGGTGTCTTGAGCCACTTGTTGTAGCTGCCGAGCAGACCGAAATCGGCGCGGGACATCAGCACCAGGGTCCACTGCCCGTCAGGGTCGGTAAGAGGAGTGTAGGTGCGGGCCTTGAATTTCAGTTTCCAGTATTCTATCCAGCGGTACATCTCTTTCTTGGCCGACTGCGAATTGTTTTCCGTAGCCTCGGTGTAGAGCTGCTCCCAGGGTTTCTTGCGGATAAGCGACCAGGGCGGGGTTATCTGCAGGCCGAGTGAGAAGGTAGAGCCGCGGCGTGTGTACAGCGGATTGTCTATCGACGAACGCGACAGCTCCAGGCCGAGTACCAGAGAGTTGGAGGTACCGTTGTTCATATAATAGAGGTAGTCCCAGTTCTTCAGGTAATACCACTGGTACATCAGGCTGGCCTGGAACTGGAAGTAGTCGTCGGGCCAGCTCAGGCGTTTGCCCGTTCCCACCTGTATGGCGGCCATCTGCAGCACCTTGTTGGGGTCGTAGGCATTCTGGTACGAATAGTTGTACATATTGGAATTGTAGCCGTAGCCGTAGCCATAGATGCCGCTGTTGATGGCGTTGCTCCAGTTATCATTGAAATAAGAGGAGTTCACGCCGGTCTGACGCGAATAGTAGGCGCTGACCGAAAGCGAATTCGGACGCTTGCCGCCGAACCAGGGGTCGAGGAAGGAGATGGAGTAGCTCTGATAATACTTGGCATTGGTCTGCGCCGCTATCGTGAAGGTCTGCCCCTCGCCCTGAGGTATGATGCCTCGGTACGTTGAGGGATGGAACAGATTCTTGATGGAGAAGTTGGTAAACTTCAGCGCCAGTTTGCCGGTAATGCCGGTCTGGCCCCATCCGGCCGAGAACTCTATCTGGTCGTTGGCCTTGGACTCCAGATTGAATACTATGTCTACGGTGCCGTCGGTCTCGTTGGGCTGCGGCACGGGCGCGATGGTCTCGGGGTTGAAGTGGCCGCTCTGCGCTATCTCGCGGGCCGAGCGTATCAGGTCGCTCTTGTTGAACAGCTCGCCGGGCCTTACGCGCAGCTCGCGGCGGATTACTTTCTCATACAGGCGGTCGTTGCCGTTGATGATTACATTGTTGATGCGGGCCTGCGGGCCTTCCATTATCCTCATCTGCAGAGCTATGGAGTCCCCGTGGATATTTTCCTCTATCGGTATGAGCTGGAAGAAAAGATAGCCGTTGTCCATATACAGATTGGCTATGGCGTCGTCATCCTCCTGCGTACGCTTGGACAGCAGCTTCTGATTGTAGACATCACCCGGATAGATGCCCAGCAGCTCGTTGAGCACTTCGGTAGGATAGACCGTATTGCCCACCCACGTAATGTCTGAGATATAATATTTCTGGCCTTCGTCAACCTTGATATGCACATCCACGCGATTGTCCGAATAGCGTGTCACACTGTCCGAGACTATGCGGGCGTCGCGGTAACCAAGCTCATTGTACTTCTGTATGATGCGGTTCTTGTCGTCCTGATAGTCCTGCTCCACAAATTTTTTCTGCTTGAACAGATTCAGTATATTGCCGTTCTCGTTGGTCTTCTTCATGGCGCGCTTTACCTTATTGTCGGACAGCACCTGATTGCCCTCGATATATATCTTGTGTACCTTGACCTTGTCCGAGCGGTTCACACCTATGTTGAGTATTACCTGGTTCTCCTTGCTCAGATCATTGTGCTGCGTGATAGTCACGACAGCGTTCTTGAAGCCCTTGTCCGAATAATACTTCTCCACAATCTGCTTGGTGCGGGCCACTATGTTGGGAGTCAGCTGCTGTCCCGGCTGCAGATTGAGGCGTTCGCGCAAATCCTTCATCTCGCCGCCCTTGGCTCCGGTAAAGGTAAGCTCGCTCATGCGGGGTTGCTGGCGCAGCTCTATCTCAAGCCATATCTTGTCGCCCACTATCTTGGTAGCCTTGATCTGCACGCGTGAATAGAGGCCCTGGCGGTAGAATCTCTTGACGGCGTTGGTGATGGCTTCGCCCGGCACCTGCACCCGGTCGCCCACGGCGAGCCCGGAATTGTCGATGACCACATAATCATCCACGTGATTCAGCCCCGAGACCTTGATGTCGGCTATCTCATAGGTATGCGGCAGAGCCGTATAGATGATATTGGGGTTATAGATGGTGTCTGTCTCCGGCAGGATATCAAGCGCGGCGGCCTTCAGAGGCAGAAAGGCCAACGCGAGACAGAGGTATTTCAGGATTTGCTTCATAGCGGTTGATATATAGCTTGCAGAGAGAGAGTCGGTATAAGCTGAAAATGCTGTATGTAAGATAAATGTCGTCAGTGCTGCGGTCCGGTCATGCGGGAGGCGCGCCGCAGGTCTTTATCTGGTCGCCGGTGCGCCCGAAGCGTCTCTCACGCGACTGGAAGTCTATCAGGGCGTCGGCATACGCCTCCTTGCCGAAATCGGGCCACAGGGTCGGCGTGAAATACAGTTCGGCATAAGCCGTCTGCCACAACAGAAAGTTGGAGACGCGATACTCGCCGCCGGTACGGACGAGCAGGTCGGGGTCAGGCATGCCGGCCGTGTCCAGACAGGCGGCCACATCGGCATCCGTGATCTCCGACGGGCTGATTTCGCCGCCGGCAGCCATATCGGCCAGCCGGCGCGCGGCGCGGGTCAGCTCATCGCGGCCCGAATAGCTCAGGGCCAGCGTCAGCACCAGGCCTGTGCTGCCCGAAGTATCTTCCACACACTGCTCCAGAGCCTCGCGGGCCTTCAGCGGCAGACTGTCGATGTCGCCTATCAGATTCAGGCGCACATTGTTGCGTATCAGATCCGCTGTCTCGCGAGCTATGGCTACGGCTATCAACTCCATCAGGGCGTCCACCTCCTCCTGCGGGCGCCGCCAGTTCTCCGTAGAGAAAGTGTACAGCGTCAGCCAGCCTATGCCTAACTCGGCCGACAACTCGGTAACGGTACGCACCGTGTCCACGCCACGGCAGTGGCCGACGCTGCGGTCCAGGCCGCGGGCGCGGGCCCAGCGGCCGTTGCCGTCCATGATCATGGCCACGTGGCGCGGGAGCCGATCCATGTCCAGACGCGATATTTTATCTTGCAATGTACTCATATACAGTGTGGCCGCACGCCCCTACTCCTTATAATTGCAGGCGCGGCAGCGTTGGGAAAATTCGTAACTTATGGTAAACGACATGGTGCTTATCCAGTCGGTATTCTTCATGAAGGCATGCTTTATGCCATACGGGTCGGACAGATTGTCGCCGTCCACCTTGTCGGAAAACGTCTTCTTCATCAGAAACTCGAAGCCGAGGTTCACGCGCTCCGACAGCTTATACTTCACGCCTACGCCCAGCGGTATGGCCATCGTGAAATTGGCTTTGCCGTCACACTGCCAGACCAGCATCGACAGGCCGGCCGTGATGTAGGGGCTGACGCGCTTGAGCTTGCGGTAACGCTCCCCCATGCCGTAATTGAAGAAATTGAACTCGGCCATCTCTCCGATTTCGTAGAACGTAGACTTGAACTTAAATGTGGCATTGTCGGGAAAGACATTGGTCATGTCGGCCGAATCGCCCGACACCTGGCCTACATACAGATTGGTCTTGAAGGCCCAGCGCGGATTGACTATGTATCGCAGCAGCGCCTCCACGTCCCATCCGGGATGCCCCCACAGGGTCGCAGTGTTGGCGTCGCCCAGATAGCCCGTCATGCCCAGGCCGCCGCCTATGTCGAAGCGATAGTCCTCCTGGGCGCCGGCGCGCGAGGACGCGGCCAGCGTCATGACAGCGGCAAGCAGGACCGCGGCTATATGTCTTATGTGCTTTATTCCGGTCATCGGCTTCTTATCAGAGTATAGGCGTAAAGGCCAGGCGGTTGATTACGCCGCGCCATATCGAGTTGTTAAGCAGCCCCGAGGCGTCGCGGCCGCCGAAGATATAGATATAGGGGCATACCCAGCTTACATCATAGCCGTCGGTCTCGGCGGCCACGCGGTACCACGAGGGCATCCTGCGTCCGGGCATCTTGCGCCAGTAGTCCTGCAGCGAAGCGTCTTTGCGGCTGCCCGCCACCACATTGTCGGCGCGCCACAGTCCGGGCATATACTCCGGCAGACGCATCAGCTCCGGTGCCTTGGCCCAGGCTACGCCATTGTTGTAAGAAATATATGTGTCGCGGCTGAATGTGCCGTCGGCGCCCACGCCGCCCATCAGTATCAGGGTGGGATACTCCTTGTACTCCCAGACAGTCTTGCCCTCTATATACGAAGCGTAAGGCACGAGCGTGGCGCCCCGCAGCGCGGGCATGGCGTCGTCCGACAGCTTGGCCCAGCGCATGCCGTCGTAGCCCCATACCGAAGACAGGAGATTGCCCCGGCTGTCCGTTCCGCCCGCTATTATGCCTATCGGGGCGGCCATCCACTGCGATTCGTAGACATACATATTGGTGTACTCATCCGTCGGGAAGCCGTCGGGCATCACGCTCTCGGCGCCGCCGGGCCACGACGTGAGCATCATCCGGTCTCCGTCCGCACGCAGTCCGAGCAGCGTCTGTCCGTAGGCGCCCAGTATGTTGCTCCAGCTCACTCCGGCCTCGGTCCACGTCACTCCGTCGGCCGAGGTATGCAGCCGGCCATCCGCAGACAGCACGCAGAGAGCCTCGTCGGTGGCTGTCAGAGTCGACAGGCGCGGCTGGAAGCCGGCGAATCCGATTTCGCGCTTTTCCCAGGGGTCTTCCGCCGGATTGGCGGTCACGGCCAGCGTGTGGCTGCCGTCGCTCTCCTTTATCATGCAGCAGACCTTGCCGCCATACATTACCGTCTTCTGCTCCTGCGGGGCGTCCATACGCGAAGGCAGAGCCGAGAGAGCCGTCTCGCCCCAGCACAGGGAATCCGGTTCCTGCTCGTGGACATTGACTTTAAGCGTATAGACGCGCGTGCCGCCGTTCGACGACCCTATGGTCAACCGCACCGAACCGGTAAAGTCTATGGAGTCGTTGGGCGAGTGCAGATAGTCCGACTCTCCCGAACGCTTGCTGCCGCCCTCCATCGTGATGGTGGCGGAATTGATATACTGCGAGTAAGAGATTACCGGTATCAGGTCGGTGATTCTGGTGCCTTTGGGCAGCGAGTCGGCGTTATAGATTACGGCGCGCTGCAGGTCTATGGAGAAAAATACCGAATCCAGACCGCGCAATACGTTCTTGTCGGCCTTGAGATAAAACCCGTTTACGGCCAGGCTCGACGGCTCTATGTAGGCCGGATCATCTTCATCATCGTCCTTTTTGTTGCAGCCCGTGGCGCTCGCCACAAGCGCGGCAAGCAGGGGCAGCACAGTGTAATATCTTCTGAAAGAACGTATTATATCTTTATATCGCATCGTTTTCTTCACTGGATTGTACTATGGAGCCGTGCGCAGGACACGGTATTCAAACTGCAAAATTAATATTTATTGGCGATAATAAGAATTTTCCGGGGTGCGAAAGTGAGATTATTTGTTTTTTTATGTGTTTTTAACGGCTTTTAAGGCTCCGTTCCGCGCAACGCCACTCCCGGAAACTGCCGCACCGTCTCCGGTGCGAAGCAGCGCCGTATGACGCGCCCGTCGGCTCTTTCCTCCGGAATTTCGATTCCTTCAGGCAGCTCGCGCCAGCTTTTTCCGCCGGGAGCGGAGAAGGGCGCTGTCTCTACCCGCGCCTCCTGCCACAGCCCCTCGCGCACGAAGGCTCCGGCAAGGGTCGCGCCCCCCTCCACCATCAGCGATGTCACGCCGTAGTCGGCATACAGGGTGTCCAGCAGTTCGGGCAGCTCCATCCGGCCGCGCAGCACGATAGTCTCCGGATTCGCCATTATCCGCGCATCACGCGGTATTCTCCCGCTGCGGTCGAGCGCCACGGGGCGCAGCCTGCGCGACGGCCACAGGCGGCACGTCAGCTCCGGATTGTCGGCCGCTATGGCGCCGGCGCCTGCCATGATGGCGTCCGCCCCGGCGCGCTCCCGGTGCATCAGCACCCGCGTCAGAGGCGACGATATGGCTATAGGCTCTCCCGCCGGGCCGGCCATACGGTTGTCTGCCGTACGCGCCAGCTTCAGCAGCACGTACGGGCGCCCGTGGGTATGGGCATAGACAAAGCGGCGGTTGAGCGCCTCGGACTCCCGGCGCAGCAGCCCCGTCTCCACCTCTATGCCGGCCTCGCGCAGCATCGCTATGCCGCGGCCGCTTACCTCGCGGAACGGATCCGGACAGGCCACGACCACACGCCGGAAGCCGCACTCCCGCAGCAGCGCCGCGCACGGCGGCGTCTTGCCGTAATGCGAGCATGGCTCCAGGGTCACATAGATAACGGCGCCGCGAAGCGCCTGCCGCCCCCCTGTCGCGCGCTCGGCCGAGCGCACGGCATTGACCTCGGCATGCGGGCCGCCCCACTGCCGGTGATATCCTTCGCCCAGGATACGCCCCTGCGCGTCTGTGATCACGGCGCCCACCATCGGATTGGGCGACACGGCTCCATAGCCGCACGCAGCCAGCTGCAGCGCGCGACGCATCATCTGTACATCTGTCTCTCTGTCCATATTTAGAGGATGTTTAATAACAACATAAGTCTACAGGCAAAACGTCATATAAGCCGGGATAAAGAGCGTATCGCCCTCCTTTTTCAGATTTTTAGGATGTATCACATAATTTCTCCCGATACGCGAATGATACTTCTCATAAAATCTATCCAGCGATTTGGTTGTATATCGGGCCGAAGATTTTACCTCAATGGGGTAAATCTTATATTTAAGCCGGCTGTTATTGGAAAGGATAAAATCTATTTCTATCTCATTGCGATGTGATACAGTTTCATATTTCGTATAGAAATAGAGCTTGTGGCCGGCGGCTACAAGCATCTGAGCCACCGCATTTTCGTAAAACATCCCTTCGTTTACGGACAGCTTGCCCAGCAGTATCTCTTTATACAGTTGCTCATCGGCAATCTCGTTTTCATCGAAAGTATGGCTTATAAGCAAGCCGGTATCCCCCATATAGCATTTGACATACGTGCGGTCCTCGTTCAGTGACAGACCGACATTGGGATCCGAGGTGTTGAAACACTCGTTTACTATCATGGAATCCGCAAGCCAGTAGAATGTGTCGTGGTATTTCGGAAAACTGGCTCCTTTCTCCACCTCGCTGAGTACCACTCTGCGCTCTGACCGGGACAAGAAAGCCGGTATCTGGTCGAAAATAGACAGCACATTAGACCGGTAACCCGATTTTATCTTCATAATGTCAGCGCGATAAAGCTGCAATATGTCCCGCTTCTCGGCATCCGCTTTCTCAAAGCTGCGGCCGTTTTCCAAAAACGCCGCCACACTCTGGGGCATGCCTCCGACCAAAATGTATTGCCTGAAGACAAGCATAGCCTTGGTGTGGAGTGTCTGCTCAAGCGGAGTCTGGTCATGGAAGCACTGTCGGATATAGCGGACAAGCGCCGATTCGTTCATAGCATCGCAAAACTCTTCGAAATCCATAGGATACATGAGCAGCTTGCGCTCCTCGGATGGTATCGTTATATCATGGACGTTTTCCTTGATGGAAATAAGCGAACCGGTCTCGATATAATCATACCTGCCGTCGGCCACAAGATATTTTACAGCCTGGCGTGCAAGAGGAAACTGCTGCACTTCATCGAAGACAATTATGGAGTTCCGTCTGTGGAGAGTGACATTGTATTCGGTAGAGAGAATCATGAAAAACGTGTCAAGATCCGACATATAGTTGCTGAAGGCCGACCGCACAGCCTCGCTGGCTATATTGAAATCGATGAATACGCACGACTTATATTCATGTTCCGCAAACTCCCTGACGATGGTTGATTTACCTATCCTTCGAGCGCCCTCTATCAAGAGCGCCCGGCGCCCGTCAGCCTCTCGTTTCCAGGCCAGGAGCTTATCGTAGATTTTTCGCTTAAATATCATTTCTACATGTTTTTATAGCGCAAAGATAGTCAATATATTTAGAGTACGCAAGTTCCGAAAGGGCGAAATCAACCATAGTACGCAGGTTTCAGACGCCGATTGGGCTAATTGGACTGATTGGTTCAAGCCTCTGCAAAACAAATCCGGGCTTGTCTCACGACATGCCCGGACTTCCTTTGACTTAAAAATTAACTAATTAAATTTACTCGTAGTAAATCGCGGGCGGGAGCGGAGTCAACCCCTCCCGTCCTATAGTAAGCAAGGTTTTATTTCACTGCGACTTTATATGAGCCTTTCGGCGATGCTATCACGTAGATGCCGGGCTCTACGTCCACGCGGCCCGCGCCCTGGAAGACGCAGCGGCCGTCGATCGTGTAGACCGCGCCGGCGCCGAACAGCTCGATGAAGCCGTCGCCGGCGACTCCGGCAGGAGCTTCGTCGCTGCCTATGGCGTCGACGCTGGTCAGGATGTCACTGTCTTCCACATACAGGGGCTTGCTGAAGGGGCCGGCGATGACGATGTGCTTGCTCTCGGCCGCCGCACGGCGCGGTGCGGGAGAGGGTGCGCTGACGAAGCTCAACGCGGGGGTCTTGTCTTCGTCCGAGGCGAACTCGGCGTGACGCTGGGTATGGAAGATGTAGCCGTGGGCCACCTGGAGAGGGTACTGAGTGATGCTGACGTGGTTGTACTGATCCATCTCGGCATACCAGGTAAAGGGCTTGGACTCAGCCATCAGGAACACTGTCTTGTCGTTGGAGGTCAGGTCGCCGTAGTGTATCAGCTCGTTCGTCGAGGGATCGCTGTCACAGCCTTCATAGCCTACCACCTGATTGCCCATCTTGAAGGCGTAGAACGAGTGGTCCGGCTCCACATTGGCATTGTGGCCTGCAGTCAGGGAGGCTTTGCCGGCCGTGATTTTTGGCGTCGTGGCCAGGACTACGCGCTCCTTCCATTCGTTCTTGTCGGGATCGGGCTGGTATTTGTAACGGTACATAAGAGGCTTGGACGTCTCTGCCGTATTGAACGAGGGTCCGGTCATATCGG
>JAGBIJ010000059.1 GCA_017935045.1 Muribaculaceae bacterium
AAGCCATATGTCGAAGCGGGTATCGCTTTTTTCAAATCGTTCTATGTCGAAGTTGTCTATCAGCACTTCGGGCAGGATTGCTCTGAGCAGTTGGTCTGGTTTCATTCTGCAAAGTTAACACTATATTCCGACATCTGCTGCGCCCACCGGAAAAATCCGCTGACCCGAAATATCGGGGATGACTTATATAATAAGGTGTGATTTTTCAGCCAAATTTCGAGATTTTGCGGAGCATCGGTTCGTTGATTATTTTGATTCGGCGTCCGTCGACTATTATCAGTCGCTCGTTGACGAAACTTGTCAGCGTGCGTATGGCGTTGGAGGTAGTCATATTGGAGAGGTTTGCAAGGTCTTCGCGGCTCATGTATATCTTGAGAGTGGAGCCATCGTCTTCCAGTCCGTAATTGTCCAAAAGTATCAGCAAGGCTTCCGCCAGACGTCCACGAATATGTTTTTGTGTAAGATTTACAATTTTTGTATCCGAGCCGCCGAGATTCTTCGATAGCTCGTGGATAAAAAACATGGCGACTTCTATATTGCCGCGTATCAGTTGCTCAACAATGCTAAGCGGAACGGACCCTACTATGGCCGCCTCAAACGCCGCCGCGCTGGATACATACAGCTCTTTGGCGAAGTAAGCGCGATAACCGAAATATTGTACCGGACGATAGAGCCTCAGTATCTGGACGCGCTCGCCGATACCTTTCTTATACATCTTTACCTTGCCTTTGAGCAGGCACCAGAGGTATTCGGGTTCTTCTTTCTCTGCGTAGATAATCTGGTTTTTCTTGAAGTTGTGTATGACGAAGTTGTCAGTGATAAGACGCTTCTCATCACTGTTCAGCACACTCCACAATTCACTCAGGTCATGGTTCAAGACATGCTCCAAAGTGGACTTCTTCAACATATTTATTTGCGTTTTAGACTTTTATACCACGGAAGCCCGCAAAATCATACGGCAATGCCGTAGAGTATGATTTTGCAGCTATGTTACAAAACACAAATTTACAACATTTTTTTTGAACATGAAAACTTTTTTGAATCTTTTTAAGGCATCTTTTTAAGGCATGGCTCTTTTGCACCTTAGTAGGAAAATCACGTGTGGGACAACAGCCTCTTAATTGGCCGATACGCAGTTTTTGATTAACTTTGCATCGAAATGGAGATAAGTACAAAGGAAATATACCGGTCTGCCGTGTGGCCTTCGCGTACAGTGATAGCGGGTCCGTGCAGCGCTGAAAGCTGCGGACAGACAGTGGAGACAGCATGCGTCATAGCGGAAGAGAAGTCGGCAGACATTTTCCGGGCCGGGATTTGGAAACCTCGGACGCGTCCCGGTTCGTTTGAGGGAATGGGGGAGCGTGCCGTAGCGTGGCTCGCAGAAGCAAAGAAGCAGAGCGGTCTTCCTGTGGCTACCGAGGTGGCGACTCCGGCGCATGTCGCGGCTCTTGCCGGAAGCGGGGTGGACATGCTGTGGGTCGGTGCGCGTACGGCTACAGACCCATTCGCCATGCAGGCTCTCGCCGAGGCTATAGGCAGCTATATGCCCGACATCCCGGTGTTTGTGAAGAATCCGGTAAACCCCGATATTGAGCTGTGGATAGGAGCCATGCAGCGGCTTTTGCAGGCAGGTGTGACGAATATCGGCGCGATACACAGAGGATTCAGCGTTTATCGTTCGGCTCCATATCGCAATGCGCCTATATGGCAGATACCTATCGAGCTGCATCGCCGCTGTCCGGGACTGGCCATAATACATGATCCGAGTCATACCGGAGGGCAGGTATCGTTGATAGCGCCGTTGGCGCAGAAAGCTCTTGACATGGGTTTCTCCGGTCTTATGATAGAGTCGCATCCTGATCCGTCGGCTGCGCTTAGCGATGGCGGCCAGCAGGTCACGCCGCGGGCGCTCCGCGAGTTGCTCGACGGCCTGGTGCTGCGTGCCGTAACAGACGATTCCGATTCTCTGCATCGCTTGCGCGAGCGCATAGATGCCCTCGACGGACAGTTGCTTCATCTGTTGTCACAACGTCTGGAAGTATGTGAGGAAATAGGGGAGTACAAGAAAATGAAAGGCATGCCTGCTGTTCAGCCCGAACGCTATGGGCGTCTTCTGACGGCGAGTCTGGAGAAAGGGGAGGCTCTGGGGCTTGACCGCAGATTTTTGTCTTCACTGCTGGAGACACTGCACGCAGAGAGCGTGAGGCGGCAACTTGAGATACTGAACCGTCGGGACTGATATCTCAGATTGCCGGTTAGTGGCTGTCTGAAAACGTTAAGGTCTCGTTCCTTACACAGCGTCTTTATATCGCGTCAGCGGCGCAGGGTAATGAGCGTGATTTCCGGCGTTGCGCCGATTCGCGCTGGAATAGCCACTTCGCCGCATCCGATATTCACGTACAGTCGGGATTGAATCCGTTTGTTTCCGCCGGGATATGTAAAGGGGGTATCGTGTGTATATAGACCGCCCCATTCCGGATAACGCAGGGACGCGGGAGTCAGGCCGGAGCCTATTCCGCCGATAAGGAACTGCATGGCGTGGGTGTGTCCGGACAATGTCAGATCTATGTCAGTGTTGTCGCGGACAGCTTCGTGCCAATGCATAGGATTGTGGGTCAGAAGTATTTTAAATTTGTCATCATGGATATGTCCGCCGGCATCATGCGGATATGCCTGATGCAAATCTCCGTATTGCTTGAAAGGTGGCTCGCCCCAGTTTTCCACTCCGATCAGGGCTATGCTGTCTCCGGCGGCCGACTTTATGAATAAATGTTCGTTCTCAAGCAGGCGCCAGCTCATTTTCTTTTGTATTTCGCGTAGTTGAAGGGTGTTGTCCCGGTGCGCCTTTTCATCAGGCCAGTCGGAATAGTCGCCGTAGTCATGATTGCCCATGATGGAGTAGACACCCAGCGGAGCCTTCAGCCGCGACAATGTGTTGATGAAAGGATATATTTCTTCGGTCTGACGATTGACGATGTCGCCGGTAAAGACTATCATGTCCGGATGCAGGGAGTTGATTTTGTCGACAAGATCGGAAACGAAAGTCGTGTCATTGCCCCACGTGCCGACGTGAGCGTCCGAGAACTGTACGATTCTCATGCCGTCGAAGCCCGCGGGCAGTCGCGGTGATGCGATGGTCACATCGCTGATATCTATGTTACGCCGGCCTACAGCGGCTCCCCACCATAGTGTGACGAATCCAAGTACGGCGAAAATTGCCGGAATACCCGTTGCGATGAGAGGCCGGCGGCGCAGACTTCGTATCGGGAGCAACAGTGCGTAAATCAGTAGATATATGAATTTGGCAATATAGATTGTAGCCCAAGTGTACAGCATCCACATTATGTGCAGTATGCCGCTTTCCGTACTGCGGTGCGGCAAAATAAAAATCACAATCAGCAGAAGCAGAGTCAACACTGCGCTGACGGCATAAATTTTGCGAGGCACCCCGGCTTTTCCATCCCTTAGTTTCGGAATGGTTCGATAGATGAGCCAGTCTGCCAGAAGTCCCAACAGCAGGGCTACACCCGACGCAATAAAAGGAAATCTCATAATGCTGTTTTACGGAAGGATTATTCCATGCCTCCGAGCAGAGCTTTTAATTTGTTGATAAGTGGATTGGCATACATTACAATCAGCAGATGACGCAGGTAATCCAGTTCTTCGGCTGTCAGAGCCTCAAGCTCGATTTTGGCTATCTGTCGGTCAAGATACTCTCCAAACTGTTCGCGCTCCTCGACTGTATATTTCGATGCGAAGCGATTGCAAGAGTGAAGCATATCGTAAGCTACATAATTTATAGGGAAAATCTCGTAGCTGCGGTGTATGGCGTTGTCTATGATGCGGCCTACATAGCGGGCGGCGATATTGTTGTCTTTGAATTCGCCTATTTCATCAATGCGGGCATTGATGCGCGGTGTAAGCTGAAAATGCACCTTGCCCTTGTACTGCAGCAGACCGGTCTCCATGGAGAATAGGTCATCGCGCTGGCTTTTCTTAAAGTTGGGATTGCGCTTTTTGAGCAGAAACTCGCGGGCTTTCAGATAATCGTTGGGATCATATTCGTAAGAGATGGCCACCGGCATCAGGTTTATTTCCTTTATGCGGTCCATGAAAGTACCTTCGCCGCTCAATGCGAGCATCTTTACCAGCGATTCCTGCGTCTGATCAGAGCTGTCTTTAGCGCGGCCCTGACGCTGGGCGATCCATACGCTTTCGTGCTTGTGCAGAATGGCGTGGTGGATATATGCCGACAGCTTTTTTGCGGCCATAAGAGCTTCGCGCATGCCGGTATCGCGTTTTACCACAAAGCTCTTGTTCAGTCTTACGAGATCCGTAATCCAGTCATAAATAAGCAGATTGTTGCCTATGGCCACCTCTGTCGTGGGCATCCCTTTGCGGATGAACGCCAGGTTAAGAAACGAAGCGTCCAGCACAATGTCCCTGTGGTTGGTTATGAAAGTATAGTTTACCGACGAGTTGTAGTTGCGTGTTCCACCGATGGAGATGCCGGCTGTAGTGGTTTTGGCCAGCATCTGAAGAAAGGGAAACATGACATGCGCCTGAAAATCGTGCTTGTTGTCGATATTGAGCAACTCTTCAATCATAGGCTCTACAGCTTCCTTAGGAATGCAGAACGAAAGAGCGTGGAGAAATCCCGGCTCTTTCACGAGGTTTTGCATTTTCTCGTGAAAGACTGAATCGTCATACGGACATATATCGCTGAAGTCGTATTCTGTAGTCATACATTTATAATTTCATAACCCGCGGAATAACAATGCTTTAGCCTTTATCCTCCCGCCTCTTGGGCATATTCTTTACAAAGTTAGTAAAGATATTTCATATATCCAATCTATCGGTCATCTAAAAAAGCTAAAAAAATGTAAACCGGTCTTTGTCCTGACAGCGGAATGAGTCCTCAGCGTCTTTTCGGGTTGCGTGGCGGATAAAGGCGCTGTATCAGATCCGGGCGGTGAAGGGCACGCAGCGAGCGGATTATGGCCTCGCGTTGATCGCGCTCGTACCAGAAGAAGAAACGGCGCTGTTCCTCTTTCTGTCGCGGACTGCGGGCGGTAAATATCTTTTCCCGTGTATAGGGATGTACGCCGGAATAATATATTTCCGTGGCTACGGTCATAGGCGTGGGCGTAAAGTCCTGTACCTGTTCCAGATGGAAGTCCAGTTCTTTGGTCTCGGCGGCCAGCTCGGCCATGTCGGCAGGAGTGCAGCCGGGGTGGGAGCTTATGAAGTAAGGTATGAGCTGCTGGCGCAGACCGGCCTCACGATTGGTCTTGTCGAAGAAGCGCTTGAATTTATGGAAAAGGGCGAAAGATGGCTTGCGCATCAGATTGAGCACGCGGTCGGAAGTGTGTTCCGGCGCAACTTTGAGTCGACCGCTCACATGCCTGGTAATCAGCTCGCGCATATAGTCGCGGTTGGCTTGGTTTACGTCAGGCTCGCGGTGCGGCGCCATACACAGATCGTAGCGCACGCCGCTCCCGATAAAGCTTTTCTTGATTTCTGGCAGCCTGTCTACACTGCGATAGACATCAAGAAGCGGACGATGGTCATTGTTGAGGTTGGGACAGGGCGCCGGGTGCAGACACGATGGTCTGGCGCAACGCTCGCATATCGAACGATCGTGGCCGGATATGGCATACATATTGGCCGACGGGCCCCCGAGGTCGGAGATATAGCCCTTGAAATCGTGCATCCTCGTGACCTGACGCACTTCACGCATAATCGACTCTTTTGAGCGCGAGGCTATGAATTTGCCCTGATGCGCCGATATGGTGCAAAACGAGCATCCGCCGAAGCATCCGCGGTGCATGCATACGGAATGGCGTATCATATTGTATGCGGGTATCTCCTTGCCTTTGTAGCGCGGATGGGGATAGCGTGTGAAAGGAAGATCGAAGACAGCGTCTATCTCAGCCGTGGTCATTGGCGGATACATAGGATTGGCTCTGACAGTGCGTCCGGAGGCCGACTGCCGTATGACATGGCCGTGCCAGCGGTTGCTTTCTTCCTCTATGTATCTGAAATTCTGTGACTGCAGGGCAGGAGAGGCCAGACACTCTTCGTAGGAATGGAGTACGATGTCAGTAGTTTCCGCAGGGGTGTCGGTAAAGAATACTGTCTGCGGCACATCGGTTATTTCGGAGATTTTCTGTCCTTGATCAAGCCGCCGCGCTATTTCCACTATGGGTCGTTCGCCCATTCCGTAGATTATCATGTCGGCCGGGGCATCGTGTAATATTGAGGGGCGCAGACGGTCTTCCCAGTAGTCGTAATGACTGAGGCGCCGCAGCGACGCTTCGATGCCGCCGGCTACAATCGGTATCTCCGGATAAATCTGCCGTAAGATGGAGCTGTAAACGATGGTGGGGTAGTCAGGCCTCGCTCCGTGCCGTCCTCCGGGAGTATAGGCGTCGTCGTGGCGCAGACGGCGTGCGGCGGTATAGTGATTGACCATAGAGTCCATCGCTCCGGCCGAGACGCCGAAGAACAGACGCGGCTCGCCGAGCTTGCGGAAGTCGCGCAGGTCATCGCGCCAGTTGGGCTGGGGCACGATGGCCACTCTGTATCCGGCGGCCTGAAGCGTACGCCCGATGACGGCCGCGCCAAACGACGGATGGTCTACGTATGCGTCGCCGGAGAAAAGAATCACGTCTGCGCGGTCCCATCCGAGCATCGCCATCTCGTCGCGTGTGGTAGGCAAAAACAGTTTTTTGTCAAGATGAGGAGGAAGCGGTCTGCGAATATGATCGGTCATAGGATTTCATCGGAAATATTGTTGAACTGCTTTTCCAGCGCGAGATACTCGTCGCGCAGACGTGCGGCTTCAAGGAAATTCATCTGCTTGGCCTGCTCGGTCATGCGGTCACGCAGCGAGAGCATATACTCGCGTAGCTGACCGCTGTCTTTGACCATATATGCCAAAGCGGGATCGGCCACTGCGGTAGCCTGATGTTCCTCTTCGAAATAGGGCCGCGGAGCCACGGGTGCATTGCGCCCGGCCGGAGCCTGACGACCCTGACGGCTCTGGCGCGGTGCGGTCGTCTTGTTGTCTTTGTCTGTCTCGTAAAGCTCTATAAGTTCGGCGGCGGACGACTGCTTGATGATGGGCGTCGGAGTTATGCCGTGGGAGAGATTGTAGGCCATCTGGCGTTTGCGGCGGTCTTCTGTCTCGTCTATGGTACGGCGCATGGAATCGGTAACCTTGTCGGCGTACATTATCACTTTGCCGTTTACGTTACGCGCCGCGCGGCCGGCGGTCTGTGTCAGCGAACGATGGTTGCGCAGAAAGCCCTCTTTGTCGGCATCAAGAATCGCCACAAGGCTGACCTGAGGCAAGTCGAGGCCCTCTCGCAGCAGATTCACTCCTATAAGTACGTCGTAGAGGCCGGCGCGCAAATCTTCAAGTATCTTGATTCGCTCCAGAGTCTCGACATCGCTGTGGATGTAAGCCGTACGGATATCCATTTTCTTGAAATAATCGTTCAGCTCCTCTGCCATACGCTTGGTCAGCGTAGTGACCAGAACCCTCTCATCGCGTTCCACACGCTGCTGTATTTCTTCTATAAGATCGTCTATCTGGTTCAGGCAGGGCCGTACTTCGATTTCAGGGTCAAGAAGGCCGGTCGGACGGATAATTTGCTCCACGATTACGCCTTCCGATTGCTGCAATTCGTATTCGGCCGGAGTCGCACTGACGTAGATGGTCTGATTGGTAAGTCTCTCGAACTCATCGAAACGCAGAGGTCTGTTGTCGATAGCGGCAGGCAGACGGAAGCCGTATTCCACCAAGTTCATTTTGCGTGACAGATCGCCTCCGTTCATCGCCCTGAGCTGCGGCACGGTAACGTGGCTCTCATCAATAAATGTAATGTAATCCTTAGGGAAATAATCGAGCAGGCAGAAGGGACGGTCGCCGGGATTGCGTCCGTCGAAATAGCGGCTGTAGTTCTCAATGCCGGAGCAGTGGCCGAGCTCTTTTATCATCTCCAGGTCATAGGTCACTCGCTCCTGAAGACGGTCGGCTTCCACTATTTTGCCTTCGGCGCGAAAATAGCGTGTCTGCTCGCCGAGGTCAAGCGCTATCTGGTCTATGGCCGACGCCGTGCGCTCCTTTGAGGTCACGAATATGTTCGCCGGATATATATTGAAGCCGTCTTCGTGTGTAAGCACTTCGTGGGAAAGCGGGTCTATAGTCTGTATTTTCTCTATCTCGTCGCCCCAGAAGATGACGCGGAGCTGTATCTCCTCGAAAGACAGCATGATGTCCACGGTATCGCCCTTCACGCGGAATTGTCCCGGTCCCGGGTCTGTGTCGCATCGGGAATACAGCGAGTCTACCAGCTTGCGCAGAAAGACGTTGCGGCTGATATTCTGACCTTTGGTTACGGTTACAACGCCATGCTCAAAGTCTTCGGGATTGCCCATGCCATATATACATGACACCGATGATACCACAATGACATCGCGGCGTCCGGACAGCAGCGCCGCGACGGTAGAGAGGCGCAGACGCTCGATCTGGGCGTTGATTGCGAGGTCCTTTTCTATATATTTATCTTTTCCCGGTATATAGGCTTCGGGCTGATAATAATCGTAATAGCTGACGAAGTACTGGACGGAGTTGTCTGGGAAGAAGCTTTTCATTTCCGTGTACAGCTGGGCGGCGAGAGTCTTGTTATGAGACAGGATGAGCGCAGGACGCTTGGCCCGGGCTATCACGTTGGCCATGGTAAAGGTCTTGCCGCTGCCCGTCACACCGAGCAGTGTCTGTCCTTTGTCTCCCTGGCGGATACCGTCGACCAGAGCCTCTATAGCCTCCGGCTGGTCGCCCGTGGGGGTATATGCCGATGAAATTTTGTAGTCCATTTAGGTTGGTGGTTTTAACCTGCAAATATACTAATAATTCGGCTAACGGAACGTATTGAGATAACTAAAAATTTGGAATATGAGTGAAAAAATATGTAACTTTGCGACGTAAGCGATGAGAAATATCCGGGTACATATAGACTGGAAAATGATAATCTGTCTGGCGGCATGGGCAATAGTGTTCTGTCTGTTGGACTCGACGGCTATTTCGCTTGGCGATGATCTGGGCTACATGTTTACTGACTCGACGCTGCATAACGGCGATGGCCATCGTGTGGCGTCTCTGTCTGATTGCGTGACGACCCAGCTGTCGCACTATGTGACTACCAATGGCCGGTTTATAGTCCACCTTGTCGTTCAGATTCTTGTATCTTTACTTCCACATCCTGTCTTTATCATCCTGAATGGATTGATGTTCGCCCTGCTTGCCTACCTTGTTTCAGCAATCTCATTTCCCCAAAGGGCGCAAGGCTGGAAAAGCTGCGCTTTGAGTGGCTGCCTACTGTGGCTTTTCACTCCGGATCCCGGCCTGATAATGCTGTCTCTCGTTGCTTTTGCTGTCAACTATATGTGGGTTGCGGTGGCTGTACTCTGGTTTATATCGAGCATGGAGAAAGTCGATGGATTCAGCAAAAACGGGTGTGTGTTATTTTGTTTCGCGTCGATTCTGACCGGCAGTCTGCAGGAGTCATACAGTCTTCCGGTAAGCGCTGCGTTGGCTGTGTCCATTATCTTTGGCGGGAAAGCCTGGCGGAGTAAAAAACGGGTAATTTCATCGGTAGCTTTTATGATTGGTACAGCTGTAGTGACATTTGCTCCGGGTAATTTCCGCCGATTGTCCTCAGGCACCGGAGACTTGGCTTCGGATGTGATAAGAAACATTAAACTATTGGATGAATATGCTCTGCATACTTCATTGATTCTATTGATAATAACAATCATCATCACTCTTGTGTGGCGAAAGAAGTATATAAGCTATTTCTTCAAGCGCCACGGATTTATATGTGTTGCGTTGGTTTTCGCGTTGCTTATGGATATGGCGGTACTCAATGCCTCGCGTCAGTTCTGGGCCGCCGCCATCTTTTCCATAATCTTGTTGCTTGGACTTACATATCAGTTAGTCAGTAGATTGTATGGGATACGCAGATATTTCAATTATGGACTCTTGTTTCTTCCGGTAACGTTTCTTTTGCTTGGAGCCGCCATGTTTCTCCGCATACGCACTTACAATGACCACTGCGAACTCATAAGGCAATTTGCGCTTCATAGCAGGGATAAGAATGTTAAAGTGTTTATGGATTGTAGTGATTGCAACTATAATATATATAGTAGATTATCTTCTCTACTTAGGGGCTATGCTCCTGACCCCTGGCAACGCAACGGCTTCTACTGTTCGCTCGACCCCATAACCCAGCGGGGATTTTGCAGGCTTTATTTCAATAAGGACGGAAACCTCGATGCTGTCTTTCCCTATCCTCGGGCGCATATATCCGGGGTTTTCAAAAATTGCAAATCGGATCAATCAATGCCGATTGTAAGGCTCGATTCGGTGTACAGCGCTCTCAGGCTCCCGGCGGGTCGCGACACGCGCCGGCTCCGCATTGAAAATACCGATGAAAGCGTACATTATCTGCAGACGGCAGTGTTCGATGAAGGCGACTTTCAATATGCCGTCTATGTCACACCGCCCTGCGGAGCCCGGATATTTTTACAGTGAGGCTTCCTAATTCGCCAAACAGTTACCACGTATCAGAAATTTTTATTACCTTTGTGGTGTCGAAATCCCTTCCGCCGGCATGCGACGGAGGAAAATTATCCAATAACTTAATTATTAAAACAATATATGAATACGTCGACAGTCATGCCAAGTTCCGGTCTTAACCATATCAAGACCAAGCTCGCGGTAATGAACTTTTTGGAGTTCGCCGTCTGGGGCAGTTACCTTGTGTGTCTCGGTAATTATCTGGTAAGCGCTGGATTAGGCAATGACATAGCGTTGTTTTATGCTGTGCAGGGCATAGTATCCATATTTATGCCGGCCGTTATGGGAGTGATTGCCGACAAGTGGGTTCAGCCGCAAAAGCTCCTTGGTTATTGTCATCTGCTGGCCGGTGTATTCATGGCCGGAGCCTGGTACTACGGCCTGACGCATACCGAGCCTGATTTTTGGACTCTGTTCTCGCTCTATACTCTGAGTGTGGCTTTCTTTATGCCTACCATAGCTTTGGCCAATACAGTGGCTTTCTCGCTGCTCAAGCGCAAAGGGCTTGATACGGTAAAGGACTTTCCCCCGATACGAGTACTCGGTACAGTCGGATTCATCGCGGCCATGTGGTTTGTCAACTGTTTTTATGTGGCCGACGGTTCAGTCGGATTCTCATTGGTCAATCCTTTGGGAGACACTATGCCTGACCCCCGTTTCTCCAATACGGTCAATCAGCTGTTGGTCAGCGGAATACTAAGCATTATACTCTTTGTCTACTGCATGGCGCTCCCCGCGTGCCCTATTGCAGCCAAGGGGCAGTCTGTAAAGGGAATAGCCAGTGTACTCGGTCTGGATGCCTTCAAACTCTTCAGACAGCGCAAGATGGCTCTGTTCTTCATTTTCTCGATGCTGCTCGGCGTGTCGCTGCAGATAACCAATGGCTTCGCCACTCCGTTCATTACCAGCTTTAAGGCGATACCGGAATATATGGATTCCTTTGGCGCCAACAACGCTACGTTGCTGACATCGCTTTCCCAGATTTCCGAGGCTCTGTGCATACTGCTTATACCGTTCTTCCTGAAACGATATGGCATAAAGACAGTTATGATGATTGCAATGGGCGCCTGGGTGCTGAGGTTCGGTTTCTTCGGTCTTGGTAATCCCGGTTCCGGAGTATGGCTTTTCATTTTATCCATGATTGTCTATGGCGTGGCTTTTGACTTTTTCAATGTCAGCGGCGCCCTGTTTGTAGAGCAGGAGACGCATCCCAGCATCAAAGCATCGGCGCAAGGCATGTTTATGCTTATGACCAATGGCATCGGCGCCACATTCGGCACATTGGCTGCCGGAATGGTGGTAAACCGGTTCACTATTGCTGACGGCGCTTATAAGATAAGCGCTCCCGGCACATGGGGATGGAGTGGCGCATGGATGGTTTTTGCAGCTTACGCGCTTGTGGTGCTTGTGGCGTTCGGCTTGCTGTTCAAATACAAACACCAGCCCGAGCGTCTCACGCGGCAGCAGGCCGAGGATATTACTGGTGGAGATCCCGAAGGTATGGCTGAGGTATGATACAGTTTTATGTGCCGGACATAGCCGAGTCGCTGACTCTGCCCGAAACTGAATCGGGGCATTGCGTGAGGGTACTCCGCAAGGGCGTAGGCGACTGTATCTACTGTGTGGATGGATGCGGTACCCGATATACATGCGTCATTACCGAGGCGCACCAGAAGCATGTGCGCGTCCGGATTCAGGAAGCGCGGCAGGCAGGCAACCATTGGCCATGTGAGATAACCCTGATTTTCGCTCCGACCAAGAATATGGACCGCATGGAGTGGATGGCCGAGAAGTGTACCGAAATCGGCGTGGACCGGCTTATACCGGTGCGATGCAGCCATAGCGAACGCAAAGAGATAAAGACAGCGAGACTTGAGAAAATACTTGTCTCTGCGATGAAGCAGAGCCTGAAAGGCGTGTTGCCTGATCTGCGGGAGATGACACCGGTGGAAGATGTGCTTAAAACCGGATTCGACGGTCAGAAATTTATCTGTTATTGCTCTGACGAAGTGGAGCGCAGACTCCTGATGAAAGAATATATCCCCGGCAGCGACGTGATGATACTTATCGGCCCTGAAGGCGACTTCTCGCCTGAGGAAGTAAGATTGGCCATCGACTGCGGCTGGATACCTGTCTCGCTCGGCGAATCGCGGCTGCGCACCGAGACGGCGGGAGTAGTGGCTGTGTCGGCGATACATACTATTAACCAGTTAACTTCGTGACGGCAGACAGCCCATCCTGCCGTACGTGACAGATAGACATATAAGTGTAATTATGAAATTTGAAGATATGTTGTCATACTTGCGGCCCGGAACCGGAAAAGGTAATTTTTTTCTGTTCGCGGGACCGTGTGCCATAGAAAGCGAGGATATGGCTATGTATATAGCGGAGCATCTGAAGCGAATCACAGATGAACTCAGGATTCCGTTCGTGTTCAAGGGCAGCTACCGCAAGGCTAACCGCAGCCGGCTCGATTCGTTTACCGGTATTGGCGATGAAAAGGCGCTGAAGATTCTTGGGAAAGTGCGCGATACCTTCGGTGTGCCTACCGTGACAGATATTCATGAGACTCGGGAGGCCGAGATGGCTGCGGAATACGTCGACGTGCTGCAGATTCCAGCTTTTTTGTGCCGCCAGACCGATCTGCTTGTCGCTGCGGCCCGGACCGGTAAAATGGTAAATATCAAAAAGGGCCAGTTCCTTTCCCCATCCTCTATGTCTCACGCTGTAGGCAAGGTGCTGGAATCCGGCAACAAGCAGGTCTCGGTAACCGAGCGCGGCACGACATTCGGTTATCAGGACCTTCTGGTGGATTTCCGCGGCATACCGGTCATGCGCGAACAGTGCGGATGTCCTGTAATAATGGACATAACCCATTCGCTTCAGCAACCTAATCAATCAAGCGGCGTGACAGGCGGTCTGCCTTCGCTGATAGGCACTATAGCAAAGGCTGCCATAGCCGTCGGCGCTGACGGAATATTTTTAGAGACACATCCTGAACCGGCAAAGGCCAAAAGCGATGGCGCCAACATGCTGCCGCTCGACAAGGTGGCCGGATTGCTCAGGCAGCTCACAGTCCTGCGGGCGGCCGTCAACGAACTATAATAGATACAGATTATGAGAAAAAGATATTTGTCAGCCATAGCAGCAGCCATGCTTCTGTCAGTGGCCTCGGCCCAGCAGGTCAATCCTATAACCCAGGCCATGCTCGACGGTTATGCGGAGTTGCTGGAGCAGAATCCTCACGATTATCTTACGCTATATGAGCGTGCGTCGCAATATTATCAGCTTTCCGATTACGAGAAAGCTCTGGGCGACATAAAGCGGGCGATTGTCAACACTCCGGCCAAGGAGCGGGCGCAACTTGCTTCGGCTTACGCACTGTGTGCTGATATAAATATTGAGCTCAAGCAATATGCCGATGCTTATGAGAGCATCAACAAGGCTCTGGAACTTATGCCCGACTCTTACCGGTGGCTGTATGCCAAGGGCAATATCTGTCTCCACATCGGCGACATGAAAGCCGCCACACAGGCATTTCAGGCCATGCAGCGACTGAATCCGCGAAGCACTGAAGCGCTCTTCGGTCTGGCGCAGGTTGCGATAAAAGAGGGACGCATAGGCGACGCCAAGGAGTATATGAAAGAGGTGGAGAACATCGACTCAAACAATTATATCACTTTCTGTCGTCTGGGCGACCTGCACCGCGAGATGGATGAACCGCGCGAAGCCGCCGCATCATATCTGAGCGCCTTCAGCCTGGCCAACAATTCCAGCCGGCCTATGTCATCACTGCTGGAGCTGGCGAGAGATAATTACGATGCCGTGCAGCAAGCTGTGGATTACGCGCTGTCACGTACAAAAAATGTGGTTCCGCTGTACTTCATAAGCGGAAATGCTGCAATGGTGGCAGAGCGATATGGCGATGCCTATACCACCTATCGCCAGCTCCTGTCCCTGCCTCAAGTCGAGGCTGAGACGCTGTATTCCCCCATGGGCGAGATCTGTCTGATGCGCGGCGACCTGAACGAGGCCGACAACTATCTGACCAAAGCTCTCACGCTTGAGGACAACGAACAGAACAATCTGCTGAAAGCCAAGACTGAAAACGCGCGCGGCAACGCGGCGAGCGCACTGATATATGTCGGCAATGTGCTGCGTAAGAATCCCAATAATATCGAGGCAATGCTGGAAGGCGCAGCGGCTTGTCTGCAAAACAACGATGACGCCGGCGCCCTGGAATATCTGAATAATGCAGTGATTACCGATGCAGGAGATTTCCGTCCTCTGCTGGTGCGCGGCTATATGCAGGCTCATGGCCGTACAGACAGCCCCACCTCGGTAGCCGATTTTACACGCGCGGCAACGCTTGCAGCGTCCGATGACCGGCAGACTGCGTACAAAGCCATAGCGCAGGCTCTGTCCGGCAACGCCCTCGATGCGGCCGCTACGGTCAAGCCGCTTAAGGAAAAAGCGGGGGCTGATGTGAAAGCGGCTTATCTGACGGCGTTATATCTGCTTAATACAGGCGCCCTGCAGGAAGCGGAGGCTATGCTGTCTGCGGCCAGAGCCAATGGCTTTGAGAATGATTATCTGTTGAAGTACTTCAATCTGCCCGTCATATCGGTAAAAGGATTACATTGATGGCGATGTCAGATGACAACATACTGATAGCGGATGCCGGCGGAACCTCTACCACATGGGTTCTGATTTCCTCCGGCGGCACGGAGACAGAGTGCCGGCGCGGAGCCGCTATAAATGCAGCCGTGACAAACGAATTTGATATTTCAGAAAGCCTTGCCGCCATCTCCGACATGATGCGCAGAGCCTCGGCTGTATATTTTTATGGAGCCGGATGCATAGGCGGCATGGAGACAGAGTCGCTCAGACTGGCCATTATGCGGCATACGCCGTCAGGCGCATCAGTAGAAGTCCATAGCGACATGACCGGCGCCGCCAGGGCATCGCTGGGGAAACACCCGGGTATCGCATGCATCCTCGGCACAGGCGCCAATACGTGTTGTTACGACGGCGCTGTCATCACAGACAATATCAGGCCGCTCGGATTCATATTAGGCGACGAAGGGAGCGGCGCCGCTTTGGGAAAACGCTTTATGAAGCAGCTCCTGAGAGGCTGTCTGCCCCCGGCGCTTACTGAAGATTTCTATACTGTCACGGGTCTGACCTATCAGGAGATAATCAAAAATATATATCGTGAGAGCGGAGCCAACAAATATCTGGCCTCGTTTACACGTTATATCCTAAGACACATCGGCGAGCGATGTGTAGAGGAAATCGTACTGGCTGAGTTTGAAGAATTTTTTGAAACATTCATCATGCGTTATCCCGGTTGCCTTGACGCTGCGTGCGGATTTATAGGGTCAGTCGCCGATTGCTTTGCCCCCCAGCTCCGTACAGTGGCTCGGCGGAAGGGCATAAGCATCAAGTCAATATCAGCTTCCCCGGTGCAAGGGTTAATAAAATACCATTTATCATCTATATAATTATGAAAATCAACCGTATCTGTATATCTCTCATGCTGGCCGGAATTGCTTTCGCCAATTCCGCTCCTGCGTCGGCCGACAGCTATTATGACCGCAAGGTCAGTCTCTATGAGCTTCTGCCGATAGGGGAGGATGATATTGTTTTCGTAGGTAATTCCATTACCGATGGCGGCGAACTCAATGAATTGCTCGGCATGCCCAATATCAAGAACCGAGGCATTACCTCCGATGTGATTACCGGCGTGGAGAAACGCATAAATCAGGTTATGAAAGGGCACCCTAAAAAGGTATTTCTGCTTATAGGCGGCAACGACCTGAGCCACAAGCTGACGGCAGCCCAGATTGCGGAACGCTACGAGCGTCTTGTAAAGAAAATGCGTGCGCTTTCTCCTGCCACTCACGTATATCTGCAGAGCATTATGCCCATTAACAATGATTTCGGCAGATATAAGACGATGTACGGCGCCGAAAAAGTGATACCGGAAGTCAATCGACGCATCAAGGAGATAGCCGCCCGCAACGGATGCACATATATAGACCTTACCGATGCCCTTCAGGATCCGAAAACCGGAAAATTGAAAAAGGCCTATACCAATGACGGATTGCATCTGACCGGAGCAGGATACAAAGCATGGATGTCTGTAGTCGAACCGTATGTGAAAGCCGAAGGCTGGCCTCTGCTAAACAAATGATTATGATCATAAGAAAGTTTTCATCTATTGTCGCGGCATTATTGGTATGCCTTATATCCGTCCCGGCACTGAAGATTCAGGCTCAGGAACCGGAGAGTGCGATTGCCGCAGATACCGACGTGCTTGTGCTGCCGCCGCTGTTTGATTATCCTACCGTTCCCGAAGATATCGTATCGTGGGCCGACAGATCCAACTGGCTGATAGAGCATTTCTGGGATAATTTTGATTTCAAGCAGAAAGGAGGCATAGGACAGAATCAACTGGTTCATGCTTTCAATACCTACTGTGTGCCGATGCGTTTCGCCAACCGTGACGTCACAATCAAGAGTGTGGATAAGCTGGTGGGCCAGCTGAGCAAGAACCCGACTATGCTGATTCAGTTTACGCAGGCCGCCGAACGCGTTCTCTACAATCCGCAGACAGCTGAAGTCATGATTGACGAGGTCTATATCCGATTCCTCAAAGCCCTGCTTGACAATAAGAAAGCGCCAAAACTGTACAAGGCCAGATACGAAGGGCAATACAAAGCTCTCTCCAGCAGTATGACGGGAAATCGCATGCCCCGGTTCAACTTTATGGACCGCAATGGCGTTAAGACTGAGTACAGTCCTGAAGCGATAACTACTGTCATAGAGTTCGGCGACCCCGATTGCTCGGATTGCAGGATTACGCGCCTGCGGCTCGAGACTGACGCATATCTGCAGCAGAAGGCCAAGGACGGACAGGTGCGGATATACTTCATTACCCCTGACGTCGCGGCAGACGATATGGAGAGTTGGAAAGCCATGGTGGCCGACTATCCCCATTATTGGACCGTAGGCGCCGCCGAAGGACTGGAAGATGAAATAGACCTTCGCATAACTCCGTGTCTGTATCTTATAGATGCCAGCCGCAACATTGTGGATAAGGCGGCTACGCCCGACGGGGTACACAAATACTTGAAGTCAATCGATACGGCCGAATAGATCGGTCAAGTGGCTGTTTAAAAAACAATACATTTGCGGTTTCGAGACTCCGGAATAATAATTGAATTGAAAAATTTCACACGAAATGATGAAAAATAAGTTTAATTTGTATTGTCCGCCAGATTCCCGTCAGAATCCGGCCTCGTCTCAGTCGCATAGCCCGCTATGCACCTTCGACTTAACCGGATTCTGCCTGAAAATCTGCCGCCCCATAATTCACACTTGTTATTGAACCGCCTCTAAATATATACTTTCGTATGACACGTCATCACGTATTACATCCGCTTAAGAAATTTCTGCTGAGATCCACCGGGTATTCATATCCCAATATGGGCCGTCTGTTTCTGCGGCTTTTCGTAGGTATAATGCTGATGCAGTTCGGCCTGCGTCAGCTCTCCGGATTCGCCGAGACTGCAGACTCGTTTCCCGCCGTGCTGGGCATGAACAGTGAGTGGAGCCTCATAGTAATGATTACGATAGAGATAGTATGTTCCCTCTGCATCATGGCCGGGTTTCTTACACGTGTTTCCTGCGTGCCGCCATTCGTGGCCATGCTTATCGCAGAGATTACCCTTATAGCCGGCAACGTGGACATGACAATGATGGTGCAGCCCTGGTATCAGCAAAACTATCTTCCCATCATGTTTATGGGCATTTTCTTTTTCCTCTTTATCGTCGGACCCGGCAAAATATCAGTGGACTATCTGATTTCGCTGCGTATCATCCATGCCGAAGACCGAAACGAAGATGACGAACTTGAGATAATCTGACCGATATGAGAATCGCAATGCTTCTGTCAGGCGGCGTAGACAGCGCTGTGGCGACCCACATACTTCATTCGCAAGGACACGACTTGCATCTGTACTATATACGTATAGGACGTGACGATGACTCGGGAGACTGCAACGCAGACGAGGATATCGAAATGTGCAGACTTATAGCCAGAAAATATGATCTTCCGCTGGACATTGTGCCTCTGCATGATGAATATTGGGCTCACGTCATGAAGTACGCGCTGGACACCGTGAGAAGCGGACTTACTCCGCATCCCGACCTGATGTGCAACAAAATCATTAAATTCGGCTTTTTTGAGCAGATGGTCGGCCACCGGTATGACAAGACTGCGACCGGTCATTACGCCACTGTTGTCGAAAGGGATGGTAAATATTATCTGGGGACGGCCGTTGACCCGATAAAGGACCAGACGGATTTTCTTGCAGCTATCAGTTACGAGCAACTGAGTCATATCCTTTTCCCGCTCGGTTCACTGACAAAAGAGGAAGTGCGTGGCATAGCTGCCGAGATAGGTCTGCCGAATGCCCGGCGCAAGGATTCCCAGGGTATATGCTTCCTTGGAAAAATCAATTACAATGATTTCTTGCGACGTCATCTGGGCGAGAAAGCAGGCCCGATAATAGATATTGCTTCAGGCAAAAAGATTGGCACGCATCGCGGGTATTGGTTTCACACGATAGGGCAGCGCAAGGGACTCGGACTGAGCGGCGGCCCGTGGTACGTGGTTCGCAAGAATGTGAAGGATAACGCAATATATGTAGCTAATGGTTTTGATACTCCTATGCAGTACGGTTCGGAAATCAATCTGAGCGAGATGCACTGGATAACGGAAGACCTGCTGTCAGCATCCGGTGGAGAACTGGCTATAGCTTTCAAGACCCGCCATACTCCGGTATTTATTAGCGGCAGGCTGGCAGTATGCGAGGATAATCTGATACTGATGTCTGAAGAACCGGTTCAGGGAATAGCCCCCGGTCAATATGCTATAATATACACACCTGACACAAAAATCTGTCTCGGCAGCGCGATGATAGTCGCGCCTGAGACAAAAAAGAAAAAAAGACAGCACCATGGATAATATATATATACGCCTTGAAATCATAGGTATCACATATAATCAGATAGAGAAAGGGGTCTATGCTCTGATTCTTCAGGAAGTCAACGGCAAGCGACGTCTGCCTATTGCCATCGGCACGGCGGAGGCGCAATCAATAGAATGTAAGCTTCAGGAGATAATAACCCCACGACCGCTTACACATGATCTCATGGCCAATGTCTTCCGGGCTTTCGGAATAGGCCTCACATCTGTGGTCATCAAGCAGCTGCCCGGAGGCATCTTCGCGGCAGACCTTATAATGACCGACGGCGAGCGCCGTATTGAGATTGATTCCCGCTCGAGCGATGCCATTGCTTTAGCCCTGCGTATGAATGTTCCTATACTGACTACCAACGAGTTGCTCGACAGTGTAGGCTTCGTGCGGGAGCGAGGCAATAAGTACGAAGACAGTAGCGCGTCGGCAGACAGAGTCCGACGTTTTTCCTCACCGGGTCTTATGTCCTCACCCGAGGATTCACAGTTGTCATCTGTGCCTGTCGACCAGCTCGAGTCAATGCTTGCCCAGGCTTCGGCCGATGAAGAATACGAGCTTGCCGCTCAGATTAAGAAAGAGTTGGACAAGCGTAAGAAATCATGATGTATCTTGTTGACTATCATATTGTAAACGGGTAAAGTAGATTTATTGTAAAATTTAAAGATAAAATATTTGCGGATATTTCATTTTTTTTCATTAAATTTGCAACAAATACGTAAAACCGCTTAAAATCATTTATATATGAGATGCTGCGATTGCCGCGGTATCGAATACCTCTTTTTCTACCACAATCAATAACATGAAAAATCGAAAACGGAGGGTTGAGCTGATAGTCGACCTGATTAAAAACCATTGTATCGGAAGCCAGGAAGAACTGAGCAAGATGCTCTCTGACAATGGCTATAACGTCACACAGGCTACGCTGAGCCGAGATCTTAAGATGCTTAAGACCACCAAGGTCCCGACAGACCGAGGTACATATATGTATATTCTGCCCGACAGCAACAGCATAAAGGACAAGTTGCTCGCTTCGGGTCAGATGAGTATGAACACCAACTATCAGAGCGGATTCATATCGCTTGAAATTTCCGGTAACATTGCTGTCATCAAGACCCGCAACGGCTATGCCTCCGGACTTGCTTACGATATAGACGTGAGCCGCCCTCCTGAAATTCTCGGAACCATTGCCGGCACCGATACGATTTTTGCCGTGCTGCGCGAAGGTCTTTCCTACGAACAGGCGCGTGAGCTGCTCAGTCGCTTCCTGCCCCTGGACGTGAAAATACCGCTATATTAACTCTTTATATATTACATGATAAACGTAGGCATAGTCGGAGGCGACGATCATCTTGCTGGCGAATTAATAAGAATTCTTGTCAATCACCCGGATGTGGTAATCCGCGGGGTATGCTGTCCTACTCTTGATGGCCACGACATAACATCTGTTCATCATGGTCTGATAGGCGAGACTGCCCTGAAATTTTCTTCTGACCTTGACTTCGGCAAGCTCAATGTCTTGTTTGTCACGCTTGCGCCCGGTCTTCCACGCGACTTCATTCCCGACGTCCACTCTATGCCGGAATTGTGTGTGATAGACCTTTATGCAGATATTGAGGAGGCGCGGGCAACTGACTCTCTGGTAGTTTACGGCATACCGGAAATCAACCGCAAGGCCCTGGTCCGCGGCGCGCGCCGGGCCGTCATTCCGTCTGCGATCGAGACGATAGCAGCCATAGCTTTGTATCCGCTTGCTCTGAAGTCCATGCTTCCCGACAGCCTGGCGTGCGGCGTAGAGATAGATTCCGATACACTATCCAAACCGGTAACTTCTTTCCCCGAAAAAATACTTCAGCCGCTCAACTCCTCCAGGCCGTTGCATCTGACATACGATGTGAAAGCCTCATCCATTCCGCGTCTTGTAAGTCTGCGCGCCACAGTGCCGTCACCTATGCCTATAGATAACGTGATGGAGCTTTATGACGAGATTTACGATGACCACGATCTGACCCATGTCATAAACCGCGATGTCGATTTCCGAGAAGTGACAGGCACTGACAAGTGTATTGTATCAGTCACTAAAGACGACAACGGAATGTTGCATATCCATGCGATTGCCGACGCTGCTCTGCGCGGAGGAGCCGGTGATGCGGTGCATGTGATGAATCTTTTGAACGGCCTCTATGAAAAAACCGGATTGACACTCAAGGCAAACTGTTTTTGAATGACATGGCAGTAAACAAAGTCATATTATTAGGTAATGCCGGTACCGATCCTAAAATCGTGTACGCTGACAAGGATAATGCTTTTGCGCGTTTTTCTCTCGCTACCAACGAGCGCATCGGCACGGTCGAACGGACCGAGTGGCACAATATAGTGATGTCCGGACGCCTGTGTGAGCAGGCCGAGAAATACATACGCAAGGGTACGCGTCTTTATCTTGAAGGAAAGTTGCGTACACGTACATACAACGATAAATTCAATATCGTACGGTATGTGACGGAAATATACGTTGATAATTTTGAAATACTTGGCCGCATCTGAGATGGCCTTGTTTAACTATAATATATCTAAGAAAATCCAATACTGACTGCAAATGAGAAAATGGAGAATAGACGATTCCGCTGAACTTTACAATGTACCTGGCTGGGGTCGTAATTATTTTTCAATCAATGATAGAGGACATGCGCAGGTTGTGCCGCGCGCCGAAGGGCCGGCCGTAGACCTCATGGAAGTAATGAATGAGCTTCAGCTACGTGATGTTACCGCCCCTGTCTTGTTGCGCTTCCCCGACATTCTGGATGACAGGATTCGTAAAATATCCTCATGCTTTGCCAAGGCGGCCAAAGAATATAATTACACGGGGCAGAATTTTGTGGTGTATCCTGTCAAAGTAAACCAGATGCGTCAGGTGGTTGAGGAAATCGTAAGCCACGGTAACAAATATAATATCGGACTTGAGGCCGGATCTAAGCCCGAGCTTCACGCCGTGCTGGCCGTGACTAACGCCAACTCAATCATAGTGTGCAACGGATACAAGGATGAAAACTACATAGAGCTTGCCCTGCTTGCCCAAAAAATGGGACGCCGTATCTTCATTGTCGTAGAGAAGCTCAACGAGTTGAATATCATTGCAGAAGTCTCCAAGCGCCTTAAGATTTCGCCCAATATCGGCATCCGTATCAAGCTGACCAGCTCCGGGTCAGGCAAATGGGAAGAAAGCGGCGGCGATGTCAGCAAATTTGGTCTGAACAGCTCGGAGCTGCTCTCTGCTCTTGAGTTTCTTGAGAAAAACAAGATGACCGAAAGTCTGCAGTTCATTCATTTCCATATCGGCAGTCAGATTACAAAGATACGCCGTATCAAGAATGCCTTGCGCGAGGCCATGCAATATTACGTACAGCTTACGCGCATGGGTTTCAACATCAGTTTCGTAGACATCGGGGGCGGTCTCGGAGTCGATTATGACGGCACCCGTTCCTCTATGGGTGAGAATTCCATGAATTATTCCATACAGGAATATGTGAATGATTCTGTGTCCGCCTTAGTAGATGTCTGTGAGAAAAACAATCTTCCGCAGCCCAATATCATCACGGAAAGCGGCCGCTCGCTTACGGCACATCACTCCGTACTCATCATCGAGGCTTTGGCCGCCACGGCGCTGCCTGAATGGAAGGATGACGAGGTAATAGCCGACGACGCCCACGAACTGGCACGCGAGCTCTACAATATCTGGGATAAAATCAATGCCTCCCGTGTGTTTGAAGACTGGCACGACGCACTGCAGATACGTGAGGAAGCGCTCGAACTGTTCAGTCTCGGGATGCTTGATTTACGTACCCGCGCCCAGATTGAGAAACTGTTCTGGAGTGTGGCAAGAGATGTCAATGCCATTACCCGAAGCATGAAGCACCCGCCTGAAGAGCTACGCAAGGTAGCGCGAATGTTGCCGGAAAAATACTTCTGCAATTTCTCTCTATTTCAGAGTCTGCCCGATTCATGGGCGATAGACCAGGTTTTCCCCATAATGCCTATTCAGCGTCTCGATGAGAAGCCTGCCCGGCTCGTGACCCTGCAGGACGTGACCTGTGATTCCGACGGTAAGATTGCGCATTTTGTCTCTCCGCAGGGGGTGTCGGATTCTCTGCCTGTACACACTTTGCGTAGTGGAGAGCATTATTACATAGGAGTGTTTCTCGTAGGCGCGTATCAGGAAATATTGGGTGACCTGCACAACCTGTTTGGCGACACAAACGCCGTACACATCAGTGTCAATGACAAGGGACACGTGATAGAGCAGATAATCGACGGAGAGACAGTGGCCGATGTCCTCGACTATGTGCAGTATAATCCCAAGAAGCTTGTACGCAATCTGGAATCCTGGGTTACCACCTCAATGAAGGAGGGAAAGATTTCTCCGGAAGAGGGACGGCAATTCCTGAACAACTACAAATCTGGCCTTTACGGATATACTTATCTTGAATGAGATACTTCCTGCATCTTGCATATAACGGTTCCCGGTATTGCGGCTGGCAGCGCCAGCCCAATGCCGTGGCCGTACAGCAGGCGCTGGAGGAAGCGCTTGCCGTCATACTCAGGCAGCCGATAAGCATAACCGGCGCCGGACGCACCGATGCCGGCGTGCATGCCGCCTGCATGTACGCGCATTTCGATGTGCCGGAGCCGATAGCGCAGCCCGAGCGCTTCATTTCATCTCTTAATCATATATGCGGCCCGGATATAGCTGTCTACAGGCTTATACAGGTCAGCGACGATGCTCACGCCCGTTTCGATGCGACTGAACGCAGCTACCGCTATATGGTGACAGAAAAGAAAAATCCGTTTGCGTATCCTTACTCGTGGTATACGCCGCGTCATCTTGACTATGATAAGATGAATGTCGCTGCCTCATTGCTGCTGGAGACATCGGATTTCACGTCATTCGCCAAACTACATTCCGATGCCAAAACCAATATATGCGACGTACGGGAGGCTATATGGAGGCCGGGGCGGGAGGCTGGCGAATATATTTTTACCATTACCGCCGACCGATTTCTGAGGAATATGGTGCGTGCGGTGGTCGGCACACTTGTGGAGGTCGGCCGCGGAAAGATGGATGTATGCGACTTCGCACGTATCATAGAGCAACGCGACAGATGCTCGGCCGGCACATCCATGCCCCCGCAAGCTCTCTTCCTCTGGTCAGTCAAATACCCTTATATCTCTGACTGACAGCACCCCTATCTATCTCTCTGTGACAGAGCTATATATATCTGATTGACAGCACTCTTATATTAATAGCGGGGCATTTACAGCGGGATACTCAGAAAATAATCTACTAACGCGAATTCGGGCTCAGAAATCAGTGTCCGTCCGATAGAAGCCGACATGATTTTTTATTATTGCTGTCCGATAAAACTCGGATAACGCAATAAAACCCCAATATATGGTTGGCGCATTAGAGCAAAGATAGAAACATGAATATCGGATTCAAAGCCATGCGAGCATTAAAATGAAATCCCATACCCACAGTCCGACACCATTTTGTATTGAGCCTGGCTTATAGCCGATAAGCAACTCTGATACTTCATGCGAGCATTTAAAAGTATATACAATAAGCATATTTTCATCTCTCCCCGCATTTTGCATTTTAGTATAATACCAAAGAGCCGCAATTTTTAGAAAAATATCCTAATTTGATTTGGTCATCTCAAAGATTATTTATAACTTTGTCACTGTGGTAATAATTACTGCGGTGACAAAATATGAAGTTTTATAATCGCACCAAGGAAATAGAAGAAATAAAGCGGATACAAGGGCGAGCCTTTGAATCCCGGTCAAGAATGACAGTGATAACCGGTCGGCGTCGTATCGGCAAGACATCGCTTGCTCTGCGGGCCACGCAGGGGGAATGTCCTACGGTATATCTTTTTGTCAGTCGTAAAAACGAGGCTGCTTTGTGCGAAGAGTTTGCCGGGATTATCTCAAACGCTC
>JAGBIJ010000060.1 GCA_017935045.1 Muribaculaceae bacterium
GCATGGCCGCCGATGTGGCCGAAGCCCGTGAGAAAGGGGCTGAGATCATCGTGGCGGCTGTGCACTGGGGCGAGGAGTATCAGCTGCTCTCCAACCGTTGGCAGCGCTCGCTGGCTGATTATCTGACTGACCTGGGTGTTGACCTGATTATCGGAGGCCATCCCCATGTTATCCAGCCTATGGAAATCCGCCACAGCGAGAAACACGATAAGGATGTGTTTCTTTGCTATTCGCTGGGCAATTTCGTGTCGGCCATGCGCACTGACGATACCCGCGGCGGTGCTCTGGCCCGCGTGGTGATTGACCGCGATGAAAAAGGCAAAGCCGTGGTGAAGAGCGCCGGTTACCGCCTGGTGTATGTGCTTCCGCCCGACGGTCAGTCGACCTCCTACCGTGTGATTCCCGAGGAGGATGATACGATGATTCCCGCCTCGATGGCCGACAAGCGCCGCCGGTTCGAAACCAATGCCAGCAGAATTTTTGACAAGCACAACGTCAGTGTGCCGCTCGACACGTTGACCATGCGTGACTATCTTTCACGCATGATCCTCAAACAGATGCCCTGATTACAGGATGGGGCTGAGAAGGCGCAGCATCGATTCCTTGGCCTTAAGCCATTTTGAGCGGTTGCGCCATTCCACCACGTTGACTCTCTGGCTCATGGCCATATCGGCAAGGAACTGCTTGGTAAGCTGAGCGTTGACTTCGCGCGAGTAGATAAACATGGTGCTCTCGAAATTGTGTTCGAAGCTGCGGAAATCCATGTTGGCTGAACCGATGGAGCAGAAATCGTCGTCAATGATCAGCGTCTTGCTGTGGAGCATCCCCACATTAAACATATAGATTTTGATTCCGGCTCGAAGGCACTGCATGATGTAGCTTCGCGAGGCATAGGTGAGTATGAGCGAGTCGCTGACAAGCGGCATCATAACACGGACGTCGACACGCGCCAGGGCTGCGGCCTGGAGTGTGCGCAGTAGGCTCTCGGTGGGAAGGAAGTAGGGTGTCTGGATATAGACGCGCTTCTTGGCGTTGCCTATGGCCTTGAGGATGAGCATGGCAATGTTTGACCATTCGCTCGTAGGGCCTGAGGTGAGCAGCTGCATGCCGATTTCGGGCTTGCCGGGTTTGGCTTCCGCCTCTACTTTCTCCTCGATAAGCGGCTGACCCATGAATGACCAGTCGACGGCAAAGGAGTATTGCATGGCCGAGACGGCCGGACCGGTCACGCGCATGTGGCAGTCGCGCCACAAGCGGAATTTGCCGCCGTCGATATAACGGTCGGCTATGTTCATGCCGCCTATATATCCGGTCTTGCCGTCGATGATGCAGAGCTTGCGGTGGTTGCGCCAGTTGATGCGGGTGGCGAAAGGCGGGAAGGCTACTCGGAAAAATGGATGCACGTCAATACCCGCTTCGCGCATCTGCTTGAAAAATTTCGATTTTACCTTGTAGCTGCCTATGTGATCGTAGATTATACGTACTTTTACGCCCTGCTTCACCTTCGCTTTGAGAGCCTCGATAATGCGGTTGCCCAGCGTGTCATTCTCAATGATGTAATATTGCAGCAGAACGTATTTCGTGGCCGAGCGAATGTCATCGAGCAGGGCGTTGAATTTAGCTTCGCCGTTATTGAATATGCTGATGTCGTTGCCGGTGGTGTAGGGAGCGTCGCAGAGTGACAGTCCCAGTTCCACCTGCTGCCGCAGTTCGGGTGATAGCCCGGAGGTAGGTGTGTTTGAGGCGTTGAAATTTGATATCTGACGTAGTTTGCGCTTGTTGCGGCGCGAGATCATGCGTTTGTTTTTGATGCTTCGGCCGAAGAAGATGTAGAGTATGACACCCCCCACGGGAAACAGCAGGAGCACAGTCACCCATGCCAGCGACTTGAGCGGATTGCGGTTTTCCGACAGTATCACGCCGATGATACTCAGAATAGTGATGGCGTAAGCAATCACCAGTCCCCAATAAAGCCAGCTAAGATGGATATATTGATAGTAGTGCGTCATAAGTGATAAATCGGCGCTAATTTACGAATCACTTGCAATATTTTACCAATTTATGCACAAATATTTTAAAAACATGCAATTATGACGAGCTGTAGGGGAGAGGTATAAAGCAACAGGCGCATCGGACACTGAGTCCGGTGCGCCTGATATGGTGCGTTGATTGACAGCTGATTATTCGGCTACAACCTCGAAGGGAACTTCTACGCTGACTTCTTTGTGGAGTTTGAGAGTAGCGTTGTAGTTGCCTACTTCTTTTACGGTTTCTTTTACAACGATAGCCTTGCGGTCAACGTTGAAGCCGAGTTTTTCGAGGGCTTCAGCGATCTGGATGGCGTTAACAGAGCCGAAGATGGTGCCGGTAGAGCTGGTCTTGGCGCCGATGGTGAGTTTAACGTCGGCCAGAGAAGCAGCGAGAGCTTCGGCATCGGCTTTGATTTTAGCGAGCTTGTGAGCGCGCTGACGCTGGTTTTCGGCGAGCACTTTCAGCGCAGAGGGTGTAGCGATGACGGCTTTGCCGGTGGGGATAAGGTAGTTGCGGCCGTAGCCCGACTTTACTTCAACCACGTCATCTTTGTAACCGAGGTTGGAGATGTCTTCCTTAAGTATGATCTTCATAATTTCCTAAGCGTTAAAAGTGATATTATTTCATCAAGTCAGTCACGTAGGGGAGGAGGGCGAGGTGGCGGGCGCGTTTAACGGCCTGAGCCACGCGGCGCTGGAACTTCAGTGAAGTGCCGGTGATGCGACGGGGGAGGATTTTGCCCTGCTCGTTGAGGAACTTCTTGAGGAATTCGGGATCCTTGTAGTCGATATATTTGATACCGCTGCGTTTGAAACGGCAGTATTTTTTCTTCTTCACGTCCACTGACATGGGAGTGAGGTAGCGGATTTCAGATTGAGCCTGTGCCATGGTTTATGCCTCCTTTACTTCTGATTCAACGATAACTTCTTCTTTAGCTGTGGGTTTGCCGGCTTTGAGGCTGCGACGCTTTTCGGCGTATTCGGCAGCGTATTTGTCAAGACGGAAAGTAAGGAATCGGAGTACGCGTTCGTCGCGACGGAAAGCGATTTCGAGTTTCTTTACAATAGTGGGTTCGCCGTCGAATTCAATCAGGGTGTAGAACCCGGTTGATTTCTTCTGGATGGGGTAAGCGAGCTTGCGCAGGCCCCAGTTTTCCTCATTCACGATAGTGGCACCATTGTCGGTGAGCACGGTGGTGAATTTTTCTACCGCTTCCTTCATCTGGGCGTCAGACAAAACGGGAGTTAAAATGAAAACGGTTTCGTACTTCATGTTTGTTATTTGATTAAATTTTAAATAGTTAAGCCTTTCGTGCGAAAAGCGATGCAAAGTTAATCATTTTTTTTCGTTCAGCCAAGCTTTTCCGCCCTTTTCTGCACTGACCCTTCGGGAAATGAGTATTATTCGTCCAATATGCTGAGTTCATATTTTTTATTTGGGGTAACTCTTAAGGATAAGAGAATAGCACAAGCGCAGAAAGCCTCGTTGCGGCTATGCCGCGTCGGGCTAAACGCAGATTCACCGCAGAATGAACGCAGAAATTTTCTCATAATATTGAATTCCGCTGAGCTCGCACCTGTCGGCGCTTGCTGAAGCAGAATCAACGCAGTGGTTTTCCAAAGATAACCCTTAAATAGTTGACTGCATATACTGCGTAATTCTGCTACTGCAAGCACCGCAGGGGCGAGTACTGTGCCGTTCCTTATCCCTGATAATCGTTGACTAAAAAATCTGCGTTTATTCTGCGTGGTTGTCTGCGTTGAAGGCTGCCGGCCCGTAGGGGCAGGCCATTTCTGCGCGTGGATTATTCCTTAACTAAAATAAACAAAATGAATTTTTTACTCCTGATTTTTGTTGACTTTTTTGCTTTGGGAAAGGATTTTTAAACACGCAGATGGGGCCTTCGCGGCGATGCCGCATCAGGCTTCGCGGGATACAAGCGGGATGGCCGCAGATTTCTTTTATTTTGCGGATGGGCGGCAGAGGCTCGTCCTGCTGACTTGCCTTCGTCAGATGGACGCGGGATTCGTTGCAGTCGTTTTTTTCATTCTCAAAATTGCAGCCGTGGGATTCTGTTTCCACAGATATTCCGGCTCTGAACCATATACATTTTTCGCATACTCAAAAATTTCTTCCCGTTTCATTATAACGATTCCTTCCATTCTGACATGAA
>JAGBIJ010000061.1 GCA_017935045.1 Muribaculaceae bacterium
GAAACCGGCACTACCGTCGACGCCGAATCCAGTATTGTAGGCGGCATCGTATTCGGAATTGATCAAGAGGTACCATCCTTCGGGCAGCATGTTACCAGTCAGTTTGTTGCCGTTGAGGCCGCCTGTACCGGGGGTGTTGAAATCCTGAGTGATTTTCATCAGGTTGCCGGGTGTCGGATCAGGACCGGGACCCGGGTCGGGATTTTCTCCGCCCCCTTGGCCGTCGTCGTTGAGGTAGTTGTCAAGGTAGAAGTTGTTGCCTTCGATGCCGATATAGCAGTCGGCGTCAAGGTCTACCTTGACGGTAGTGAACGTGTTTTCGTTTACGCCGAGTTCTTGCAGAGCTGCTTTGTCAAAGGCTTTGATAACGTCGCCCTGCGTGTAGGTGTCGCCGTTCTTGACCATCTTGTAGAAGGTAAGCTGCGGTAAGTAGGCGCTTAGGCTGCCTTTTATTTCGACTTGTACGAACGCACCGTTGCCTCCCTTGGCTTCGGTAACGTATGCCGACAGGCGTTTGTTGGCAGGGGAGTATGGGCCGGAAGCGCTCTGTGACTTCTGGAACTTCATACATGCCGTTCCGTCTACTCCCTGATCAGCGTTCCACTCAAATACTGATGCGTATTGAGAGGAAGGCTTCCAGTACGACCAGCCATCGGGCATAACCTCCTGATTGTAACCTAAGCCTGACGGTCTGTCATTGAAGTCCTGGGTAATCACTCCGGCTTTTGCCGTGAAGAGTGTTGCCAGGGACATGACAAGTAGTAATGACTTCTTCATAAATTAGTGATTTAGTAAATAATTATCTCAAAAAAATTTTACAAGCGTAATTCTGTGGTTTGCAAATTTAAGTAAAATTTTTCAAAAAAAGAATAAGTACAGTGTAAAAATAAAATTATACCATATATATAGGTGTTCTCAAAATATCTTTCTAAAGTGCGCTGTGCGTTTTATTGTATTTTTCTGTAGATATATTGCCGCCAAAATGCAGTCAGCGTATGGTGTCTGTTGTGACGGCGGGAATAGTGTCCGGCGTAGAAGTCTTTTTGCGTCGGCGGAACAGTCCGGGCAGGAAATGATTGAAATCGCGTTTGAACACTATGCCTATGCCTTGTGTGGTCAGTGCCGAGCGCAGGTAGTAGTTCTGGTCGTTGAAGTGGTTGTAGGCTTTCAGGCGCAGTGAGCCGGACGAATTCAGCAGGTACTCTATGTCGAAGTCGCCCACGAAAGTGGTAGACGATGTCGCCCGGTCGCGGTAGCCGAAGTTTCCGTTTAGCAGCAGCCGGTTGTTGAGCAGCGTCGACGAGAGGGCCAGATCTACCTCCATGTCGGAGAAATCGCCTTTGTCGGTGCGGAAATTGGGCGTGAAGCTCCAGTTGGGAGAGAGGGCTCCGAGCATCGATGTGAGCTGGGTGGACAGGGTGGTGGAGGCCAGCGAGCCGAGTTCGTTGTTGTTACCCGTGGTTCCCATGTAGTCGGGTGTGTAAAAGCGGTTTAGAGCGAGCAGATAGACAATCTGGCGGCTCATCATGTCGGAGGTGGAGACGATACTCTTTACCTTGCGTGTGATGTCTTGCGTGAGTGTAGGCAGCTCGATGTCGAAATTGATGTCCGGACTCTGCATGTTGCCGCTGACTTTAAGCAGGGCCTCCACCGGTACATTGGTGCGGTTCAGCTCCCGGTCGGAGGCAAATGATTTGTCCAGGTCGGTAAGCGATGTGTTCACGCGGTAGGCCGCTGTAATGTCGAGTACGGCGGCAAGCGGGTCGCCGTTGAATGTGATTTTGGAGCCGTCGCGTATCTTGAAGTCCCGGACTATGACGTCTTGCAGCGTGAAGTTGTAAGTGCCGCGTGTAAGGGTATAGGTGCCGTATAGGTCCATTTCTCCGTCATTGTTGTAAGACATACGCAGATTTCCCGATCCGTTGGCCTTTATCTTGTCGCCGGCTACCGGGTCCATTACAATCGTGACGTTGGCGTCGGGGGTAGCCGTCATACGTATGTCCATAGAGTAGCGTGTAGGTCTGTCAGGTGTTTTCTCAGCTTCCTGACGTCGGAATTCCTTGAGAAATTCGGGCTCTTCTTCGGTAACTTTTACCTGCTCGCGTATGGAGGCTTCAAGCGCCTCCTTGCGCTTGTCGGTAAAGGTAAGGAACTGGTATGTCTCAGCTTCCTCGCTGTCGTCCAGTACGAAGGTAAACGATGAGCCGGGCGCGGATGTCATGTCTACCAGCACGCTTATATATCCCGGTACGCCGTGGATGGAGCCGGAGCCGTTGCCGTAGATAGTGCCGTACCAGACGGGGTTGATAGCGGCATTGGTGTCATAGCAAAGGAAATCGCGCGCCTTGGTTACCGAGAAATCAAACGAAGGATCGTGGAAATAGCGGTGCCGCACCTCGCCGTTGAGTACGGCCGTATGGCCGTTGCGGTCGCGCAGCGTGATGTCGTCAAGCTTTATAAGACCGGGCTCCATGATTACGGTATCGCTTGCCGAATACCATGTATTGGTAACGTCTACTTTCATCCTCAGTGTGTCGGCAAATACTTTGCCGGTAAGGTCGATGTCTTTGAATGTGCCGTACAAGTGTACATTGCCGGAGGCGCGCCCCTCTACAGCCGAGGAGAATGCCGCCATGAACGGCTGCAGAAAACCGATGTCGACTTTGTCGGCTTCGCACGTCAGGTCGAGTGACTCGCCGACTACGTAGATGTTGCCGTATATGCGTGCCACGCGCCTGTTTTTCTCAGAGATGTCTGCATCGAGATAGACGGATTTGGTGTCATTGTCCCAATGGCTGTCGATCAGCGCGTCGCCGAGCAGAGAGCGGTTGTAGGTCAGGTTGTCTACTTTCAGTCCGCTTGTCTGCAAGACGGGCAGTCCGGAGAAGAGCCGCGATGCCTCGACCGTGCCGGACGCGCGGCCGCCGAAAGTCACATAGTTGATGTTGAGTGTCTCAAATACGTAGTCCAGGTCTATGTTGCGCAAGTCCACGGTCAGGCGGTCGTCGGGCGATGCTGTGGCTTTGCCGTTGATGACGGCGTATTGGCCCGGGCGATGGACCTTTATGCTGTCGGCCTGTACTGATTTGTCGTGATACAGTATACGCGCGGGATCTATCTGCCAGACTGTGTCGTTGACCTCAAATTGCGATGGGTTGACGTAGACTTCGATGTCGCGGCGCCCCGTGTCTGCGTCGCGGGGGAACATGGCTGTCAGCGATACGAGTCCACGGTAGGACCGTGCCCGGTCGAATACCCAGGACAGATCGGTCTGCACGCGGTTGTTGGCGGTGTTGGCGTCCAGAGAGACTGTGATGTCTCCCTTGTTGTTGGGAATACGGGTGGCGAACGCAAGATTGCATAAGTCCGTGGCCGTGTCTACGCGCAGAGCCAGACGCGTGTCGCGTATGAGCTTGGATTTGCCTTGGCGCAGATAAGGAATGTCAAGGTCGAGAGCCGCCGTGCCTGCCGAGGAATCGTATGAACCGGTAAGGCGCAGGTCTTCAAGGAGCGATACGGGGAGCTTCACGCCGGAGAGCAGGGGGCTGTCTTTGGGAAGATCAATCTCAAACTCAAATTGCTGGTCACGTACGGAAGTATGCCCCAGAGTCACAAGGTCTGGGAGGAAGCGTGCCGCCAGAGTGCGGAGCGAGGCCGGGAGCTGGGTAGGATAGAAATCTCCCCGTACCGAGGCAGAGACAAACTCTGACTCCAGGGTCAGTGAATAGGGCAGTTCGTGACGCTGAGACTGTAGATACAGATGGTCGAGGTTGATATCCGGGTGGCGGCTGTCGGAGTAATGCAGTCCCGTAACTTCGATAAATCCGTCGGCATTGTCAGGACTGTTGCCGGTAAAGGAGGCTTTGATGTCGCCGCTGACTGCCAAATTGTCGACGGGCAGAGGCAACTTTAGAGCCGTGAGGTTGACATTGCGTATCTGAGCCGTGAGGTCGACATCGGAGGCTGCGCCTGCCAAAGTGCCGGAGCCCCGCAACTCAAAATCCAAATTGGGATCAGAGGCAGCTATTTCCCCCTCGACCGATTTGCCGCGCTTGGTAATGTCGGCTATGAGTCCAGCGTAATTGTAGCCTTTATAGACGAACCCGCCTACATCGACACTGATATGACCGTCGGCATCGCCGCCCGCTACGGTAAGGTCAGCTTCGGCCGTGGTAATGAGTCTGCCGAAATCGGGCTTGTCAAGCAGCATCCCCACATCGAACCCTGATGTGCTGACTGCGGCTTTGATCTGATGCCGGCCGCTTTGCAAGGCGTGGTAGGCGGCTGACAGGGTAGCTTCGCCCGGAGAAACGATGATTTTGCCATCAAACTCAGCGTTGTGCGCCGAGCCGGATATGGCCGCGTCTATCTGAATGTCGCCCAGACGGCGCAGCAGGGCGGCCGCCTCAGGCTTTAGTGTAACGAAATCGTCGAGTATTGCGCTTACGGCCGAGGCCTTGGCCATAAGCTTCAGAGCCGGGAAAGCTGCCGAGAGATTCTTGATGTCGCCTTCCAGACCATTCACTTCCCCATGTGCGCGTAAGCTGATACCGGCCGGATAGTCTATCTCAAGGCGGTCTACAGCTAAATTGCCGCGATGATATGTGATGTCGGCGTTAAGCCGGACTTGCTGATTGTAATGCGACAGCGCCGGAAGCAAGCAGGCGAAATCGGAGGGGGTAATGCGTGTGTCGGGCAATATGACGGTCAGCGGCCGGCTGAGCAACTGGTCTTTGAGATGCGCGAAACCGTCGATATCAAGCTCCATGTCGGAAGGGCGTATGACTGTGCCGGGCATCTCTATGCTAAGTCCGCTGAAGGCTACGAGACGGGATGAAATATGGAATTTGCCCGCAATCTTGTTTACTTTCAGGCCTGATGTCTCGCGGAAAGCCAGACGCCGCAGATCGATACTGAAGTCATCGTTGCGCATGACAGGCAGGCGCAGGTCGGCGGATATGTCGGTAAGCGTCAGGTGATTGAAGTCCATCACGCGGCCCGGCTTGGGCTGTATCCACTCGCGGTCGTATGTGAGGCTGCAGTTGCGCAGTATGATATTGTTGATTACCAGGTCGAAGCGCGTGGGCGGCTTGTTTTTCTCCCTGGATTTGAAAGCGTCAATGAGATATTGTATGTTCAGTGGCGCTCCGGGAGCCGGTTGGCTGATATGGGCATCGAGCGCTATGATTTCGGCGTATGTAAAGACAAGCCTGCGCTCTCTGAGGAGCGTCTGAAGGCTAAGCCCCGCTCCGATTTTGTCAGCCTTCATTACCGTGTGGCCGGCCGGGTCACATACCTGCACATCGGAAAGTATGACTTCGTTGAAAGGGAAAATGGATACGCCGCCGATTTCCACTTTGCCTCCAGTGCGTGCCGTAAGTTCTTCAGAGGCGATGCCGCATATCCAGCGCTGCACGGGGGGCAGAAGCAACGCGATGTATAGCAACGCGTATAACCCCGCTATGGTAAGCAGGGTTCCGGCCAGCAGGCTACGTATGATTTTATAGAATTTTTTCACTTCCGCCCCATGCAGATTACGTTGCAGACTGCAAAATTACGCATAATTATTTGGACGGGCAAATTGTTTGATGTAACTTTGCAGTTGAAAGAGTAAGCAAACAGATGAGTACGACAATTCTGGCCATAGAATCATCGTGCGACGATACCTCGGCAGCCGTCGTGAGCGACGGATTGCTCGTGAGCAATGTCATAGCGTCGCAGAAAGTACATGAGGAGTATGGAGGCGTGGTGCCGGAGCTGGCATCGCGCGCGCATATACAGAATATAGTGCCGGTGGTAAGCAGTGCGCTCGCCAATGCCGGAATCGACAAGAGCGAACTGAACGCCATAGCGTTTACGCGCGGTCCGGGATTGCTGGGGTCGCTGCTCGTAGGCACATCGTTCGCCAAAGGGCTGGCTGTCTCGCTTGGCATACCGACAATAGATGTCAATCACCTGCATGGCCATGTGCTGGCGCACTTCATCCGCGAACACGAGGATGACGAGGTGCCGGAGTTTCCGTACATGTGTCTGCTTGTGTCGGGAGGTAATTCGCAAATCGTGATGGTACGCGGCTACAACGATATGGAGATATTGGGTCAGACTATAGACGATGCCGCAGGCGAGGCTTTCGACAAATGCGCGAAAGTGATGGGGCTGCCTTATCCCGGCGGTCCGCACATAGACCGTCTGGCCGCCAAGGGCGATGCCTCGCGTTTCCGGTTCAGCAAGCCTCATATCCCCGGTCTCGACTATTCGTTCAGCGGTCTGAAGACATCTTTTCTCTACACGCTGCGCGATGCCGTGAAGCAGGATGTCTCGTTTATAGAAAAGAATAAGGAAGACCTGGCAGCGTCATTGCAGCATACCATAATAGATATATTGCTTCATAAACTCGATTTGGCAGTGCGACAGCATCCGGTGGCCCATCTTGCCATAGGCGGCGGCGTCTCGGCCAACAGCGGTGTCCGCAATGCGGTGGCGGAGTTCTGCCGCCAGCGCGGCATACGGGCCTGGATTCCTTCTCGCGCATATACTACAGACAACGCCGCTATGGTAGCTGTGGCTGGGTACTTCAAATATCTGAATAATGAATTTTGCGACCTTTCGCTGCCACCGTATTCACGCGTCAGCGTATGAGCCTGCGCCTAACATAAATGCAACATGAAAGAGGATAAGAACCATACCGAAGAACGGCATATAGTGATATTCGGCTATACGCGTGAGGAGCTGCAGGGCTTGATGCATCATTTTGAAAAAGGTCTGCCAGACTATATCACGCTGTCGTTCAAGACACAAGCGGAGTGTACGCATGTGAAACTGACAGGCTCCGGCCCGGGAGTGGAGCTGCTGCGGTTCAATATGAACAAATATCAGCGTACGCTCGCCGAACTGTTTTCGGAGGAGGTAATCGCTCTGGAGGATGTAAGCATCTCTCAGCTGCTGGGCGCTCAGCTTCTGGAAAACGAGCTGACAGTATCTTCGGCCGAAAGCTGCACCGGCGGCAACATTGCCCACCGTATTGTGCAGAACGCCGGTAGCTCGGCATATTTCCTGGGCAGTGTCGTGAGCTATTCGAATGGCGTCAAAGCCTCGGTGCTTGATGTGGATCGCGCGCTTATAGACCGCTATGGAGCTGTAAGCCGCGAGGTGGCGGAGGCGATGGTAAAGGGGGTATGCAAACTTATGCATACCAACTGCGGCATGGCTACCTCCGGCATAGCGGGTCCCGAGGGAGGCACTGCTGTGAAACCGGTCGGCACCGTATGGTTTGCAGTCAAGTATAACGAGCTGGTGGTAAGTGAGGTAAAACACTTTTCCGGGAATCGTAACGAAGTGATAGAAAGCGCTACCAACCACGCTATGGTAATGCTTCTCAATGTGCTTCGGCACAACTATACGCCGCCCGAATATGGCGGTGACGACTGACACTCAGCGAAAATGCCAAAAAAAGATACTGCGAAATTTGGCGGAACCGACAAAAATTAGTAATTTTGCAGCGGTTTTTGCGGCACATCCTGTAAAGCCGTTGAGAATGATGCACTTGACGGTGATATGAGAACTGAGATGGCGGCCTCAAAGCAAATTGGAAAATAATAGAAAAGATACAACAGCCATGTCAAAAATTTGTCAGATAACAGGCAAGCAGGCGATGACGGGTAACAATGTTTCCCACTCCAAGCGTCGCACCAAGCGCAAATTCAACGTGAATCTCTTTACCAAAAAGTTCTACTGGGTAGAGGAAGATTTGTGGATTCTTCTCACAGTGTCGGCACGCGGTCTGCGTACCATCAACAAGATGGGTCTCGACGCCGCTCTCAAGGAAGCTGAGAAGAAAGGTTACCTTGACTTCAAGGACATCAAAGTAATATCAATGTAATCAAGCAAGATCCGAAAATATGGCAAAGAAAGCTAAAGGCAACAGAGTACAGGTCATTCTCGAGTGTACTGAACACAAAAATAGCGGCATGCCCGGTACATCTCGCTATATTACGACCAAGAATCGCAAGAATACTACCGAGCGTCTCGAGCTCAAGAAGTACAACCCGATTCTGAAGAGATATACAATCCACAAAGAAATCAAATAATAACGACATAACACTATGGCTAAAAAGACAGTTGCATCACTGCAGAAGGGTGAAGGCCGTACTTACAGCAAAATCATCAAGATGGAGAAGTCTCCCAAGACCGGAGCCTACATCTTCAAAGAGGAGATGGTTCCCAATGACGCTGTGAAAGATGCCCTGAAGTAATAATTCATGCCTCAGCCGGCTGTCTCAGCCGGTTTGGCTATCAAAGATATTGCCCGGAGTCCAGATTTGGATTCCGGGTATCTTTTTGTCGGGGAAGGGACGGGCTGTTGCGGAGGATACGCTTCAACGGCTGATATTGATGGACAGGCAGCCCGAAACGGAAATATGTATTGTTATCTCTCCGGATTTGACCAGGGATTCAAGCTGTGTCGACAGTGTGGCCTGGTCTGTATGAAAGAGTGCGCAGAGAAACTCCGGTGTGGTCTCGACTGTAGAGTCCGATACACCATGCGAGCGGTTGTAATTCCGGATACCGGTAATCCATTCGGTAATTGAGCCTGCCGGATAGTGCCGCAGCAGCGATGAGTCATATTGTGTCTGGAAAGATAAATAATTGAGGTAGTTGACCAGAAAGATGTTGTCTGTCCCCAGCAGACGCAAATACTGCCATTTGGGCAGCTGCATTAGGTCTGTGTCTTCCAGGGCTACTATATCGGCAGGATAGTTGGTGTCCATGCCGAAGAGCCGATTGGCGCACAGTACGCTGTTGGCCCCTATTATATAAGTAAGCCTCAGATTTCCATCATGCATAGGTATTGTCATACTTGCTTGCCCGTGCAGTATGAATTTGAGGTCTGTACATGGATTCCCCCCGCAAGCGAGAGATTCTTCGGCGCGTACGGAGATGAACTCCAGGTTGGTGCGCTCCAGAAAATCTGAAATTTGCGCCTCGCTGGTGCCCTTGAACAAAGGGAGATTCATTATGGTCTCGTACATCGTGTACATAGGCGTGCTCAATGTGGTAATTCACACATCAGTGCAAATTTAATGAATTTTCCTGAATTGACAAAATTGTGACAGTGAAGTCTTCAACCTTTTTGTATGCAAGCGTGTTATTTCATAAATGACAAAGAGATAGAGATTATGAAAAACAATTTTCGGTTGAATTTTATAGTGCTGCTGCTGGCTTTGCCTTTCATATTGGGCGGATGCGGCAATGACGATGACCTGCCCGTGGCGCGCATGACTATCACGGAGCGGGGAGGAGTGCAGAACGACGGTAACCTTTATGTGGAGAACGGCGACAGTATATGTATAGATCGTATCAGCATCATTAAGGACGAGTCGACACCTACGGCTATGATTACCGCATGTGAGTATTATTGGGACTGGTATTACGTAGGGCCTGCGTTCGGGCCTGACTTCGCCCGTAAGTTTTATGTGTACAATCAGCCTGCCGGACGTCATTGGCTGTCTATACGCATGCTGGTAGCTGCAAAAGGATATTCGCTGGCTACGTATGTGAGCCAGATTCCGGTAATAGTGCAGGCCAGCGGAGAGGACGGCGTCAAGCCGGACGGCACGGATCTCTTCTCTCATCCCGTAATGTCTCATTATGAGGGAGATGTACCTTTGGATAGCCACTAAAATTTCTTCGGGGATTATATATGTGGCGGGGGACCGGTTATCGCCGGCCCCCCGTTTGTGCGCAAAGGATTCAGAATAGTCCTGACGGGCGTTGGAATACTGCCTGAATCTGAGTGATATACATGTAGTGAAGGTCCGTGGGGCCCTTGGGATACCATTTCGGCATGACGGTGGGGTCGATAAAATCTTTCTCTACGAGTTGCTGGCGGTACATTACGCGGCATACGAGCGTGAGAGTCGCTTCTTTGTAGGTCACGTCTCCCGTAGGAAGCGCGATGGGCGTAAGACCGCTGTTTTTCATTTTGTCCATGTCGCGTCCGCTTTTTGAGCCGAGTTCGGACAGTACTTTCTTGTATTTGTCGGGAAAGAACGAGAGTGTGAGCGAGTGGGTTTTGTCTATCCACTCCTTGGTGTAACGCGACGGACGTACGAAGCATGTGGCTGCCGGCAGACCCCACATAAAGCCGAGGAATCCCCATGAAGCGGTCATCATGTTGAATGAATCCATTGTGCCGCTCGTAATCAGCATCCAGTCGTTGCCGATCATATCTATGAATTTGCCGTCGAGTTTGGCCGGATCGATTTGTTTAAGAGTCATATTCTGATAATTTAGGTAATAATATATCTCGTTAACACGCGGTAGACTGCAAAAGTTTAGTTGTCTTTTAGGCAGCTTGTTATTGCGCGAGTTTAGCGAGTGCGTCCGTGAGCGCGTCAGGCTGGAGGCCGGTAATTGCCATGGTTGCGTCTTCGGGTTTCAATGCACGGGCTGATTCGGCGCCGGGCTTGCCGTCATATATCACGACGTGCGGGATGCCGCTGATGCCGTAAAGGTCGGCAAGGCCAGGATAGCGGTCCACGTCTATCTTTAGAAACAAGATTTTGCCGGCATACTGCTTTTCCCATGCATCGAACATGGGGGCGAGTTGACGGCATGGCCCGCACCAGGTGGCAGAGAAATCAATTACGACAGGCATGGATGCATGCTGCGCTTTCACGGTAATGCCGCTGTCGCTGACTTCAAAAGCGGATTCAGCCGCTTCGCCTTCAGTAGCAGTAGCAGCTGCGGTCTGCGAGGTATCTGCGGACGAATCGGCAGCGGTGTTATTCTCTTTGCCTCCGCAAGCGGTAAGGGTAAGCGCCGCAATGGCGGCAATGAATATTGTTTTCTTCATATCATGTAAAAAAGGGGAGGCGGAGACTTATGCTCCGCCTCCCGATATGTTGTATTTATTATTTTCAGCAGGGAAGTGCGCCGTTGGTCTTGCGTACGGCAGCAGCGCTCTTGGCGAAGAGTTCCTTCTCCTCGTCGTTGAGGTCAAGCTCGATGATTTTCTCGATACCGTTTTTGCCGAGGATACAGGGCACGCCTATGCAGATGTCCTTCTCGCCATATTCGCCTTCAAGCAGGGCGGAGCAGGGTATCATGCACTTCTGGTCATGGATGACAGCCTCTACCACTTCTGCAGCAGCTGCGCCGGGAGCATACCATGCGCTGGTGCCGAGCAGCTTGGTCAGAGTAGCGCCGCCTACCATAGTGTCGGCTGCAACCTTGTCCAGAGTCTCGGCGTCGAGCAGGGTGGAAGCGGGCACACCGCGGAATGCGGCGAAGCGCTTCATAGGAATCATTGTCGTGTCGCCGTGGCCGCCGATTACGAAGCCTTCTACCTCATTGGGGTTGGCGTTCAGAGCCTGGCTGAGATAGTATTTGAAGCGGCTGGAGTCGAGGGCGCCGCCCATGCCGATAATGCGGTTTTTGGGCAGACCGGAGATTTTGTGAATCAGATAAGTCATGGTATCCATAGGGTTGGACACGCATACGATGACTGCATTGGGGCTGTGAGCCAGGACGCTTTCAGTCACCTGCTTTACGATGCCGGCGTTGACGCCTATCAGCTCCTCGCGGGTCATGCCAGGCTTGCGGGGGATACCTGAAGTGATGACTACCACGTCGCTGCCTGCAGTAGCGGCATAGTCGTTGGTCACGCCTTTGATACGGGTGTTCATGTCCAGCAGATTGGCTGTCTGCATCATGTCCATGGCTTTGCCTTCGGACACACCTTCCTTGATATCTATCATCACTACTTCGTCAGCCACTTCGCGCAGAGCGATTACATTGGCTGCGGTTGCGCCTACATTACCGGCGCCGACAACGGTTACTTTTGACATCTTAAAATGCTGTTTTTAAGTATTAAAATTCAAGTTAATAATCTTGGATACATACCGGGGAAACCTCTCCCGGATTCAAGCACAAAGTTACGCAAAAAAATCGGGTAGGGCAAATATGCGGAGCTAATTTTTGCAGAATGAAATTTATAGGCTGTTTAAAAATCAACCGCCTCTTACAGCTCGATTTTACCCTTGCCTGCGCGCAGGACTTGTGGATTTCTGTCCGTACAGTCGATTATGGTGCTTGGCTCCGTGCTTCCTTCGCCTCCGTCTATCAGAAAATCCGCACGTCCCTGATATGCCTCGGCCAGCAGTGACGGATTGACAGTATAATCTGTGTCGTCAAATTCCACAGAGGTCGTAAGCAACGGTTTGCCCAGATATTCCACTAATTTAAGATCAAGATTGCAGTCCGGCACCCTGATGCCTACAGTCTTGCGCCCTTTGAAGGCTTTGGGCAGTCTGGAGCTGGCGCGGAAAAGAAATGTGAACGGCCCCGGAGTATAATCGCGCATCAGGCGGTAACCTGTATCATCGATACGGGCGTATTCCGATGCCTGGGATATGGATGCGCAGACTATAGACAGATTCGTCTTGTCGGGATTGATGCCTTTAAGCCGGCATATCCGCTCTATGGCTTTTACGTTCATGGCGTCGCAGCCTATGGCGTAGAGTGTGTCGGTAGGGTAAATCATTATGTCGCCCTTTTCCAGACGTGAGCAGATGTGCTGCAGCTGGTCTTCCGAGGGATTGTCGTTCCAGATTTTTATTGTTTCCATCTTACGTACAAAGGTACTAAATAATTTCTTGTTTTGCAACTACTCGAAAAATTATTAATTTTGCAGTACAAAACGGAATATTATGATAATAGGTATTATAGTGGCGATGAAGAAGGAGTTGGATTTACTTCTTCCGCTCATAGAGCAGTCGCAGGCGCCTGCCGAAGACAATGGTTTTACATTTTATACAGGCTCTATCGGCAAACATGGTGTAGTAGTCATGCAGTGCGGCATAGGCAAGGTCAATTCTGCTTTGGGCGCCATGACGCTTATAGATAATTTTCATCCTCAATGCGTCATCAACACGGGTGTGGCCGGCGGCGCAGACGCGTCGATGCATGTGCTGGATTTGCTGGTTGCGACCGGTGTGGCTTACCATGATGTATGGTGCGGTCCGGGTACGGAATATGGCGCTGCCAGCGGCTTTGACGTGATAATGAATCCGGGACATAAGATTCTTGAAATAGCGCACTCCCTGCCATCTCTGGCCAACGCGCGGTACGGCCTGATTTGTTCGGGCGATAAATTTATCTCACAGGCTTCCGAGGTAGCGGAGATTAAGTCCCATTTCCCTGACGCGCTGGCTGTAGATATGGAGTCAGCTTCCATAGCTCAGGTCTGCGTCATGAAGAGAGTGCCGTTCAACATATTGCGAGTAATAAGCGACACACCGGGACAAGAGGACAATATCTCGCAGTATGCCAATTTCTGGACCGACGCCCCGCATGAGACTTTCTCGGCTCTCTGCTCCATCCTAAAGGCTCTATGATTATGGAAAAGATTCCCAGTTTTACTATCAATCATCTTACGCTCGAACCGGGCCTTTACGTCAGCCGGCGTGACAGTATGGCGGATGGCGGCGTGATTACGACTTTCGACTGTCGTATGACAGCCCCCAACCGTGAGCCGGCCTTGTCTGTTTCCGCGCTTCACACAATCGAACACCTTGCCGCGACTTTTCTGCGCAATCATCCGCTTTGGAAAGACAGAGTGATATATTGGGGCCCTATGGGTTGCTGTACCGGCAACTACCTGTTGCTGAAGGGGGAGCTGGATAGCGTGGATGTGTTGCCGCTGATGCGGGAGACATTCGAATTCATATCCGGTTTCGAGGGGCAGGTTCCGGGCGCCACGCCGCGCGACTGCGGCAATTATCTGCTGATGAATCTCCCGGAAGCCAGGATAGTCGCACGCCGTTATCTTGATGTATTGAATAGAAAAGACTGTCCTACTAATTATCCGGAATGATATGCACACTTCATTACGACAGACAATGAAAGACTGGATGCTGCCTATCTCTATGATGGGCGGCATTGTCTTTTATCAGTGGATGCACTATCTTACGTTTCTCTCTCCATATCTGATTTTTGTGATGCTTACCATCACGTATTGCCGCATACAGCCCCGAGACTTCAGGATAGGGCGGTTTCAATGGTATCTTCTCGCCGCGCAGATGCTGATAGCCGCGGTCTTCTATTTCTCTTTCCTCGGCTTCAGTCATACGGTGGCTACCGGTGTTTTCATCTGTGTGTTCGTGCCTACGGCTACTGCTGCCCCGGTCATTACCGGGATGCTTGGAGGCAGTATAACTCGTGTCGCTACTTACTCACTTGTGTGCAATCTTACGGTTGCAGTCTTCGGACCGCTTATTCTTGCAGCGATAGGCAATCATCCTGAGATGACCTTTTTGCAATCGTTCTATAAAATTTGCTCATCGGTGTTGCCGTTGCTTGTCTTACCGATAGTGACAGCTATGGTGTTGCGGTATACTTGCCGTCCCGTACACGATTATATGGCCCACAATCAATCATTTTCGTTTTATATGTGGGCGCTCGCGCTGTTCATCGTGGTTGGCTCGTCGGTAAGCTTTATAGTCAATCATTTCTCTATCGGCGATATGCCCACTATCATAGGCATGTTGCTCGGATCGCTCGCTGCATGCGCCGTGCAATTTCTTATTGGCAGAAAGGTTGGCGCCCGCTTTGGCGACAAGGTAACGGGTGGACAATGTCTGGGGCAGAAAAATACAGTTTTGGCTATATGGCTTGCCCTGACATATCTCAATCAGCTGGCATCCGTAGCTCCGGCCGCATACGTAGCCTGGCATAACATAGCCAATTCATGGCAACTGATTCATTACCACCGCAGGCATAAGAAGAAAGTAGAGTCCTGATGAGTGTCAATATTGGTCGAGTTCCTCGGCTGTGCGTTCGGTGTCAGTAGTTCTCCCTTTGCTCTCAAAGCGCCTGTTGGTCAGAGCGAATCGCACGAGTATGTAGTTGACGGGGATACATATCGCCATGGCGGGGAGCAGCGCGAGATTAGCGCCCACAATCCCTTTGAAGATGGCTACAAGGCCGGTCTGCAGACCCAGATTGATAAGGTGACTCAGAGCGAAGCCTATACCTTTCTTGGCATTGGGTTTGGTATGGAATGTGAAAATGTTGGAGAAGATGAAATTGTAGATGAAGCTGATAGCATAGCTGATGATGGTGCTGACCACTGCCGGAACACCGACGGCATTGACAAATACAATATATATAATGTATTGAAGCACAGTGGCAACGCCTCCCACAATTCCGAATCGCACTATTTCACTAAGGCGTCCTTCGCCGGTTACAATCTCTTTTATACTTCTCTTGTTCAAGTTCATGGATAATGTTGATACAGTATTGGTAATGTATGTCGCTCAGAGTCGTGTCGCTCGCTTGTCGCCGTTGATGGAATTTACAAAATATGGGGGACGCTGCTTGGTCTCCATGAAGATGCGCCCCAGATATTCGCCTATTATTCCGAGAGCGAGCAATATAAAGCCGCCGAGCAGCAGTATCAGGCATACGATGGTGGGATAGCCGCTTACGGGGTCGCCCCATACCAGAGCCTTGACAAGCACCACTATCAGATATATGAATGCAATCAGTGAAACAGTAAGCCCCATGTAGGAAGCGAGCTTCAATGGCATGACTGAGTGGGAGGTAATGCCGTCTACGGCCAGACGGAGCAGTGCGCGGACTTTCCATTTAGACTTGCCTGCGACGCGTTCTTTGATGTCGTATGGCACGGGAGCTTTGCTGAAACCGATTATCTCGTAAAGCCCCTTGGTGTATCGCTGGCTTTCTCTCAGAGCGGAGATTGCATCCACGCATCGGCGATCGAGCAGCCGGAAGTCCCCGGCATTGGATGTCAGATCCACATCACGCGACATGCCCGCCAGCATCTTGTGGTACAGTCTGGACGAGGCTTTCTTCAGCACTGACTGCCGGCGCTCGCGCCGGTTGCCGTATACATCGTCGTAACCTTCCTCCCATTTAGCCAGCATGTCCGGTATTACTTCCGGAGGCTCCTGGAGGTCGGCGTCAAGGGTAATCACGCAGTCGCCTGTCGCGTGGTCGAACCCGGCAAGCATACCTATCTCCTTGCCATAATTGCGCGACATGTCGATATAGTTTACTCTTGAGTCTTTCGCACGCAACTGTTCCAGCACCTCAAGCGTACGGTCCTTGCTGCCGTCGTTGATGAAAAGCAGCTCAAAGTCGTATCGGTCGGACAGAGAGCCCATCACTTTGCATACTTCGGCATGGAACAGAGGGAGCGCCTCCTCCTCATTGTAAGCAGGAACAAGCAATGTGACCTTACGTTTATTCATTGCTGCGATACATTTTATTCAGTCCTTCAATGTAGTCAAGCAATTCGTCTCGACCCATACCTGTCTCCGATGAAGTGACGAAGACCGGAGGAAGTTCTTCCCAATGCTTGAGCAGAGATTTCTTGTATGCCGCCACCTTGGCTTTCAGGGCATTGGGGCCGAGTTTGTCTCCTTTCGTAAAGACCAGGGCAAACGGCACCCCATGCTCGCCCAGCCAGTTGATGAATTCCATATCTATCTTCTGCGGGTCATGGCGGGAGTCAACGAGTACAAAAAGACAGGTCATCTGCTCGCGGTTCATCACATAATCCTCGATTATACGCTGTATCTGTTCGCGCTGCTGCTTGCCTCGGGCTGCGTAGCCATAGCCGGGCAGGTCAACGATATACCACTGCCCGTCGTTGATACTGAAATGATTGATAAGCAAAGTCTTGCCGGGAGTCTGACTCGTCTTGGCCAGTGACTTGCGGCGCGTCAGCATATTGATAAGCGAGCTTTTGCCCACGTTGCTGCGCCCGATGAACGCGTATTCGGGAGCATCGGTGTCGGGGCAGGCTCCGGCCTTGGCATTGCTTACTACGTATTCGGCTTTCTTGATTTCCATAATCGGCTGCAAAGTTACAAATTAATTCTTATTTAATAACGCGCGCAGTGAGGAAATGTTAAAAAGCCCATAGTTATTCAGGTCAGAGATTGCGGTAAGAGCGTTGCTCGTCGAGCAGACGCACCAGAGCGGCACGGGCGTCGGGATTGCCGGCGGAGAGGGCTTTGCGGTACCACATTACGGCCACATCGACATTGCGCTTCACGCCGTAACCCTTTTCGTAGCAAAGCCCAATATTGTATTGTCCGTCGGCATCCCCTTGCTCGGCGGCTCGGCGGAACCAGCGGGCCGCCTCCTTATAGTTCTTGCCCGTGCCTATGCCGTTGAGATAGGTCAAGCCGACATACACCTGTGCCTCGGCATAACCCTTGTCGGCGGCGCGGCGAAACCATTTTATTGCCTCGCCATCGTCCTTCTTCACGCCGTAACCGTTGAGGTAGCACAGCGCCAGGTCATATTCGGCCAGAGTGTAGCCCTCCCTGGCCAGTTCGCGGTAGATGGGGAAAGCCGCCTCCAGATAGCCGTGGCGGTAGAGATAATACGCGCGGGCATGACGTTCCGCCTGAGTCTTGTAAGCCTCCACGTCATCAGGCTCTCCCGTCGGTTCGTCCGCGAAGCAACCGAACGCGGACAGCATGACCGCAAGCGATATCAGAATATGTTTCATATTTAAGAATCGATACATCATCTTTTTGAATTTTTCTCAAAGTTAATGCTTTGCCTCGGACTGACCAAGCGACCGCAGCATTATTTGATGAAACGTCGGGCATATTTTACGGATTCAACCTTTAGCCGGGCTTAATTGTTATAAAGTCTAAACAAAAATATGTAATTTATGAAAAAGTATTTAGCTGAGTTTTTCGGAACCATGTTTCTTGTGCTGCTGGCGTGCGGCAGCGCTGTGTTTGCAGGTCCGTCGATAGGGGGGCTGGGTATAGGTTTGTGCTTTGGTCTGGTTTTGGTTTGTCTTTGTTATGCGATAGGAGGCATTTCAGGCTGTCATGTCAATCCCGCCGTGTCGTTCGGCGTATGGCTTACCGGCGGCATGTCGACCAAAGACTTTATCTGGTATGTTGTAGCTCAGATGCTTGGCGCGGCTCTTGGCGCAGCTTTCCTCTATTGGGTGGTCATTGCCAATCCTGACTTCCATTATGGCGGAACCACCGGCGACTTCTATCTTGCCACCAATGTGCTGCAGCCAGGCGCAACGCCGGCTATGGCCCTTATGGTCGAGGCGTTGCTGACATTCTTCTTTGTCTTCATTGTGCTTGGCGCAACTTCGCGTGTCGGCAATGCGAGTCTCGCGGGTGTGGCCATCGGTCTGGGATTCGGACTGGTAAACATTGTCGGTATTCCCGTAGACAACTGTTCGGTCAACCCGGCGCGCTCTTTCGGGCCGGCACTTATGGATCCGGCTGCTTTCGGCGATTTCTGGATAATGGTAGTCGGTCCTCTGTTCGGCGCGCTTGTCGCTGCCGTGGTATGGCGCGGACTCTGTTCCCGCAAGGCCAAGGAGGCAGCCTGACAGCTCGCAGATATAATTGACCGGGTCGCGCCTTGTATGGGACGCGACCCGGTCTGCTGTAGTTAAATCACTGTTTATCAGATTTCCGAATCCGGAATGTCTGTCTCGACCTGAGCGGGCTTCCCTTCCTTGATGATGCCTACGCACAATGCTCCGACTACGAGCGAAACGCCGGCAATAATCATCATAATGTACTGCGGGGCGAGCTGTCCGGGAGTGCTGAACAGTGCCAGAATCCATCCGCCGGTAATAGCGGCTACGATCTGCGGCAGGCAGATGGAGCAGTTAAAGAGACCGAGGTAAGCGCCTATGTTGCCGCCCTTCAGCGAGTTGGTCAGTATCGTGAACGGCCATGCGAGCATAGCGGCCCATGCGCAACCTATCAGTACGAATGGGATGAACAGCAGATACTGGTTGGTAATGATGCCGGACAGTACGAATCCGATACCGCCTAAGACGAGACTGAGCGCGTAGGAGAGTTTGCGGCTGCGGAAGCGGGGAAGAACCACTGCCCACAGTACGGAGCCGAGAGCCTGAACGGCAAACAGAATACCTACCCAGTCGCCGGCTGCGTTGTACTGGCGTGAGGCTGTATCCAGGTCCTTGTGGGTCTCAAATGTCGCTTTCGAGGCATCGGCGAGGACGATGTCCTCTTTTTCAAGAACGTCGAGCTTGCCGGTATTATGGTCGCGTGCTACATTGGTGCCCTTGGTAAACTTCACGCTGCCGGTCAGACCCTCCAGATAATTGTTAAGACGAGCGTCAGACGGGAGAATGATTTCGGTACCGTTCATGCTGATTTTCTCTCCGGCTTTGGCGAATGGCTCGGAGAAATTGCCTTTGGCGAGACCGTTTTCCGCATTGTTCTGTATGATACCGCCATTGACGATGGTGTCAGAACCGTTCTTCACGATGAAGTCGCACGCTGTAAACTGGCCGCCGACCGTAACGCCCTTGACCATGGCCTTTCCCTCTTTGACTATGGTCACGGTGTCGTTGATGAGGATATATTTGCCGCCTACGGATGTCGTGCCGTCGGTTACGGCGGAAATTTTATCGATTACTGGAGTATCGAAAGCCTTGGTTGCGACGGTGCCGGTAGTGTAGGTCCACATAAACAGGAACGCAAACCAGCAGAAGAACTGTACCAGTCCTACGGTCCAAAAAGTAGAGGGAGCGTTTTTCAGCAGTTTTACGATATTGGTTTTCTCTTTGGGAGCGTTCTCGTCAGCGGCTCCGCCGTTGTACTCGGCATAAACCTTGGGTGGCCACTCCTTGATTTTGGCCAGCGAGTATATCACGCAGAGCAACAGTATGGCTGCGCCTATATAGAATGACCAAATCACAGTCGGAGGCACTACTCCGTCGGGAGCCACCGACTGGATACCGATCCAGGCCAGCACGAAGGGAAAGACGAATCCTACCACCGAGCCGGCGTTGCACAGGAAGCTCTGGATGGAGTAGGCCAGACCCTTCTGCTTTTCGTTTACCATGTCGCCCACCAGCATCTTGAAGGGCTGCATGGCCATATTGATAGACGTGTCGAGCATCATAAGGGCTATCAGGCCGACGATGATGGCGCTCGATATGCCAAGTCCGAAGGAGCCGGCGTTAGGCAGCAGGCACATCACGGCCACAGCTACAAGGGCGCCTACTATCAGATAGGGCAGACGGCGGCCGAAGCGGTTCCAGGTCTTGTCGCTCATGGTGCCGACTATGGGCTGCACCAGCAGACCCATCAGAGGCGGGAGTATCCAAAAGTAACTCAGGTCGTGGGGATCCGCGCCTATTGTGGCGAAGATACGGCTCACATTCGCGCTCTGCAAGGCGTAGGCTATCTGTACTCCGAAGAAACCGAAGCTCAGATTCCACAGCTTCCAGAAGCTCAAATCCGGTTTAGTTTTCATGTCGATATTTATTTAGTTAACAATTTTGTCGGAATCAGGCGCCTGTGAGTAGAGCCATGCTATTTCCTGAGCCCATAAGGAGTCGTCAGGAGTTTCCAGTATCAGAGGCATATTGTCGAAGCGCGGATCAGCCATCAGGCGCGAGAAGAACTCTTTGCCTAAAGTGCCGGCGCCTATCGGCGCGTGGCGGTCTATGCGTGATGCCAGTTCGCGTTTGTCATCGTTGATGTGCATGGCTCGCAGATAGGGCAGCCCTATTGTTTCGTCAAATTCACGCCAGGTATGCTCGTAGCCTTCGGGAGTACCCAGGTCGTATCCGGCCGAGTAAGTGTGGCAGGTGTCGACGCATACGCCGACGCGGCTTTTATCCTCTACTTTGTCTATTATATGAGCTATCTGTTCAAAGCGATGACCCAGATTGCTTCCTTGTCCGGCGGTATTTTCGATTACTGCTGTTACGCCCTCGGTGGCGTCCAGTGTGATATTGATAGATTCGGCTATGCGATCCAGACAGGCGCTTTCTTCAATTTCGTTCAGATGGCTGCCGGGATGGAAGTTCAGTAGCTTGAGTCCAAGCTGTTCGCAGCGGCGGAACTCATCGAGAAACGCATCACGGCTTTGAGCCAGGCGACCCGTGTCGGGCGACCCCAGATTAATCAGGTAGCTGTCATGGGGCAGAATGAATTCCGGCTCGAATCCGCAGGCGGCGCAGTTGGCTTTGAAGGTATCAATCTGAGCCGGCTTCAGCGGTGCGCTTTTCCATCGGGAGGCGTTACGGGTAAACAATGCGAATGCCCGTGCCCCGATTTCCCGGGCACGCAGAGGAGCGTTTTCCACTCCCCCCGATGTGCTTACATGTGCTCCAATAAATTTCATATAATCAATCTGTTGCGTATTATGCTGCGAGCTATTCAAACCGCATCTGAGGCGGTTGCCATAGTGAAACTTGTGCAAAATTCTCACAAAGTTACGAAAAATAATTTGTATAATACGTAAAAACTGATTAACTTTATTCCCTGAAATGGAAATTTCTAAGTCTCGTGTGAAGCTGTATGCTTCTCTTCAACATAAGAAACACAGAAATAGCGCCGGCCTTTTTGTGGCCGAAGGTACGAAATGCGTAGAGGAAACTTTAGGTCATTTTGATCTGGAGGCGCTTGTGGCTCTCCCGTCGTGGATTGACGCGCGGAGAGAGCTGACAGATTCCCTGCCTTCCGACAAGGTCTTCGAGGCTACCCCTTTGCGCATGGAGCAGCTGTCCGGCATGTCGACCGCACCGCAGGCCGTGGCCGTATACCGGAAGCCTGCCTCAGTAGCTCCGTCGGACTCGGATATATCCGACGGTCTGATTCTCGTGCTTGACGGCGTGCAGGATCCAGGCAATCTCGGCACTATCATGAGGATTGCCGACTGGTTCGGCATACGGCATATAGTCGCCTCGCCGGAGACGGCTGACATTTATAATCCAAAGACCGTGCAGGCCACGATGGGTGCCATAGCCCGTGTCAACGTCTTTTATACTCCGCTTGTGCCGTTTCTGAAATGTCATCCCGCGATTCCTTGTTTCGGCACTCTGCTTGACGGCGACGACATTTATAAGGCTGAAATCCCCCTGTCCGGTTTCCTGATAATGGGCAACGAGGGCAATGGCATATCGCCTGAAGTGAGAGCCCTTGTGACACACCGGCTGCGTATTCCTTCATATCCCCCTGACGGCGATACGGTCGAGTCGCTCAATGTAGCTATGGCTACTGCTATAGCCGTAGCCGAGTTCCGGCGCAGACTGATTAATAGATAACTGATGATGGCAAAAGTCAAGACTGCATATTTCTGCTCTAACTGCGGCCATGAGTCGCCCCGCTGGATCGGCCAATGCCCCGGCTGCGGCCAGTGGAACACATTTGTCGAGGAGCGTGTCAGCGTATCTCGCTCCGGAGCCAAGGGCGCGCCCAGAGGCTCTCTTGTCGGCACCGGCGCGAAGCCAGTGCCGCTAAGCGAGATTCAGGCCCTTGAAGAACCGCGTATGATACTGCCCAGCAAAGAGCTGAACAGAGTACTCGGAGGCGGTCTGGTAGCCGGTTCGCTTACGCTTATCGGCGGCGAGCCGGGGATTGGCAAATCCACGCTTATCTTACAGAATATACTGAGCATGCGTGCCAAAAAGATTCTGTATGTGTCCGGCGAAGAAAGCGCGACGCAGCTGCGTCTGCGAGCCGACCGCATTGGCAAAATCTCTGACAATACATATATATTGTGCGAGACGGGGCTTGACCGGATCTTTACCCATATCGAGAATATCAAACCGCAACTCCTGATAGTCGATTCCATCCAGACCATCGCGTCTTCAGATATAGAGAGCGCGGCAGGCAGCGTCAGTCAGGTGCGGGAATGTGCTGCCTCGCTGCTGCGCTATGCCAAGGAGAGCGGCGTACCGGTCATTCTCGTAGGACACATAAATAAGGAAGGCTCTATAGCCGGCCCCAAGGTGTTGGAACATATAGTCGATACCGTCCTTCAGTTTGAGGGCGACCGCCAATATATGTACCGCATCTTGCGGGCAATCAAAAACCGCTTTGGCTCTACGTCAGAGATAGGTATTTACGAGATGGTGCAGAAGGGTCTGCGCGAAGTGACCAACCCGTCGGAGATGCTTCTGTCGCAGAACCGGACCGAGCCTATGAGCGGCATTGCTATCGGTGTCAGTATCGAAGGTGTGCGTGCGTTTCTGATAGAGGTGCAGGCTTTGGTCAGCACCGCTGCTTACGGCACGCCCCAGCGCTCTGTGACCGGCTTTGATCCACGCCGCATGAACATGCTGCTTGCGGTGCTGGAGAAAAGAGTGGGATTCAAGCTTGCGGCCAAGGATGTCTTCCTGAACATTGCAGGAGGACTGAAAGTAGCGGACCCCGCGCTCGACATGTCGGTGGTGGCGGCCATACTTTCGTCCAATTTCGATATGGCGGTGCCTCAGGATTACGCTTTCGCAGGAGAGATAGGCCTGTCGGGAGAGATACGGACCGTGACCCGTATTGAGCAGCGCGTAGCCGAAGCTGAGAAACTCGGGTTCACACACATATATATACCTACCGGCAATCTGAAAGGCATCAAAGATAAATTCAAAATAAAGATTATAGAAGTAAATAGGGTAGAAGCCCTGTTTCGCAACCTTTTCTCGACGGAATGAATATGAAGCAAGCTACTTACTCCCATCATTGGTTTCTTACGGCCGGCGAGTGTGATGCCACAGGACGCATGCCCCTTACACTGCTTGGCGAACGCATAATCGAAGTTGCCACAGAGCACGCCAACGCTCTCGGCATAGGCTATGCCAACCTCGTGACCAGGGGTATAGGGTGGGTTCTCTCCCGCCTCTCAATCGAGATGACTTCCTGGCCCGGAATAAACGATACATATTCGATGACTACCTGGATTGAGACAATAAACCATCGTTTCTCTGAGCGTAATGTCATGATAGCCGATGCATCGGGCAGTCCGATAGGTTATGCGCGTACCGTATGGGCCCCTATAGATTTCAAGACCCGCGGGCTGGCGGACCTCGGCCCCTTTTCAGAGGGATTGCCCACAGCCGATCTGCCTTGTCCCATAGAGCGATTTCCGCGCATACGCCTGGGCGGAGGTAATCTGGTGCGCAGCGAATACACCTTCAAATATTGTGATCTTGATTTCAATCGCCATGTCAACACGGTGCGCTACATCTCCCTGTTGCTCAATCAATGGCCTTTGCAGCACTTTGACGCGTATTGTCTGCGGCGTTTCGACATAGGGTTCGCGCGCGAATGTTATTTTGGCCAGACGGTGTCGCTGCTGCGTGACGACAGTGGCGGAGCCTCTTTATGTGAACTGCAGCGTGGCGCAGACAAGGTGCTGTCCGCGCGTTTCGTATGGGAAGAAAAATCTGCCGGCGATGAACCTGATAGAGATTGATTCGCTCGATTTTCCGGGTGTCGGAGTCTTTGCTTCCCTGACGGAAGCACAACTCCGGTCGCGCCTCGATCCTGCCAAAGCCGTCTTCATCGCCGAGAGCCCTAAAGTTATAAAAGTCGCGCTCGATTCCGGCTGCCTGCCGCTCGCTCTCCTGTGCGAGCGCCGTCATATAGCAGGCGATGCCGCGCCTATTATAGCCCGTTGTCCCGACGAAATGCCTGTCTACACCGGCTCGCGCGAGCTATTGGCTTCACTTACAGGCTACCGGCTGACCCGCGGCGTGCTGTGCGCCATGTCGCGCCCTGCGCCTCCTCCGGTATCGGAGATACTTGACGGAGCCCGACGCGTCGCAGTCATTCACGGTGTGACCGACACAACCAACATAGGAGCCATATTCCGCTCTGCAGCCGCTCTCGGAACCGATGCAGTACTGCTTACGGGCGACTCCTGCGACCCGCTCAACCGCCGCTCCATACGTGTCAGCATGGGGAGCGTCTTTCTGGTGCCGTGGACCTGGCTCCCCGGCGATATTTCCGAACTTCACACTTATGGGTTCCGTACCGCGGCGCTCGCGCTTACTGACCGGAGTCTGCCGATAGATGATCCGGTTGTGGCGTCTGAGCCCAGGCTGGCTCTTGTACTCGGCACCGAGGGAGACGGTTTGCCTGACAGGGTAATAGCCTCGGCTGATTACACATTGCGCATACCTATGAGCCACGATGTAGATTCGCTGAACGTGGCTGCGGCAGCTGCTGTCGCCTTTTGGCAGCTACGCGTACGCTGACCGGCAGCCGTCGGCCCGGCGGCAGGAGTATGAACACTTGCTCCTGTTCAGACGTTAACACTGTAAATTAAGGTGTAAAAGCCGACAGTCTTACCTTGAATAATATGGAAATATGTTGTATAGCATAATTTTTTAGCATGTTTTCATTGTTGTTTAAAAAAATTGTATTACTTTTGCGCTATCTAAAGAAATGTAGAATTGTTGAATCATAAAAAATTTGTAAAATGAACATTGAATCTATTGGCACTTGGGCCGGAGAAGTCTATAAGGCTCTTGACAACGCAGAGACTCATATCCTCGGCCTGAAGCAGATTAAGAAAGCAACCAAGCTGAAGAAAGACGAACTGATGGCTGCATTCGGTTGGCTCGGCCGCGAGGGTAAAATCGCTCTCACAGAGTCCGACGAAGATCTCATCGTGGCTTTGGTCTGAACATCAGATCCACTATATAGCGACAGCGGCACTATCTTTTTATTAGAAGTGTTGCTGTTGTTATGTATTTGAGCATCAATAATATGTATAATAGCGATGATATTAAGTGTAAAAATATTGTCGAAAAATTTGCTCAAATCAGAAATAATCTCTAACTTTGCACCGCAAAAGGGCAGTAACCCCGAGCTTATGGTCTCATGTCCGAGTGGTTAGGTACCGGTCTGCAAAACCGTTTACACCAGTTCGAATCTGGTTGAGACCTCATGTAGAGTCACGCTTCCCGCGTGACTCTTTTTTTTGCAATAGCTTTTTTTGATGAATCAGTCTCTGAATTATTCCCTTCTCGACAATGCTGTCGCCGAGTTGTCCCGGCTTCCCGGCGTAGGCCGGAAGACCGCGCTGCGTCTCGCCCTTCATCTTCTCCGTCAGGAGCCGGAAGTGACAGAGAGTCTGGCCTCGGCATTGCTGCGCATGCGCAGCGAGATTGCATACTGCCGGCGTTGCCATAATGTGAGCGAGTCCGAAGAGTGTCCTATATGCTCAGATTCCAGACGTGACCATGACGTGGTATGTGTGGTAGAGAACGTAAAGGATGTGATAGCCATTGAGTCTACTCACGAACACCACGGGCTTTATCATGTGCTTGGCGGACTCGTCTCGCCGATAGACGGCATAGGCCCCGGCGACCTGCAGATTGATTCTCTTGTTGAGAGAGTGCGTAGCGAGGGTATCTCAGAAGTAATACTCGCCCTTAGTCCCACCATGGAGGGCGACACGACCAATTTTTACATTTTCCGCCGGCTTCAGGCGTTGCCCGTAAAGATTACCGTATTGGCCCGAGGTATCAGTGTAGGGTCTGATCTTGATTATACCGACGAGTTGACTCTCGGCCGCTCCATACAGCAGCGCATACCATTTGACAATACATTCTCCAAATCATGAAACTGCTCTCCGATACCGATGTGCGTCTGCGTGCGCTTGAGCCCGCGGATGTCGACGCGCTTTACGCGTGGGAGAATCTTTCCGAACTATGGAATACTTCCGCCACTCTTGCCCCGTATTCGCGCCGTAATTTTCAGAAATATATCGAAACATACGATGCAGACCCGTTCGGAGCAGGAGAGTTGAGGCTTATGGTAGAGTGTGGTTCGCGTCCTGTAGGCTTCGTAGACCTCTATGGCGTCGAAGTACTGCATCGACGAGCCTATATAGGTATTCTGATTGCCCCCGACATGCAGCGGCGCGGTTATGCCCGGCGCGCCTTGGCTCTGCTTGAGCGCTATTGCTCGCGTCATCTCCAGCTGCATCAGCTCCTGGCTCTGGTGCCTGTCTACAACGATGCCTCCCTGTCCCTTTTCGCATCATGCGGCTACACTCGTGTCGCGCTCCTTCCGGACTTTATCGCTGTCAATCGCGGCTTTGCGGACGCCGCTCTTATGCGCAAGGCGCTTTAGAGGCGGTTTAAACAGCCTCTTAATTTTGCAGTTCTGCTGATAATTGCTACCTTTGTACTCCCGTAATTGTTAAAAGATGAAAGTATTGAAGTTCGGCGGCACTTCGGTAGGCACCGTGGCCAGCCTTACAAACGTTAAGCAAATAGTTGAGAATCAGGATGAACCGGTGATTGTGGTAGTGTCGGCGCTCGGAGGCGTAACCGATATGCTCATCAACGCCGCCCGTACGGCAGCGTCAGGTTCCAACGACTGGCGCCCCATCTACGACAAGATTCTGTCGCGGCATCAGGACGTAGTGTTCGGATTGGTGCCTGAATCACGTCAGGAAGAGGTCTGGGAACATGTGCGCCTGTTGCTGCATCGCTTGCGTGATTTCTATCGTGGGGTAGAGCTGGTGGAAGACTTGTCTGCCAGAGTGCTGTGTCGCATCGTCAGCTTCGGAGAAAGACTTTCATCTTATATTGTAAGCCATATTATCGAGGGCGCCGTCCATTTCGACTCACTGCGCTTCATCAAGACCGAAAACTGGTTTGGCCGCAATATAGCCGTTACCGAGCTTACCAACAATCTTGTGCGCAAGGAATTTGCAGATTTTTCCGGACCTGTGGCCATTGTTCCGGGCTTCATCTCTACAGACCGCGACAACGGCGACATTACCAATCTTGGCCGTGGCGGCTCTGACTATACCGCCGCGATTATCGCGGCCGCTCTCGATGCCTCCATGCTTGAGATATGGACAGATGTCGACGGCTTCATGACGGCCGACCCGCGCGTCATCGGAAGCGCCCGCGTCATTCCCCATCTCTCCTTCCTTGAGAGCATGGACCTTTGCAATTTCGGGGCGAAAGTCATTTATCCGCCTACGATTTACCCCGTTTTCCACAAGAATATTCCCATCAGAATACTCAACACTTTCCATACTGACGCTCCCGGCACACTTATAACTGATGCGCACCACGTGCCTGTCTCCCAGCCTTTCCGGGGGGTCAGCTCCATCTCCGATGTTGCCCTTATAGAGATAGTGCCGGCTCCCGGATTTACTGCGTCCGCCTTGCGTACACGTACACTCAATGTATTGTCCAAGAAGGGTATAGAAGTGCTTCTCTCCACCACACCGGTAGGAGACAACGATACCATCCGCTTCGGCATCCGCGGCACGGCTCTGCGTCAGTCCGAAGAGGCTCTGCGCGAAGATATGCTCGGTGAATGTGAAGAAGGGTCAAGGCCACGTATGACTCATACATGCAATGTCAGCACCGTCACGCTCGTAGGCGAGAACCTGAAGACAGATACCGGAGCCGCATGCCGTATGCTTGATGTCCTCGTGGCCGCCGGCATGGCTCCGCTGGCCGATGCACCCGGAGACTCCGGATTTGCCTACACGGCCGTCATTCCGGCCGATTCTCTGACAAAGGCGCTCGCTCTCCTGCACACCCGCTTCCTTGAATAAAGGGTTGTTTAAAAACGGCAGCGCAGGGAGTCTGGCGCTGCTTTCTGTTCAATCTGTAGTTTTTATTGAAAATACATGGTAATATAATGGCGATTGGTACGGGGAACAGATGGTAAAAAAGCAAAAATCTGAAATTATGTTGAACAACATAGTTTTAAGTTGATTTTGGCTTAATATTTTTTTGTAATTTTGTACCGAATTTTAGGTATGCCGGTTTCTTGCCGGCTTTTCCCGTGTTAACCCATATTTTAATTGTTCTTATAGCTTAAAGCTAAATTCTTAACTAATAAATTATTAACATGAAAAAGCTCTATCTTTTGCTTGTAACGGCAATCCTGAGTCTGACGTGTTATGCCACCGACTATTATTATTGCGGTGGCCTTAACGATTGGGCTACAAGCGATGCTAACTACAAGTTTACGGCACAATCCGACGGCACTTACACGCTGGATCTGCCTTTGCTGAAAAGCGACTTTAAAATCAACAACGGTTCCTGGGCGGACGGCAACTATGTGTTCGGCGCTCCGCATAACAGTGATGCAAATCTCGTCATTGGGCAAGCGTTCAACCTTGAAGCATCTACCGGATCCAAGAACATTACCCTTAATGCCAACATCGCAGACGCACATCTGGTATTCAATCCTACAGCTAAGACGCTTTTAGTTACCGGAGAGGAAGTGCAGGCTGTCTATACTTATGCGCTTTCTGGCCAGTTGAAAGACGGCAAAAGCTGGGTTGATATTGATATGGAAAATATAGATGGCAGCTGGGTTTATTCCGGCGATGTCGTGCCGGGCGAGTTCGGTATCAAGAAGCTTGATGGCAAATCACAGGCCGGATGGTATTCAGCCGACGGCACTGCTTCTATCGGCACAGCTCAGCTTGATCAGCCTCTCAAAGTAAAACTGGACGGTTCTAACTGGAAGAGTACACTCTCTGGTTCCTATAAATTTTCATTCGACCCCGAAGCTATGACTCTGACCGTTTCCGCTAATGGTAACAATCCTGACCCGGACCCCGATCCCGATCCTGACCCGGACCCCGATCCGGATCCCGATCCGACTTATAAGGATCTGTATATCGTAGGCGCTCAGTTCGGCTGGGATGCTCCCGCACCTGCAGCCAAGCTGACTCGTGAAGGCAATGTATATACTATTACTGTTGAAGAAGGTCTGTCCGGCGACTGGAAAATATGGGACGGCACCTGGGATTACTCTTTCGGCCCCACTGACAGCAACGTGGCTCTCGACACCGAGTCAGACATGTGGTTCAACGGAATGAACAACGTCAAGCTGATAACCAACAGCAAGACAACCGTAACTTTCACTCTGGTTGAAGGCAGCGACGTTGCCGACTCCTCCATCCCCTCCAAGCTGACAGTTACGGCAGAGGGCGGCGACCAGCCCATCGAATATACGTATGCGCTCCGCGGCAGCATCGTCGACGGCGAGACATGGACAGACCTGGCTATGGAGAATAAAGACGGCAAGTGGGTATACACGGGCGACATCGTGGCCGGCGATTTCGGCGTCAAGAAGCTGAACGGCGCTACTCAGGCCGACTGGTATTCCGCACCGAAGGGTTCCGCTGCTGTAGGCGAGGCTCAGCTTGACCAGGCTATTACCCTGGCTAACAGCGACAATGAAAACTTCACAAGCACACTGGCAGGCAACTATACTTTCACACTCGATGCCGAGGCCATGACTCTGACCATCACTAAGAATGGCGGTGATGATCCTGACCCGGAACCTGTAGTGGTATACCTGATGGGCGAGTGCAACGAATGGGCTGCCAGCGATACATATAAGTTCACACAGAACGGAAATGTATATACTTTGTCACTGCCTTCTCTGACTGGTAAATTCAAAATCGCTTCTGCTGACTGGAAGACAATCAATTACGGCGCCGATGGCATGAATGGCAAAGATGTTCTTCAAAACAATGTCGAGGCTCCCGCCTATTGGGATTCCAGCGTAGATTTCTCTGTAGCCGACGAGCTTACAGACGTTGTTATCACGTTTACTTATAACGAGGACCACACTCAGGCTTCCACCATCAAGGTAAGCGGTACTGTAGGTCTGCAGAGTGTAGACTATGCTGACGGTGTTGTACGCGTCAATGGAGGTGTAATCTCCGTAGACGGTTGCGAGGACTACAGCGTATACACTACTTCCGGTGTGCTCGTTTCCCGCAATGCCGAGGCATCGGTGGCTCCCGGATTCTATCTGGTGGTAATCAACGGCAAAGCTGTGAAAGTAGCTGTAAAATGATGACTGTGAGTCAGTAATATAGAGTGGCTCAATAATTCTGACACCAGTATTATTCATCTGATATCAGAGCGGTGGCTCTCCATAAGCGGAGTGCCACCGCTTATTTTCGGCCATATACAGCTCCGGTTCACGAAAATTGTCTAATTTTGCACTCTGAAGCACAATTAGAAAGAACGTATGATAGACTATATAAAAGGAAGAATCGAGGAAGCCGCTCCTACGTACGCAGTGATAGACTGCGGTGGGGTGGGATATGAAATCAACATCTCGCTGATTGATTATGCCGAAATCCAGAATAAGCCGGAGGCAAAGCTCTATGTGCATGAAGCTATCCGAGAGGATGCCCATGTGCTGTATGGCTTCACATCCAAAAGAGGACGCGAGCTTTTTCGTCTGCTGATAGGTGTCAGCGGAGTGGGACCGAACACAGCACGCCTGATAATGAGCAGTCTGACGGTTCGGGACATAGAAAATGTAATCTCCACAGGCCAGGAATCCATGCTTAAGGCTGTCAAAGGCATCGGAGGGAAAACGGCCCAGCGTATAATTGTGGACCTGAAGGATAAAATAAAAGCGAGTGATTCGGCGTTATTTACTCAGGTTCCGGTTTCCTCGCAGGCTTACGAGGAGGCGCTCCAGGCTCTCTTGATGCTCGGATTTACCAAGCCATTGAGTGAGAAGGCATTGAAAAAGCTCTTTGCCGACAGCCCCGCCATCTCGGTAGAGGAGGCTGTCAGAAAGGCTTTGAAAATGCTCTGATGCCCTGATAGGAAACGCGTATACCTTACATTACTGATTGACCTGTGACGGCAGTGCGACAGGATATGACGCGCGGCCTTATTGATATGATTCCCAAAGGAAGGAAAAACATAGTGCTTGTGGTGGGAGTGATGCTGATGGCATCGTTTCTCTCTGTGGTCATAGCCGTACCTCAGGCTGTGCGCACAGGGCAGCTTGCCCCTCCTCCTTCCAATCCGCCCGTACAGTATATCAGCGGTACCCACATACCTGACAGCATAATCATGCCCTCGCCGGTGCAGACGACATTGCCGCAAGAGTACGCTGACTATGCCGGGCGCGAATATGCCGCCGACCTGCGCGACCCTTCAAATATCAAGACCGAGGCGGTCTATGACCCGGAGACCGGCATGTATGTACTCCATACCAAAGTGGGGGACATGGATTTGGTCACACCTTATCAGATGTCGGCATCAGAATACAATAGGGTGGCGATCCGCCAGGACATGATGGATTATTACCGTCAGCGCAATGCCGAAAATTTTGAGCAGAAAGAGAAGCAGCCTTTCAATATTCTTGATATGAATTTCGCTCTCGGCCCGCTGGAGAAAGTGTTTGGACCGGGCGGTGTACGCCTTACCACCCAAGGCTCTATACAGCTGAATATGGGCATGAAGAGCAACAAGACCGACAATCCCGCGCTATCGGTCAATTCACGTCGCAAGACCTTCTTCGATTTCGACCAGAAAATTCAGGCGACCATCAACGCCTCAGTGGGCGATAAGATGAAGTTCAACATGACCTACAATACGGACGCCACTTTCGATTTCGATTCTAAAAACCTGAAACTCGCATACGAGGGCAAGGAGGACGAAATCATCAAGAGCATCGAGGCCGGCAACGTAAGCATGACTACCGGATCGAGCCTGATACGAGGCAGTACGGCACTGTTCGGTATGAAGACCAAGCTGCAGTTCGGCAAGCTGACCCTTACCGGACTTATCTCGCAACAGAACTCCGAGAGCAAGACGGTCAACACTCAGGGCGGAGTCCAGTCTACCAAGTTTTCTATAAAAGCTGACGATTACGACGCTAACCGCCACTTCTTCCTCGGTCAGTTCTTCTACGAGCATTACGATGAGTTTGCCGCCAAACTGCCCTACGTGAGCAGTGGTGTCAACATTACCCGCATCGAGGTCTGGGTCACCAACAAAAGCGGCCGTTATGACGAGAGCCGCAACTTTGTCGGCTTCATGGACCTGGGCGAGTCTGCCAATCTTGCCACCGACTACTGGACACCTAATCCTTCACTCCCCAATCCATCCAACCAGAGCAACAACCTGCTGTCGGTCATCAAGTCCGAATACCCCGGCGCACGCGACATCAACAGTGTGACGCAGGTACTCGAGCCCCTAAGCGCCTACGGTATCAGCGGCGGACGCGACTATGAGAAGGTCGAGAGCGCACGACTGCTCAAGAGCAGTGAGTATACGCTCAACAGCACGCTCGGCTACATATCGCTCAAATCGGCTCTCTCCTCTGACGAGGTGCTGGCCGTGGCTTACGAATATACTTATGGCGGCCAAGTATATCAGGTCGGCGAGTTTTCCAACGATGTCACGGCCACTGACCAGAGCCTTTATCTCAAAATGCTGCGCGGCACCACCATCTCCCCTAAACTTCCTATGTGGCGGCTGATGATGAAGAATGTCTACTCACTGGGCGCCTATCAGCTGCAGAAGAAAAATTTCAAACTCAATATCAAGTATCTGTCCGACACCACCGGTACCGAAATCGTGTATCTCCCTGTCGGCCCTATAGCCAACCAGCCGCTGCTTCAGGTAATGAACCTGGACCGCATCGACTCCAACCAGGAAGGTAATCCCGATGGATTCTTCGATTACATCGAGGGTTATACAGTGCAGAGTGCCAATGGCAAGATTATTTTCCCTGTGGCCGAGCCCTTCGGCAAGAATCTTATAAAGAAAATCGGCGATCCGGTGCTGGCCCGTCCGTATGCCTATACGGAGCTTTACGACTCTACTCTGACTGTCGCGCGACAGTTTGCCGACAAAAATAAATTTACTCTTTCAGGCGAATATCAGGCCAGCAACGGGGCTCAGATCAGGCTGGGCGCAATGAATGTCCCGCGCGGTTCTGTAGTGGTAACGGCCGGTGGCGTGACGCTGACCGAGAACTCCGACTACACCGTGGACTACACCATGGGTATAGTGACCATTACAAACCAGAGTATCATAGATTCCGGAACGAATGTCAGTGTGTCGCTTGAGAATCAGAGCCTGTTTTCTATGCAGCGCAAGACTCTGCTTGGCCTTGACGCGCAATACCGGTTCAACAAAGACTTCACGCTCGGAGGCACACTGCTGCATTTCTCAGAGAAAGCGTTGACAGAGAAAGTAAATCTTGGCGATGAGGTCATCAACAATACGATGTGGGGTCTGAACCTATCGTACAATACCAAATTCATGTGGCTGACCAATCTGCTCAACAAGATACCCACGGTCAACGCCACCGCCCCCTCCACGCTCGCCTTGACCGCCGAGTTCGCGCAGCTTGTGCCCCATCAGCAGAAAAGCGGTTCGGCACAGGGATCTGCCTACATCGACGATTTTGAGTCGACGCAGACAGGTATCGACCTGCGCTCGCCTTATTCATGGTTCCTTGCCTCCACCCCTTACGACGGCAGCAATGACGCCCTTTTCCCAGAGGCCGGCCTGAGCAACAACGTGGATTATGGTAAGAACCGCGCGCTGCTCGCCTGGTATTACATCGACCGCATGTTTACGCAGAAGAACTCGTCGATGATTCCAGGTTATCTGAAAAATGACCTCGACCAGCTCTCCAATCCCTACGTGAGAGAGATACCTACACGAGAGATTTTCCCGAACCGTGAGAGCAACTATGGCGAGTCGCAGACCATACAGACACTCAATCTCTCTTTCTATCCCACCGAACGCGGACCCTACAACCTGGACAACACCAACATCGATTCCGACGGCAATCTGCTGAATCCGGAGAAGCGCTGGGGCGGTATCATGCGCAAGATGGACAACACCAATTTCGAGACATCCAATGTGGAATACATACAGTTCTGGATGCTTGACCCGTTCCTTGACCCGCAGCTGAACAACACTGAGGGAGGCGACCTGTATTTCAATTTCGGCGAAATCAGTGAAGATGTACTCAAGGATGGCATGAAGAGCTACGAAAACGGTCTGCCCATCGACGGCTCCAATCAGTTTATCACTGAGACAAACTGGGGGCGCGTCTCCACTCAGAACTCGTTGACTTACGCTTTTGAGAACGCCGAAAACGCGCGCCCGATGCAGGATGTCGGTCTCGACGGTCTGCCCAATGCCGACGAATATAATTTCCCATCATATTCCAGCTTCCTCGACGGGATGCGCCGCACTCTCTCCCCGGCTAAGGTCAGCGAACTTGAGGACAATCCCTTCTCCGTATTCTCCGATCCCGCCCAGGATAATTATCACTTCTACCGCTCTCCCTGGTATGACGAGCACCGCAGCACAATTCTGGAGCGCTACAAGCATTACAACGGAGTGGAGGGCAACTCGCTCTCTCCGGACCAAAGCACCAACCCCATGTACCAGAGCGCACGCACCGTGCCTGACGTCGAGGACATCAATCAGGACAACACGCTCAACGAATATGAGCGCTATTTCCAGTATAAGGTGTCGATACGCCCCGAAGACCTCGAGGTGGGCAAGAATTATATTACGGACAAAGTGGAATCCCACATGCTCTGTCCCAACGGTAAGTACTTAGATGTCGTCTGGTATCAGTTCAAGATTCCTTTGAAGCAGCCCGACAAGGTTGTAGGCGGAATTTCAGACTGGAGTACCGTGCGCTTCGCCCGTATGTTTATGACCGGTTTCAAGGCCGTGACCCATCTGCGCTTCGCCACTCTGGAGCTTGTGCGCGGCGAATGGCGCAATTACGAATTTAATCTCAATAGCCGCGACGACTCCCCAGCCGAGGGCGAACTCGATATGAGCATTGTCAATATTGAGGAGAACGCCGGACGCCAGCCGGTAAACTATGTGCTTCCTCCCAACGTAACCCGCATTCAGGATCCCGGACAGGCACAGGCTACGCAGCTCAACGAGCAGTCCATGAGTCTGAAGGTGACCAACCTGCAGGCCGGAGACGCGCGCGGAGTTTACAAGAATACTCAGATGGATCTGCGCATATACAAGCGCCTCCAGATGTGGGTACACGCCGAGGCTCTGATGGACAACACCACCAACCTCAAGAACGGCGACCTGGCTATGTTTATCCGTCTCGGTTCCGATGTGAAGAACAACTATTACGAGTATGAGATACCTCTGGAGCTGACAGCCCCGAAAAAGTACAACAACATGAACAGCGCCGACCGCCGTCTCGTATGGCCGGAGAGCAACCGCCTGGACATTCCTTTCGACATCTTCACGACAATCAAGACCCGCCGCAACCACGACCGCTCCGCCGGCATGGAGGGCGTAGGCTACAATACTGTCTACAGTTACCATGACCCTGACAACGACAAGAATACTGTCGCCGTACTCGGTAATCCCTCTCTGTCAGATGTACGCGTGATGCTTGTCGGCGTGCGTAACAAGAGCAACAGCGTCAAGGCCGGTACCGTATGGCTCAACGAGCTGAAGGTCACTGACTTCGACGAGAGCGGCGGATGGGCGGCCAAGGCCAACGTCAATCTCGGCCTCAGCGACGTGGCTACGGTCAACTTCGGCGGCCACATGGAGACCGCCGGCTTCGGCGGTGTCGACCAGGGGCTTGCAGCCCGCCGTCTGGATGACTATGAACAGTTCAACGTTGCCGTGCAGACCGATTTGGGCAAGTTCCTCCCTTCCGGGGCCAAGCTCAACGCCCCGATATACTATTCATATTCAAAGGAGAAGACTACTCCCAAGTATAATCCGCTTGACCAGGACATCCTGCTCAAAGACGCGCTCGATGCCACTGCCAACAAGCAGGAGCGTGACTCCATTACCAATTATGCCGTCACGCGCAAGACCGTAGAGAGCTTTTCTATTTCCGGTCTGCGTTTCAATGTACAGAGCAAGACCCCCATGCCCTGGGATCCCGCAAACTTCCAGCTCTCCTTCTCTTTCAACAAGCAGAAAAATGTCGATCCTACGACCGAGTATGAAAATACGTCGGATTACAAAGGTTCGTTCCAGTACACCTATTCTCCTCTGATTAAGGGACTGAAGCCTTTCGGCTGGGTCAAGGGCAAAGGCAAAGGCGCCAAATTCCTGCGCGAATGGGAGCTGAACTGGCTGTTCAATTCGCTCACGTTCAGCACCAATATGAGTCGCTATTACTATGAACAGCAGACTCGTAGCGAGACCGACGTATATTTTCAGCTCCCTGTGCAAGTCAGCAAAAATTTCCTCTGGGACCGCCAGCTCAATCTGACCTGGAACCTGACGAAAAGCCTCTCCTTTACCTTCTCCTCCAATACTACTGCCAGAATTGAGGAGACAGTAGGCGCTGTCAACCGCAAGCTTTTCCCCGATAAATACAAAGAGTGGCGCGACACTGTGATGAGTTCCATCCGCGGCCTCGGTACGCCTTGGAACTACAATCAGACTTTCACAGCGACCTATCGGGCTCCCTTCAACAAGATACCGGCTCTGGACTTCCTGACCGGCAACGCCTCCTATAACGCTACTTATCGCTGGGATCGCGGCGCTACCATCGCTGACGTGAATGTGGGCAATACCATCCAGAATCAGGCTACCTGGAACGCTGACGCGCGTCTGAACTTCGAGACGCTTTTCAACAAGGTGCCTTATCTGAAAGCTGTCAACAAACGCTTCTCCGTCTCCTCTTCGGCGCGCCGCAACAATGTCAAGAACGGCAAAGGCAATGACAGGAATAAGGAGAAAAACAAACCGAAGAAATTTGAACGCGCAGTCACTCTCGCTGCGGACACCCTCACTGTGGTCAAGCACAACCTGAAGGCTAAGAAAATCAAGCTTACCGCGCTTGAGAACAACAAGCCGGTCACACTCCGTACTAAAATAATCGACGACAATACTGTCGCTATTCTCGATACCGGCGCCAACCGAGACCTGAAGATTGTGGTTACCGAGGTGCGCAAGGATAAGAACACACCTTTGCGCAACGCCGCCGACTATGCCGTGCGCTTCCTGATGATGCCTCGCAGCTTCAGTTTCAAGTGGCGCCAGACCCATTCGCTCAATATCCCTCTGTTCCGTCCTGATGTGGGCGACGTCTTCGGTCAAAGCCGCAATTACGGCCCGATGAGTCCCGGACTTGACTTCGCGTTCGGCTTCGTCGACGAGAGCTTCATCGACAAGGCCAAGCAGCGCGGCTGGCTGATGACCGACGGCGACCAGACATCTCCGGCCATCTGGAACAACACCACGGAGTTCAATTTTGAGCTTAACCTCGAGCCTATACGCGGTCTCAAGATTTTGCTTACCAACAACCGTACCGACAATCGTACCCAGCAATACCAGTTCATGTACGAGGATATGGCGCCCTCACGCTCCGGTTCGTTTACTAAGACGCATATAGCCATCCTGACGGCGTTGCGGGGTTCTTCCGCCGAAGACGGCTATGCCTCACAGGCGTTTACCGATTTCCTGAACAATATCCCGATTGTCGCTTCCCGTTTCGAAGAGCAATTCCATGGCCGGCAATATCCCTCCACCGGCTTTATGAAGGGCAATCCGCTTGGCGGCACCAACTTCGACCCCGAGGTCGGAAGCGTCTCGCGTACAAGCTCCGACGTGCTTATCCCCGCTTTCTTAGCGGCTTATTCGGGCGGCGACGCGCGCAAAGTGTCGCTGACAGCCTTCCCCTCGCTGGCCGCCATCCGCCCCAACTGGCGCATCACATACGACGGACTGATGCAGATAGAGTGGTTCAAGAAGCTGTTCAAAAACTTCACACTGAGCCACGCCTACCAGTGTACCTATTCCGTGGGTTCATATTCATCATACCTCAACTGGATTGGTGTGGACGGCAATCTCGGCTTCACGCTCGACGAGCAGACGCAGAGTCCCATTCCCTCCTCGCCGTTCAACCTTTCCTCAGCGGCCATTACCGAAAAATTCGCGCCCCTTATCGGCGTGAGCGCCACTCTCAGCAACGATATGACTTTCAATCTTGAGTACCGCGACTCGCGCACGCTGACTCTAAACGCATCCGCCGGACAGATAGTGGAGGCCACGAGCAAACAGTTCACAGCCGGTATCGGCTACAAGATAGCCAACTTCAATAAGATTCTGAAGTTCGGCTCGAAGCAGGGCAGCGTGAGCAACGACCTGACGCTGAACCTCGACTTCTCGTTCTCCAACAACCAGAGTCTTATCCGCAAGATCGAGACCGCCTTTACCCAGGCTCAGAACGGTGCCGAGACAATGAGTATCAATTTCTCGGCGCAATATATCTTGTCGCGCCGCATTACTCTCGGCGCATTCTTCGACCACCAGTTCAACAAGCCCCTTGTCTCCAACAGTTCGTATCCTACCTCCAACACCAACTACGGCATATCCGTCAACATGTCTCTGGCCCGCTGATACTTGCCTTAGCGTTATGCAGCATGCTGCCTGGCAGGGGCGGGTGGTGCGTATCTGTCGGAGAATGAAAAAGTTAATTAAAGTTAATTAAAGTTAATACGGGATTTGCAAGTGTCGGGGAATCAGGAGGTTGGTTATGTTATTAAGTATGACACTAAAAAATAATCCAATAAAAATCATTATCTTTGTAAAAAATTAATTTACTAAAATAATGAACGGATGGATAAAAATTAGCAGAAGCCTGCTGAACCACTGGATCTGGCAGGATGCGGTGCGCCTTAAGTGGTGGCTCGACCTTTTGATGATGGCGGCCTGGGAGGATAAGGAGTGGTATGACGATGGCCATACGTTTACGCTCAGACGTGGGCAGACGGTGGCTTCAATCGGTTATCTTGTGATGCGCTGGAAGTGCAGCAAACCGACCGTCATAAAGTTCCTGAAAATGCTCGAGAGGGAGAAGATGATAAAGCGCGTAACCCTTTACAGGCGAACGCCGCTTTTAACTATCTGTAATTATGATAATTATCAGTCGCTTGTTGACACGCAGGCTGACACGCAGGCTGACATGCAGGCTGACATGCAGGCTGACATGCAGGCTGACATGCAGGCTGACACCTTAGTTGACACAAATAAAGAATATAAAGAAAATAAGGAAGTTAAGAAGAATAAGAAAAACAGACAAAGAAAGGATTGTGAGTATTTTGAGAAGGATATTCGTAATGGAGATTTTTCCGATGATGAAGCTTCGGTAGATTCAGTTTCCGAAGCTCCGGCAAAGGGCGATTTGTCTGATTTTGAGCGGCAGTTTGAAGCATTCAGGCAGCTTTATCCGGGAAGCAAGCGTGGCCTCAAAGTGGAATTTGCCAATCTCAGAAAAAAATATCCACAAAAGTGGCGCGAAATCGTTCCGCAGCTCGTGCCGGCCGTCGGGCGTCTGCTTGCTTACCGCCGGGCCGTCACCGAGGCCAATGGCCGGGGAGCGCGCATTTTCCTGCCGAATTTAGCGAACTTGTCTACGTGGATAAGCAATGCCCGCTGGCAAGATGAGTTTCCCGGAATTCCGCAGCCCCTTATTGCTCAATCTTTTGTCAATCAACCCGTAATACCCGTCAACAACTATGTCGCAAGTTCAGTCTATAGGCCAGATAATGGCCGTCAGCAGAGGCAAGAGGAATTTGCCCGCTACATCTTCAACAAGCTCTCGACTCCCGACGCTGCCCGCCCGGACATCTCAGGGTGCTATTGAGCTGAAGAAGCGTTACCCCGAAGGGGCGGCGCAGGTGCTGACGCTCTTCAATCCGCAGATGCAGGTGCAGTATTGCCGCGATGTAGACCGCGTCCACTTCGGCCTGGCGCCTAAGATCGGCCATTTGGCGGAGGCCTTTGGCGCTAACTCGGCGGAGACTTGGCTCGAGGTGCAGCTTGCCGACCTCTCGGAGTTCGCCGGATGCAAGGAGAAGCTCTCAATCAACCAGATACGCGAGATGGCCCAGATGATAATCCAGCATTATCCTTACTACAATCTGGCGGAGTTCATGCTCTTTTTCCAGCGTTTCAAGCAGTGTCGTTACGGGCGTTTCTACGGCTCTGTCGACCCGATGCTGATTCTGCAGGCTCTGGGCGATTTCAACCGCGAACGCGCCCGGGCCTTCGACGCGCGCCGGCAGCAGCAGCAGGAGCAGCGCCGCGCCCTGGAGCAGCGCGGATTAAGCGAATTGCAGCAACGCTATAAGGAGCGCGTTCCCGGCGCGTTTACCGAGCAAGCGCCGCTGACCTTCCTGCAATATCGCCTGATGGGCTACGACAGCATGCCGGCCGAACAGCTGGAGCATGAGCTTGCCGAGTTGGCCACGGGCCGCAAGACCCTGCCTACCGACCTTACCGACATCCTTGAGGCGGCCTGCCACGCCGGTTAGCGGCAGGCTTGCGGCAGGCCCGGACTAAAGCGCAGCCGGCGCAGCGGATTGGCTCGGAATCGCAGCCGGGGTTTTTGCGCTTTTCGCGTAGGCATCGCCAACGATGGCGCAGCGATAGCAGCATGCCTATGACAATGGCTGCTAAAATGATGGCTACTATAGTGTATTGCCAGGCTACGGACATGATGCGGATTCTATAACGAGTGATGCTTAAGAGGCTGGTTTTATAGTGTAACGCCTCAGGAGGCGGTTTTGTCAGCTGAAGCCTTTGCTTTTTTTGCAGTGTCTTTCGGCGGTTCAGCCGGGGGAGCTGCGATGCGGCGCGGTGTGTTGTCGGAGAGGACGGAGTGGACTATCTGGGCTATCATCTGCTTCTGTGCGGCTATGAACTCCGCTGCGTCATATTCGCCGCGCTCTATGCGTCGCAGGCGGTTCTCCCACAGACCGGTAAGCCGGGCGCTTTTCAGCAGATCCTCTTTTATCAGGCTGATTAGCGTCACGCCGGCCTCAGTGGCTCGTATGCTCTTGCGCTCGCGGCGTATATAGCCGCGTTTGTAGAGTATCTCGATGATGGCGGCACGGGTGGACGGACGGCCTATTCCGTTGGCCTTCAGTGATTCGCGCAATTCCTCGTCATCTACCATATTGCCAGCCGTCTCCATAGCTTTCAGCAAGGTGCCTTCGGTAAAGTATTTGGGCGGCTGCGAAGTCTTTTTGGCGAGCAGCGGGGAGTGCGGACCCGATTCCCCCTTTACAAAGGAGGGCAGGATATTGTCTTTCTCTTTTTCAGCGGGTTCGTCGTCGGCTTTTGCGGCGCGGGCATAGACAGTTTTCCAGCCTGGCGAGGTAATTACCTTGCCGGTGGCCTTGAAAGCGGTGTCGCCTACAGCGGCCGAGACCACGGTCTGCTCAAACAGGCAGTCCGGGAAAAAAACGGATACGAAGCGTCGTGCTACGGTATGAAACACCTTCAGCTCCAGGTCGGTAAGTCCGGCAGCCAGAGGCTGGCCGGTGGGGATGATGGCGTGGTGGTCAGTCACTTTGCTATTGTCGAACACCTTCTTGCTTTTGGGGAGCTTCTTGTCGCGTATCTGCTGCAGCAGCTCCTGATAGTCGGCAAGAGAATTGAGAATGGCGGCACACTTCGGATAGACATCGTCGGTAAGGTATGTAGTGTCTACACGCGGGTATGTGGTCAGTTTCTTTTCATACAGGCTCTGTATGACGCGCAGGGTGGTGTCGGCGCTCATGCCGAACCGCTTGTTGCACTCCACTTGCAGGCTCGTGAGGTCGAACAGTCGCGGAGGCGCCTCGCGTCCCTTCTTCTTGGCAACGTCGGTCACGGTCAGGGGCATCTCCCTCAGCTTCTCGAGCAGGGCGGCGCCGGCCTCCTGAGTATCAAAAGGCTTTAGCGCGGAGGTAAAGACCGTTTCGCGGTATAGCGTGCGCAGTTCCCATGTGTCCTTGGGAACGAAATTTTCAATCTCCTGCTGCCGCTGTACCACCAGTGCAAGCGTCGGGGTCTGCACCCGGCCAATGGACAGCACCTGGCCGTTCTCCCCATATTTCAATGTATAGAGGCGCGTGGCGTTCATACCGAGAATCCAGTCGCCGATAGCACGGCACAGCCCAGCTATATACAGCGGCTCCAGCTCCTTGTGGGGACGGAGATGGCGGAAACCATCGCGTATGGAGTCGTCTGTAAGCGACGAAATCCACAGGCGCGACACAGGTTTGTCGCAGCCTGCCTTCTGCATTACCCACCGCTGAATCAGCTCTCCCTCCTGGCCGGCGTCGCCGCAGTTTATTACCTCGTCGGCTTTGCCGATAAGTGTCTCAATCACATTGAACTGGCGGCGGATGCTCTCCTGATCTATCAGCTTGATTCCGAACACGGGGGGAATCATGGGGAGCGCGCCCAGGCTCCACCGCTTCCATAGCGGCGAGTAGTCGTGCGGCTCCTTGAGGGTGCAGAGGTGGCCGAAGGTCCAGGTCACACAGTAGCCGTTGCCCTCATAGTAGCCGTCATGGCGCGTTGTGGCGCCGAGAATGTCGGCAATGTCCTTGCCGACGCTCGGTTTCTCGGTAATGCAAAGCTTCATTGCGCAGCGGTCAGGATAGTTTTTTCGCTTCGTTCCAGATTTCGTCCATCTCGGCCAGAGTCATGTCGCGCAGCGACTTGCCTGCCTCGGCGGCCCGCTTTTCCAGATAATTGAAGCGGGATATGAATTTGCGGTTGGTGTGCTCCAGCGCATTGTCGGGATTCACGCCGTAGAGGCGGGCAGCATTGATGACAGCGAACATCAGGTCGCCGAACTCGTCGGACAGCGCTTCGCTATTGCCGCTCTTGATTTCGGCTTCGACCTCGGCTATTTCCTCGCGCACCTTGTCCCAGACCTGCGCCGGCTCCTCCCAGTCGAAGCCTACGTTACGCGCCTTCTCCTGGATACGGTTGGCCTTGATAAGCGAAGGGAGCGCGTCAGGCACTCCTGCAAGCACTGTCTTGTTCCCTCCCTTCTCGCGCAGCTTCAGCTCCTCCCAGTTGCGCTTCACGGCATCGGCGTCGTCGGCGCGGACATTGCCATAGATATGCGGATGGCGGTATATCAGTTTATCGCACAGGGAGTCGCATACATCGGCTATGTCAAACTGCTCCTTCTCCTGAGCGATACGGGCATAGAAACAAACATGCAGCAAGACATCGCCCAGCTCCTTGCGTATGTCCGGGACGCGGTCTCCGGCCAGAGCGTCGCAGAGCTCATAGACCTCCTCTATTGTATTGGGACGAAGTGATTCGTTGGTCTGCTTGGCGTCCCAGGGGCATTTTACCCTCAGATTGTCGAGGACATCGAGCAGCCGGCCGAAAGCCTGCATTTTTTCTTCCTTGGTATGCATCGTGAGTCAATCTTATTTTTTAGTGCAAAGTTACGGATAATTTCGGAAAAATTGAGTAACTTTGTCAATTCAATTTGCGTCGTGAGTATGCCGCGAGCAATGCGACGGCGTGTGTCGGCAAAGGAAACACTATGATTGACAAACTTTTACATACAAGAGAGGTAAAGGCTCTGAAGCAATTGCTGGCCGGTTGCCGTGCTGTCGTGCTGACGTGCCATGTGCGGCCAGACGGCGATGCCATAGGCAGTACGCTGGGTCTGGCGCATCTGCTGAGCGGCATGGGGGTGCGTGCCAAGGTCGTGACTCCCGACCAGCCTCCGCGTATGCTGGAGTTTATGCCCGGTTATAATGACATTGTGCCCTTTACGCGCTATCAGGAGTACGGCCGCCAGCTTGTGGCCGATGCCGACCTGATTATCGGTTGTGATTTCAACCAGTGGTCGCGCCTGAGCGAGCTGGCCGATGTAGTCAGCGCGGCCAAGGCACATAAGGTAATAATAGACCATCACGAGAATCCCGACGCAGATGTGGATCTGCTGATAAGCTATCCCGATATGTCGTCGACCTGCGAGTTAGTCTTCAGGCTGATAGCGGCCATGGGCTATTACGACGAGATGGATCTGAACTGCGCTACAGCGCTCTGTACGGGTATAATTACCGATACCCGCAATCTGAGCGTGAACACTAAGCATATCGATCTCTATCAGATATTAGTCGAACTGTTGGAAAAAGGTGTGGACAAATCGCTGATATTGAAGGAGACTCTCGATACCAAGAGTGAGGATGCGCTGCGGCTGACTTCGTTCGCGCTGTGTGAGCGGCTTACTGTCTATAAGGAGCATCGTGCAGCGGTCGTGTGGCTTGGCAGGGATGACCTGAGCCGATACCGGTATGAGAAAGGCGATACCGAGGGCCTGGTAAATCAGGCTCTGTCGCTACGCGGTGTGGTCTATGCGATTTTTTTGCGCGAGGATGAAGATGAAGTGCGTCTGTCCATGCGAAGTATCGGAAATTTTCCTGTGAGTCATATCTGCTCCGACCATTTCAGCGGAGGAGGACATCTGCAGGCCGCCGGCGGTCAATTCAAGGGCAATGTGCATGAGTGCATTGCCGAGCTTGAAAGAATAATGCCGGAATATGATGAAGAAATGAAAAAGGCCGTTGACAGGCTGACGGCCGAAGGTTATATATTGAGATTATGATGATATACAATAAGAGTAAAGCGACGGTTTGCGCTGCGCTGGGCCTTATGCTCGCGCTCGTGTGCTCGTGCAGTAAGTCCAAAAGCTATTCTGAAATGCTGCGCACAGAGGAGAAGGCCGTAAACTGGTATCTGTCGAACCAGAGGGTGGTAAACGAAGTGCCAGAAGACAGTGTCTTTGAAACTGGAGAAGATGCGCCGTTCTACCGTATGGATGAAGATGGATTCGTATACATGCAGGTGGTAAGTCCGGGCAGCCCGGATAAGAAGGCAAAGGATGACCAGCAGATATATTTCAGGTATCTGCGTACCAATGTGCTGGAGATGTACGAAGGTAAGAATCCGCAGCCTTCGGGCAATGCCAATAATCTTCAGAACAACAACGCCTCAAGTTTCCGCTTCAACAATCTGGAGATACAGTCCAGCGCCAAATATGGCAGCGGTGTGCAGCTCCCGCTGCGCTATCTGGGTCTGGACTGCGAGGTCAACATGATAATCCGGTCCTACTACGGGTTTGCCGATGAGACAGGCGCTGTTCAACCGTACATTTTCAATATCAAGTATTATCCGGCCCAATTCTGAGATGCCGGCCCGAAATCAGACTAAAACTAAAGAAACTATGTCACTTATAAAATCAATATCCGGAATACGCGGCACAATAGGCGGACAGCAGGGCGAAGGCCTGAGCGCCATAGATATAGTGAAGTTCACTACCGCTTACGCGGCGTTTATGCGCTCGCACAGCGACGGCAAGAGCAATGTGATAGTGGTAGGGCGCGATGCCCGTATCTCGGGAGATATGGTCGACAAACTGGTATGCGGCGCTTTGATGTCGATGGGTTTCGACGTGGTCAACATTGGTCTGGCCACTACGCCTACGACCGAGATAGCCGTCACAGAAGAGAAGGCATGCGGAGGTATAATCCTTACGGCAAGCCACAATCCCAAGCAGTGGAACGCTCTCAAATTGCTCAATGAGCGCGGAGAGTTTCTGAATGACGCCGAAGGCAAGGAGGTGCTTCGCCTGGCCGAAAGCGGAGAGTATGAGTTTGCCGACGTCGACAGCCTTGGCAAGCTATACCGCAACGAGACATACAACCGCAAGCACATTGACAAGGTATTGAGTCTCCCTTTGGTAGACTGCGATGCAATCTCGAAAGCCGGGTTTACAGTGGCAGTGGACGCAGTCAATTCCGTGGGAGGAATCATCATCCCCCAGCTGCTGCGCGCGCTTGGAGTAAGCAATATAGTGGAACTTAACTGCGAGGCTACGGGACATTTCGCCCACACGCCGGAGCCTATCCCCGAGAACCTGACACAGATTTCGGAGCTGATGCGCGACGGAAAGGCCGATGTCGGTTTTGTAGTAGACCCGGATGTGGACCGTCTGGCCATAGTGATGGAAAACGGCGAGATGTTTGTGGAGGAATATACGCTGGTGGCAGTGGCTGACTATGTGCTGTCGCACACGCCCGGCAATACGGTGAGCAATCTGAGTTCGTCGCGCGCGTTGCGCGATGTGACCTCCGCCCATGCCGGATGTGAGTATGAGGCCGCTGCTGTCGGCGAAGTCAATGTCGTGGCCAAGATGAAGGATACCGGAGCCGTGATAGGTGGCGAGGGCAACGGCGGTGTAATCTATCCTGAATGTCACTATGGCCGCGATGCCCTTGTAGGTGTGGCTCTGTTCCTCTCGCTGCTGGCCAAGTCCGGCAAGAAGGTAAGTGAACTCAAGGCAGGCTATCCTGCTTACGCCATAGCCAAGAATAAGATTCAGCTTACCCCGGAGCTTGACGTGGATGCGATACTTGAGGCTGTAAAGGGCAAATTCGCAGGCGAGAAGATTACCGACATCGACGGCGTGAAGATAGATTTTGCCGATTCATGGGTGCATCTGCGTAAGTCGAACACTGAGCCGATAATCCGTATCTACAGCGAGGCCCACACGATGGAGGAGGCCGAAGCTCTGGCTGCGAAAATCAAAGAGGTAATCGCCGAGGTTGCCCGGTAATTATAAAAGATATAAGACATGGTTAAAAAGTTTTTTCTAAATATGCTGACCTCGTTCATGGGCGCATGGCTTGCCATCGTCTGTGCCGGGGTGGCCGCGGTAGTCATCATAATGGGTATCGTAGGCAGCGCGGTAAGCGGCAGTATGGAGACTGTGGAGAAGAACAGTGTGATGCGAGTGAGCCTCGACGGCACGATAGTGGAGCGCGAAAGCATGTCGGAACTCAACCTGATGACTCTGCTTAACAAAGATTTCAGCCAGGTGCAGAGCGTAGAGACACTGACTGCGGCCATCAGGGCAGCGGCATCCGATGACCGGGTAAAGTGCATTTATCTGGACTGCGGCTTCGTTCAGGCCGCACCGGCCTCTCTTAATGCTGTGCGCGGCGCGCTGACAGAGTTTAGAAAAAGCGGAAAGAAGATATATGCTTACGCTGACCAGCTTACGCAAGGAGCGTATTTCGTGGCCAGCGCGGCCGACGAGATTTCCCTTAATCCGGCCGGCGAGGTCATGCTCAATGGACTGGGAGGCCAAAGCCTGTTTTTCAAGGGCCTTTTTGACAAGGTGGGCGTGCAGTTTCAGGCCGTCAGAGTAGGCAAGGGCAAAGCCGCCGTGGAGCCTTACACACAGGATACCATGAGTAGTGTGGCCCGTCAGCAGAACATGCAGCTGATAGACACTCTGTGGCTTCAGATACGCCGGCAGATAGCCGCAGACCGCAAGGATGTGACTCCTGCCAAGATTGATACTCTTATAAACCGTGATTTTATCTCGGCCAAGCCCGCTCAGTATGCTTTAGCCCAGAAAATAGTAGACAAGCTGGAATACCGCCATGCTTTCGAGGACAGGATAGCCAAGGCTGCGGGTCAGGAAGATGGTCTGGAAAAAGAGGTCAGCGCATCGGCTATGGCGATGTATGACGATAAATTCAGCGCTAACACAAATGCAGGCAACCAGATAGCTGTACTTTATGCCTGCGGCGCCATAGACGACATGATGGGAGGCGGCGGAATAGACAGCGAGGTTCTGACCGAGCAGATACTTGATTTGGCTGACGATGACAATGTCAAGGCGCTGGTGCTCCGTGTCAACTCTCCCGGTGGTTCGGCCTTCGGCAGCGAGCAGATGTGGGAAGCGTTGGAGACTTTTAAGAAAACGGGTAAGAAATTTGTCGTTTCGATGGGTGATTACGCCGCATCGGGCGGTTATTATATTTCCTGTGGAGCTGACAGAATTTTTGCTGATGAATATACTGTGACCGGCTCCATCGGTATCTTCGGACTTATACCCAACTGCAAAGGTCTTCTCGACATGGCCGGAGTGAATGTAGAGACTGTAGCTACCAATCCGGCCGGAGTCTACGGCACAGGACTGACTCCTCTGGATGAGCAGCAGCTGGCAGCCATGCAGTCAATGGTAGAGAACGGCTACGAGCTTTTTGTAAGCCGCGTGGCGGCAGGACGCAAGATGACGGCGGAAAAGGTCAAGACCATAGCTGACGGTCGCCCTTTGAGTGCTGTCGTGGCAAAGGATTTCGGACTTGTCGACCAGCTCGGCTCGCTCGGCGACGCCATAGACTGGGCAAGTCGTGCCGGCAAAATCGAAAATCCGGAGCTGGTAGCTTATCCGCAAGTGGAAATGAACTTCATGGCCTTTATGGGCAATATGCAGAATTCATTGCTGATGAAGCTCATTAATACTGACAATCCGAAGCAGGCCGTGCAGGATATACTTTCGGCTGTGCAAGTTGAGTACGGCAGCGGAAAGGTTATGGCCAGCATGCCTCCTTTCAGAGTCGGCTTCTGATAGAATAAACCCGCATTTTGGATAAACATGCTTTCGGCAGTGAATAAGACAAGTGACCGCATAATATCATATCTGCTTACTCCGTTGTCCTGGATTTACGGGGCAGTGACGGATGTGCGCAATAAGCTGTATGATTGGCATCTGTTGCCGTCAGAGAGTTTTGACGTACCGGTAATCTGTGTCGGTAATATCACTATCGGAGGTACAGGCAAGACGCCCCATGTAGAATATCTGATTGAGTATCTGTCCGCGTCATATAATATAGGCGTACTCAGTCGCGGCTACAAGCGCAAGACCAAGGGCTTCGTTCTCGGCACCTCAAAAAGCACTCCATCGACCATAGGCGACGAGCCATATCAGATTCTGAGCAAATATGGCAACCGCGTCAGGCTTGCCGTATGCGAGAGCCGCCGTAAAGGAATACGGGAGTTGCTGAACATTGACCCTGATATAAACCTTATATTATTGGATGACGCTTTTCAGCATCGCGCTGTGAAGGCTAAAGTAAATATTTTACTGATGGATTATTCGCGTCCTATATATTCCGATCACGTTTTGCCGCTTGGCCGCCTGCGCGAGAACCGGCGTGCCGTAGGGCGTGCGGACATAGTAGTCGTGACCAAGGTGCCTGACGAAGCTACTCCGATTCAATTCAGATTGTTCAGCAACAATCTCGATTTATGGGCTTATCAGAAACTCTTTTTCTCAAAGACGGTATATGATGCTCCGGCAGCTGTATTCCGTGAGGGAGACAAGTATGATGTCAATCTTGACGATCTGACGCGCAACGACATAGTCATGCTGCTTACCGGAATAGCTAATCCGCGTCCGTTGGTAAGGTTCTTCAAGCAGTTTGACTGTAGGGTAGTGGTCAATCATTTTGCCGACCATCATGATTTTACCAGAGCCGATCTGCATAAAATGATGGAGAAGTTCTCGGCTATGAAGGGAGCAAGAAAACTGATAATCACTACCGAGAAAGATGCCGTACGTCTGGCCAATAATCCTTATTTCCCCGAGAAGCTCAAGCCTGTCATCTATTATATGCCGATTTCGGTAGAGATGTTGCGCGGACTGGATGATTCCAATTTTATTCATACTGTCAAGCGTGCCATAGAGGATAAAAGCGACCGGCTGGGAGAGAAAGAGAGTGTGACACAAGAATAGCAAAACCTTCAAATCAATATATTATGATACAGAAAATCAATGAAGCAGCTAATTTCATCAGAAATCAGGTAGCAGAGTTGCCAAATGTGGCGATAATCCTCGGCACCGGACTGGGAGAGCTGGTAAACCATATTGAGATAAAGAAAGAGATAGATTATAAAGATATACCCTCGATGCCGGTATCAACAGTCGAGGGACACAGCGGAAAGCTGATTTTCGGCAACCTCGGCGGCCGATATGTGATGGCCATGCAAGGACGCTTCCATTATTATGAGGGATATGACATGAAGCAAGTCACTTTCCCTGTAAGAGTAATGAAAGCTCTCGGTGTGGATACTCTCTTTGTCAGCAATGCTGCCGGAGGAATGAACAAGGAATTCCGCGTGGGCGACATAATGATAATCACTGACCATATAAATCTTTTCCCGGAAAATCCGCTCCGAGGGAAAAACTACGATGAGCTCGGCCCCCGCTTTCCGGCCATGACCGAGGCATATAGCCATGAACTGATAAAGATGGCAGATGACATAGCCTCGGAAAAGGGAATACGCGTCATGCACGGTGTATATGTAGGCACGGCAGGTCCGACGTTTGAGACTCCGGCCGAATATGAATATTTCCGAGTGATAGGCGGCGATGCGGTAGGCATGTCGACAGTACCGGAAGTCATTGTGGCCAATCATGCCGGAATGAGAGTCTTCGGTGTCAGTGTCATTACGGATTTGGGCGGAAAGGATATAACCGATGTGCCTACTCATGAAGAAGTGCAGAAGGCTGCGGTAAAGGCTCAGCCGTTTATGACGGAAATTATCAAGGAACTTGTAGGCCGGTTGTAAACGCATCTGACAGGAACAGTGTAGTAATTATGGAAACAGAAATCTCGCAATTAGGAGAATTTGGACTTATTGAACGTCTGACCAAGGATTTCCCGCTGCGAAACCCTTCAAGCAAGGTGGGCGTAGGCGATGATGCCGCCATACTCGATTATGGCGGCAAGGAGATACTCGTCACGACTGATCTGCTGCTTGAGGGAGTGCATTTTGATCTCCGTTATGTGCCGCTGAAGCATTTGGGTTACAAAGCGGCCATAGTCAACTTCAGCGATGTATACGCCATGATGGGTCAGCCCCGTCAGATTACAGTCAGTCTCGGTGTATCCTCGCGCTTCACACTGGAGCATATCGAGGAGCTGTACAGCGGTATCCGTCTGGCATGCGAAATTTATGGAGTGGATCTTGTGGGAGGAGACACATCGGCTTCTGCCAGTGGTCTGGTAATCAGTATTACCTGTCTGGGAGAGGCTGAGAAGGAGAGTGCCGTGCGCCGCAGTACGGCCAAGCCTACCGATATCATCTGTGTGTCGGGCGACCTGGGCGCCGCATACATGGGCCTTCAGCTGCTTGAGCGCGAGAACCAGGTGGCTGCAGCCAGCGGACAGAAGGAGTTTACCCCGGATTTTGCCGGTAAGGAATACATTCTGGAGCGCCAGCTCAAGCCCGAGGCCCGCAAGGATATAGTGGAGCTGCTTAGAGCCAACGGTATCCGGCCTACGTCGATGATAGACGTAAGCGACGGTCTGTCGTCCGAGCTGCTGCATATATGCAAGGACAGCCATGTGGGCTGCCGGGTCTATGAGGACAAGATTCCCATCGACTACCAGACGGCCATAATGGCTGAGGAGTTCGATATGAATCTCGTGACATGCGCCCTGAATGGAGGCGAGGACTATGAGCTGCTCTTTACTGTGCCGCTGACTGAGCATGACAATGTAAGCAAGCTTGAGGGAGTCCGTGTCATAGGTTACATTACCAAGCCGGAGCAAGGCTGCGCGCTTGTGACGCGTGATGGGCAGGAAATGCCTCTTCGCGCCCAGGGATGGAATGCCTTTAAGGGCGATGAGTGAGTCGTATGGCCACGATTTGCGAAGGCTGCTCCGGGCGATAACATATTTTAATAATTGTGTCAGATTATTCAGTAAAGTTTAACACGTCTGCGAGCCTGTCTGTGCGCGCTTTGATGTAATTTTGTAGAAACATTATCAAGAAAATAATATTAGTCATATACCGATATTTATGAACGAAACAGTAAACATACGCGAACTCAATGATCTGATAGCGGCCAACAGTTCGTTTATTACGTTGATAACCAAAGGTATGGATCAGCGCATCATAGGGCAGAAGCACCTTGTCGACTCCCTGCTCGTAGCGCTGCTGTGTGACGGCCACGTGCTGCTTGAGGGTGTGCCCGGTCTTGCCAAGACACTGGCCATAAAGACCCTTGCAAGCCTTGTGGATGCCAAATACAGCCGCATACAGTTTACCCCCGACCTGCTTCCCGCCGATGTGGTGGGCACTATGATATACAGTGTCAAGAACGAGAAGTTTGAGATAAAGAAAGGTCCCGTTTTCGCCAATTTCGTGCTTGCCGACGAGATTAACCGTGCCCCAGCCAAGGTGCAAAGCGCGCTGCTTGAAGCGATGCAGGAGCGTCAGGTAACTATCGGTGATGATACTTTCAGCCTGCCTAAACCCTTCCTGGTAATGGCTACCCAGAACCCTATCGAGCAGGAGGGTACCTATCCGTTGCCCGAGGCTCAGATGGACCGTTTTCTGCTCAAGGTTATAATCGGTTATCCCAACAAGGATGAGGAAAAACGCATCATACGTCAGAATATCTCCGGACCGTTGCCGTCGATTGTACCCGTGTTGAAGCCGGAAGAGATTTTCGAGGCGCAAAAGATAGTACGCAAGATATATATAGACGAGAAGATTGAGGATTACATTGTGAATATAGTGTTCGCGTCGCGTAATCCGAAGGAATGTGGCCTTAAAAATCTGGAGAGCATCATCGAGTTCGGCGCATCGCCGCGAGCCTCTATCAGTCTGGCTCTCGCTGCGCGCGCATACGCTTTCCTGCGCGGACGCGGCTACGTGATTCCGGAAGATGTACGCGCTGTATGCCACGACGTAATGCGCCACCGTATCGGCCTTACTTACGAGGCAGAGGCCAACAACATCACTGCGGACGATGTTATTACGGATATACTTGATGCCGTACAGGTACCCTGATCTACTGCAATCAAGCCGAACAAATAACTTTAGAATCCCATCCGCAAGAGAGCGCCTTCATGGCGCCGTTGCGGTATAACGCATCAATCCCAGTGAATGGACGCTACAGAACTGCTTAAGAAAATAAGAAGAATTGAAATAAAGACCCGAGGGCTATCGCAGAACATTTTTGCCGGCGAATACCATACGGCGTTCAAGGGCAGAGGCGTGATATTCTCTGAGGTACGCGAGTATCAGTATGGCGATGACATACGTGATATTGACTGGAATGTGACCGCCCGGCACAATAAGCCGTTTGTCAAGGTCTACGAGGAGGAACGGGAGCTTACCATGATGCTGCTGATAGATGTCTCCGGTAGCCGTGAGTTTGGCGCGGTGGGCGTCGATAAAAAGGAGATGATGGCTGAAATAGCCGCCACTCTCGCTTTCTCGTCCATTCAGAACAATGATAAAGTAGGAGTCATCTTTTTCTCAGATAAGGTAGAAAAGTTTATTCCCCCTAAAAAGGGAAAGAAGCACATACTTCTTATTATCCGGGAAATCATCGACTTTCATCCCGACAATACAGGCACTGATATCAATCTCGCTCTGGAGTATATGACCAATGTGGTCAAGAAGCGTTGCACTGCTTTTCTTATCAGCGACTTTATAGATTCCCACGATTATTCCGCTTCGATGAGTATAGCCAACCGCAAGCATGACCTTGTGGCTATACAGGTATATGACAAACGCGATGCCCAGATGCCCGACGTGGGTCTTGTCCGAATGAAAGATAGCGAAAGCGGGCGTATGGCCTGGGTCGATACGTCATCCTCCTCGGTACGCAAGGAATATGACAGGCAGTGGTATGACCGGCAGCAGCGTCTGACCGAAATTACGACCCGCAGCGGTGTAGACATAGCCACTGTGGCTACCGACGAGGACTTCGTGAAAGCCTTGCTGGCGCTTTTTCGCAATCGAGGCGTACGCTGACGCTTCTCTGTGTCAGACTGATAAGGAATATTTTGATTTACATCAGAATCACAAATGTATAAGAAACTTATATACTGCATACCGGTCATGCTGGCGGCTCTGGGGGTATCCTCGGTCAATGTCGCCGCGGCTCCCGCGACAGTCAAGGCCAGACTCGATTCCGCCTATATTGTCATGGGACAGAAGACCGACCTGCATCTGGAGGTTGTAAAAGATCGGAAAATTCCCGGACATTTTCCTATGTTTTCCGATGAAAGCGAGTTGCCATACGTTACACTCAATGGCGATACCATTGAGTTGTCGAAGGATTTCAGGTCAGACACGGTAGACCTCGGTTCAGGCCGCACCCAGATAAATTATCATATACCGCTGCAGGCTTTCGATTCAGGTTTCTATAGTCTTCCTCCATTGAAATATGTGGCAGGTTCGGACACAGTGGAGAGTAACCGTGTGGCTATCAAGGTAATTCCGGTCAACGCCACGGCCAAGACCGAAATAGCCGGTATGACAGACGTCGCTGAGCCGGAAGGTAAATCTTTCTGGGACAAGATACCTGATGTGATTTATGACTACTGGTGGCTGATACTTCTCATATTGGCGCTTGTCGGCGGTCTTGTCTATTTTTACTTCAAATATGGTAAAAAGGGAGGTTTCAAACTGCGGACGCAGACGGCGCTTCCTCCCTATGAAGAAGCGGTAAATGCGCTGAAACGGCTTAAATCGAAGCAATTATGGCAACAGGGTGCAGATGACCAATATTTTACGGAGTTGACCGACATCTTGCGCCGCTATATCAGTCGCCGGTTCGGTGTGGCGGCTCCGGAGATGACCTCCACACAATTCCTGGAAGAAGCAAGCTCCAACGAGAAGCTGGCCCCTTATCGGCAGGATTTGAAGGAGTTGCTTGAAATAGCCGATTTTGTCAAATTTGCCAATGCTAAATCTTTGCCTGATGAAAATGAACGTGCGTATAGTGTCGCAAGCAGATTTGTAGAGACTACGCGTCCTACACGCGAGGAAGAGGATGCATTGAAGCAGGCTGAAGCCCAGCCACAGGAAAAGGCGACTGTGACCGGCAAGAAAATCAAGCGTCAGACTGCAGCGTCACAGAAGCAGCGCAAGCAATCTGGCAAAAGGACTGCTGCCCAGAGTTCAAATCGTAACAACAGAGCCAAAGGCGGCAAAGGAAAGGAGGTAAAGAAATGATGCTCAAATATCCCTGGCTTCTGCTGCTTTTCCTTATTTACCTGCCGATTATATACTTCTACATATCGCGTCTGCGTACTGGCAATCCGTATGTTACGGTATCTACGGTGCAGCCGTTCAGAAAACTTGGCACGCCGTGGCGGGTATGGATGATGCACTTCAATTTTGCAGTCCGTCTTGCAGCCATCGGCTGTATAATCGTTGCGCTGTGTCGTCCGCAGACACATGATTCCAAAGTCACATCCGAGATTTTAGGCACCGATATAGTTGTGGCGCTTGACGTCTCGGCAAGTATGGAGACGCCTGACTTGGTACCCAATCGCTTCGATGCCGCGCGAAAGATAGCTTCTCAGTTTGTAGAGAAGCGTGACCATGACAATATCGGCCTGGTCGCGTTTGCCGGCGAAAGCCTTACGTATATGCCTCTGACTACTGACAGGACATCGGTAATCAATGCTGTTTCGCATCTGATGCTCGGCTCGCTGGGCGACGGTACAGCTATTGGCGACGGTCTGGTCAGCGCTACCAACAGAGTATTGGGGGGCAATGCAGTCTCCAAGAGTATCATACTGCTGACCGACGGCTCCAACAACGCCGGTGAGGTAGATCCTCTTACCGCGGCCCAGATAGCGAAACAGAAAGGCGTCAGGGTATACACCATCGGCATCGGGCGCAATGATGTCATCAATATGTCGACCATGTATGGCCATGTCAATACTGCTGTCCCTATTGAGATTGATGAGGAGAGTCTTAAAGAAATCGCACGCATTACCGGCGGTCAATTTTTCCGCGCGACAGACAATCGGGCGCTTGAGAATGTCTTTGCCGAAATCGACAAGCTTGAGAAGTCACGTATTAACGTAGACAACTTCACTCGTACAGACGACAATTTCATGCCTTGGATTGGAGCCGCATTGCTGTTGCTTGTGCTTAATCTGTTGCTGCATTATACTTTATTGCGCAAAATACCTTAAAGAATCAGAGAATCATGCTGAGTTTTGCATATCCGCTATATTTGTTGCTGTTGCTGGTCATACCGGCAATGGCTGCCATATATTTGTTGGCGCGGCGTGCCAGACGGAAAAAACTGGATCGTTTTGGCCGCCCCGATGTACTCAGGCCGTTGATGCCGGAATTGTCTGTATATAAACCTGTCATACGTCTGTCTTTACGTCTTGTGGCGCTCACGGCTCTGATATTGGCATTTGCCAGGCCGTGGGGAGGAGTGACAGAACAGAATACCACAAGAGAGGGTATCGAAGTAGTGGCGGTCGTAGACGCCAGCAACTCTATGCTGGCTTCCGCTACTGACGATGCCGACGGCCCGTCGCGTATTACGGCGGCCAAATTGTTGCTGGAGCGTATGATAGACGGTATGTCCAATGACCGTATAGGTCTTGTGACTTTCGCGGCTCAGGCGTACAGTATCATTCCTGTATCTTCGGACTTCGCATCTGCAAAATCCTTTCTCGGCACCATTGACCCGAATCAGATGAGACTGCAGGGCACCAATATCGCCGATGCCATAAATGTAGCCAATGCCTCTTTTACCAAAGGAAAAGATGTGGGAAAAGCTATAATTCTTTTTACCGATGTCGAGGAGCTTGACGATGAAGAGGCTGTGATGAAAGCCGTACAGGAGGCCGGCCGCAACGGGATTCAGGTGGATGTCGTAGGAGTCGGTACTGCGGGCGGAAATGTAATCAATACGGCTTCCGGCGTATTTACCGATGACCAGGGCGAAATCGTGCATACGCGGCTTAACGAGGATTTAGGGAAGAAAATAGCCAAGGCCGGTTCAGGTATATATGTGAACGCGGCATCGACCAATGCGCTGCTTATGCTGCAGAAGCAGCTCAGAGAGGTAAAGCGCACATCTTTGGCAAGCAGCCACCTTGTGCTTCATGACGAGCTGTTCATGTACTTTGCTGCGCTTGCGTTGCTATGTCTTGTGGCTGACTGCTTTATGGTCAATAGGAAAAATACTCTACTGCATCGAATCACATTCTTTACAAAGGAGGATAAAAGATGAGTACACGAAATATATACCATATTATCGCCATAGCTGCGGCCGCTTTTCTTCTGATGTCTCCGGCACAGGCACAGGCCCAGAGTCAATCCACACGCCTTGAGCGAAAAGCCATAAAGGCCGGAAACAAGGCTTACCGCGCGAAGAACTATGCGCTGGCGCTCAAGGATTATGAGACAGCTCTGAAAGAAAATTCCACGAGCCTTGTGGCTCTGTTCAACCAGGCTTTGGCCAATGTCCAGCTCGCTAATGCAGTCCCGCAGGAGCAAAAAGAGAAAAAGCAGAAACTGATGGAGCAGGCGCGCAGCGGATTCTCTAATGTGGCAAAGCATTTTAAGGACAATCCTTCGCTTGCCTCGCGCGCGAACTACAATCTGGGCAATATGTCGTTCAATGACAAGGATTTTCAAGGCGCTATCGATGCCTATAAGCAGGCTCTGCGTCTGAATCCCAATGATGCCAATGCACGCAAGAATCTGCGTATCGCTCAGCTGAACCAGCAGAAGAACAAGGACGATAAGAACGATAAGAACAAAGACCAGAACAAGAATAACAAAAGCCAGAATAAAGATCAAAACAAGGACCAGAATAAGGATCAGAATCAAAATAAAGATCAGAACAAGGATAAAAACCAGAATAAGAACAACCAGAATCAGAATAATCAGGATAACAACAATCAGAACAATAGCCGGAATCAATCTCAGAAGCAGCAGCCTCAGGGCATGAGCCAGCAGGCGGCCGACCGCATATTGAAGCGAAGCGCTGACAAGGAGAAAGAGACGCGCAAGCATACTGTATATGGCACAAACAATGGTCGTGAGCAGCAAAACAATCCGCGCAGCAAGCGCTGGTAAGATCCGGATTCCGACTTTGGTCCTAAACTTTTGTATATATACCGAGACTCAAATAGAATGGAAAAAACAGGTATAAAATATCTATTGACGCTCTTTACGGTTCTGATTTGTTTCGTATCCGGATATTCGCAGAGTGTGCGTCTTTCAGTACAGCCGGCCGGCCTTACTCCAGGTCCCGGCGATACATTTTATCTGATAGTGGACACTCATAATGTGAACGGCGAGCCCTCACAGCCTGCCTCCGTTCCCGGATGCAAGGTCATGTTCGTGCAGCGGCGAAAGATGTCTACTTTCACTCAGGTTGTGAACGGCGTTTCCACTACTGCCATTGAAGCGTCGTATGCTATTACCCTTAAGGCTGAAAAACCGGGACGATATACTTTCGGTCCTATTACTGTAGGCGGCGTACGATCCAATTCTGTGACATATACCATCGGGTCATCCAGTTCTTCTTCTCCGTCGGCTTCGCAGCCGTCGTCCACGCAGACCGGAGGCCCGACGCTTACAAATCCCGGAGGTTCCGATATATTTCTGCGTGCCACTGTCTCAGATTCGTCTCCCTACGAACAGCAGGGCATAATCTATACTGTCAAGCTCTATACCACTTACTCCAGTGTGTTTGACTGGATAGCGGCCTCCTCTCCCTCTTTCGGCAACTGTATGTATGACCCGCTCAATGATATATCACATTCATTGACTCCAGAGTCTTACAATGGCAAGACATATAACACTGCGGTAGTGGCCAAATACATGATTTATCCCACACAATCCGGGAAGGCCATCATAAAAGGCAACAGCTATACCGGCAGCGTCGGCCGCTCGATGGAATACGAAGACCCGTATTTCGGCCGTATGGTAAAGACCATACCGCAGCAGGTCAGCGCCAAGCCAAATGACATCGAGCTTAATGTAAGGCCTCTGCCCGGAGCTGAGAATTACGATGATGTCAATGGCGTAGGTGTCTTCAAAGTCACGGCAGAGCTGCTCAGCAAGAATTTCAAGACCCATCAGGCCGCTGTGGTACGCTATCGTGTTTCGGGAACCGGCAATCTGAGTTTCGTCTCGCTCCCCGCTTTGTCAGAGAAATTCCCATCGGAGCTCAAATTCCTCAAAAGTGAGGACAAGGTTGACAAGGCTTCCGGCGAGACCTCGGGAGTCGTCACTTTCGACTGTACCTTTATTCCTCAAAAAGAGGGGGAATTTGAAATTCCTGCTCTCAAGTTCCACTTTTTTGATGCAGCCAAAGGCTCTTGGTATACCGAGACGACTCGCTCTTTCAAGATAAAGGTCGGTCAGGGCAGCGCCCGCCACGACTCGTCGTCGTCGCTCTCTTTCAATAATAAGCTGCAGAAGCCGGGCAAATTGCTCAAGACCCACGTCCTCTATATATCGCGTCCTCTCTTTGTATTGTGGTATGCCGTTCCGGTTGTACTGTTGATTATAATATTGATAATATATCGCAAGAGAGTGAGGATGCGTTCGGATATCGCTTTGCTCAAACGCCGTAAAGCCAGCAGTGTGGCGCGTCGCCGCCTGAAAGCGGCTGAGAAGTGCATGCGCCGCGGTGAACGCGATAAATTTTATGATGTCATGCTTCAGTCTTTGTGGGGTTATCTCAGTGACAAACTCGGCATACCTACGTCAGAGCTTACACGCGACAACGTAAGCGGCGAGCTTTCAGGCGTCGGTATTGACGATGCTGTCATCGAGAAGCTTATCAGTCTGCTTGATGACTGTGAGTTTGCCAAGTATGCCAACGCCACCGGTTCCGATATGCAATCGACATACTCACGGGCCTGCTCTGTGATTGATTCTCTCGATTCCCGTCTAACCATCAATCAGAAAAGTCTATAATGAATAATGTATATAATATGCGCGGAAACCGCATAGACAGCTTCCGCTCTCTGCTGGTTCTTCTGGTTATCCTGTTGGCCATTCCCACGCTGCAGGCTACCACTGGCGAAGCCGCCCTTGACTCGGCTTACAAGAAAGGCGACTACTTGAAGTGTGTCTCCATGATTCGCGCCCGTATGCAGACTGAGGGAACATCGTCGTCTCAGTATTACAATCTCGGTAACGCTTACAGCAATGCAGGCAATCCCGGAGCCGCCGTGCTGAACTATATGATTGCGCTTAGACTTGACCCTATGAACTCTGAAGCGGATAATAATCTTAAATATTTGTCCGCGCTGGTGCAGGAGGCCAATGAAAGCGCTGTAGGCGATAAGACACTTGACACAACGCCGGCATCACCTTCGTTTTTCCGCAATATCCGCAATATGATAGCTTCCGTGTCATCCGATGTGTGGGCAGTTTCCTCTGTAGTGGCTTTTATCATTGTGATAATGCTGTTGGTGGTATACTTTTTTGTAAAAAAAGTCAGTCTCCGTAAGCTCGGATTTTTTGGCTCCGGTATATTGTTGATAGTGAGTATACTGCTTTGGTTTTTCGCATCTATCTCAAAATCGGCCGCACTTTCTGCCGACGAAGGCGTTTTAATGATAAACGACGTAGTACTTCATTCCGCACCTTCGGATAAGTCCAAGCAGGTAGCTGCTCCGCTCAGTTCCGGTACAGTTGTTAGAATCCTTGAGGTCACTTCGCCTGACAAAGATGACGAAGGATGGACAAAGATTTATCTTAACAGTGATTATACCGGCTGGATTCCGAGTTCAACTATCGAAGCGGTACGTGTTCCGGAGCTTCATTAGTTCTTCTATGTCGCTTATTTGTAGTGAAATACATAAAAGTATGTTGTAAAACTACTTTTTTTATACTAAATATTTTTGCATAATTCAAAAAATAAGCGTAAATTAGCAAAATCAAAATCAGACGGCTCATTCTCCTCCCGTAACAAGGATTATTTTCATTTATAAACCTCATAAATTTTCATATCATGAGCAAGACAATTTCATTCAACGAACTGCGTCGTATCAAAGACGCTCTGCCTGATGGAAGCACTCACCGCATCGCAGACCAGCTTAATGTGACAGTTCAGACTGTCCGCAATTATTTCGGAGGTGTAAATTATCAGTTCGGCAAAAATGCGGCCATGCACATCGAGCCGGGTCCTGACGGCGGTATTGTCGTGCTCGATGATACTACTATTTACGACATGGCGATTGCCATCCTTGAGGAGCAGAACAAGAAAGACTGATTGGTTTTGCTGCAATTTATGAATAAAGTATTGAAAACCTCAATAGGTTTTCAATACTTTTTCTAACTATCTCCCATGACTGAAAACAAGTACATAACACTTGCCATACATACCTACGACAGCGCAGTAGCCTTGAAGGATCGCCTGGAGGAGAATGACATTCCCGTAGAGCTGCAGAATGTAGATATAGAATGTCCCGGCACATCCTGCGGCGTTCGCGTCAGGATTCCTGACGCATGCTTACCCAAGGCTTTGCGTATCGTGGAGGATGAAACGCTTATGGCCCGGGCAGAACGAAAAATTGAGGGTGGCAGAGATACGGTGCTTATACCTGTAGATTTTTCCGAGCATAGTTTTACGGCCTGTAAGGTGGCTTTTGCCATCGCCAAGGCTATGTCGCTCCGTCCTGTCATTATGCACGTATATGCCACTCCATATTTTGACGGCTCTCTTTCATATTCGGATTCGTTTACAGTAGAGCTTAGGGATACCGAGGCTCGAAAGAGACTGCAGGATGCCGCCGGTCTGGAGATGAAGCGCTTTTGCAAGCGTCTGGACAGCGCCATGTTGGCTCGGGAAATAGCCAATGTAAAATATACGCGTACGATTCATGAAGGGGTGCCTGAAGATGTCATTGTCAGTTACACACGGCAGACTCCGCCGGCATTCGTAATGATGGCCACGCGAGACAGTGGCAAAAAGGCACGCGAACTTATAGGAAGCATCGCGGCCGAGGTCCTCGACAACTGCCGCGTCCCTGTGTTTGTTGTTCCTGAGAATTTTGAGTTCAGGTCTATAGGACAATTTTCCAATGTGATGTTCTTCTGCAACGTCGAGCAGAGGGATTTGCTGTCTATGGATATGCTTGTGTCTTTATTACCTTCGGCACGCCTTAAAGTCTGCCTTCTTCCTGTCACAGATAAGGGGTTAGACCGTGTCGCCAACAAATTAAGGACAATGGCGTCATATTTTTCCGAAAATTACCCTGGCCACGAATTCAGTTTCTCTGTGCCTGACGGAGATTTTCAGCAGTATATGGCGGAAATGGTCTCTGACAGGCATATAGACATGATTGTGGTTCCCAATAAGAAAAGAAATATTTTCGCCCGTCTGTTTAACCCAGGCATCGGACATAAGATTTTGTTTGATTATAATATTCCGATGCTTTCTCTTCCTGTCTGATTCCAGCTCTATGATTTATCCTGAAAGTTTCGAGTCGAAGATTGGTTTTACTGTAGTCCGCGAATGGCTGAAGGCAAAATGCCGTAGCACACTTGGCCAGGTCCAATGCGAACGTATGCGTTTCAGCTCTGACTTTAATCTTGTAAGGCGTCTGTTGTCGCAGACAGCGGAGATGCTGTCTCTGATTGAGCGGGGGAAAAGTCTTCCGCTTGATGGCATACACGACCTTACGGGTCAGTTACGCGAGATACATACGGCAGGCAGTGTGTTGTCGCCCACTGAGTTTTACCGTCTGCGGTCTACGCTTGACACCATCGGAGAAATAAGCCGCTTCTTTCAGGAAGAAGATGAAGACGGGCATCTTGCTGTGCCCGCTCTCCGGGAATTGTTTGCATCGTTGCAGACATTTCCCTCTATCATAAGTGATATTGACGGGGTAATCAATCGGTTTGGCGAGGTGCGTGATGACGCGTCGCCAGAGCTTCAGACGCTGCGACGCTCCATACAGCTCTCGCAGGCTTCGCTGTCTTCTGTTATGCAGAAGGTAGTGGCCAGGGCGGTAGAAGCAGGAGTAGTGGAATCGGGCGTTACTCCGTCGATGCGTGACGGTCGTCTGGTCATTCCCGTACCGGCATCCCATAAACGTCAGATTTCAGGTATAGTGCATGACGAGAGCGCTACCGGAAAAACGACCTATATAGAGCCTGCCGAAGTTGTTGAGGCTTCCAATCGTCTGCGCGAGCTCAGGGAGCAGGAGAAACGTGAGATACATCGTATCTTGCTGGCACTCACTGATGCTATCCGTCCTTATGCCGACGATATGCTTAAAAGCTATTCTAAACTCGGTATATACGACTTTATCTATGCCAAGGCTGAGTTGGCCAAGGAGTTTGACGCCTCTATGCCGGCGCTTGAGCGAAAAACGGAGATTGACTGGTTTGGCGCTGTCCATCCCGTATTGGCGCACACCCTGAAGCAGAAAGGGGAGCGTGTGGTGCCACTGAATCTGCACCTTGATTCTACCGACAGAATTCTTATAATCTCCGGTCCTAATGCGGGCGGCAAGTCCGTATGTCTTAAGACCGCGGGTATTGTGCAGTATATGCTTCAGTGTGGTATGCTGCCTACGCTCTATTCGAACTCGCATGTCTGTTTGTTTGATTCCCTTATGATTGATATTGGCGACGAGCAGTCTATTGAGAACGATCTGAGTACTTACAGCTCGCACCTTCGCAATATGAAGGTTTTTCTTAATAATGCTATGCCGCGGACCTTTATACTTGTCGACGAGATGGGGTCTGGCACCGAACCCCAGATTGGAGGTGCCCTCGCCCAGTCCATTCTTGCGCGGCTGAACAGAAATTCCGTAATGGGGATTGTCACGACACACTATCAGAATCTTAAGACATTTGCTGACCGCGAGCCAGGTCTTGTCAATGGAGCCATGCTGTATGACCGGGAGCAGATGAAGCCGTTGTTTCAGCTTTCCATCGGCAATCCGGGCAGTTCGTTCGCACTTGAGATTGCCCGCAAGACGGGGCTTCCGGACGATGTGATAGCGGAAGCGGGAGAAATAGTAGGCTCCGATTATGTCAATATGGACAAGTATCTGATGGATTTGGCTCGTGACAAGAGGTATTGGGAGAAGAAACGCCGCTCTATCAAGGAAAAGGAGGCTCGTCTTGACCAGGCTATCGGACGTTACGACGCCAAAGTCGAGGATTTGAAAGAGAAACGTCGTGAGATTATCGCCGAAGCCAGGGAACAGGCTCGAGAATTGCTTTCTGATTCCAACGCAAGACTGGAGCGGACAATTATGGAGATAAAAAACGCACAGGCGGAAAAGGAGCGGACCAAGCAAGTGCGTAAAGAGTTGGACGACTATAAGAGTAAACTCGCTGCCGATGATTTTGCTGACCGTAAGTCTTCGTTAGGATCTAAACATGAAATCATGCGGAAACCGCGTAAGAAGCCGGAGGCGGTTTTGTCTGTGCCGAAGATGACATCGGCCGTTGACAAGACTATCCGCCCCGGGGACTATGTGCGTATGTCTAAGGACGGCATGATTGGCAGTGTGTTGAACGTCAAGGGTAAAGAAGCGGAGGTCGCTTTTGGGGCTTTACGCACCCGGGTGGATATCAGTAAATTAATAAAAAGTATTCCTCCCCGGCAGACAGCTGCGACGCAGACTATGTCTGTGTCTAAATCCACTCTTGATGACAGCCGTCGACGTCAGCTGGACTTCAAACAGGAGATTGATATTCGGGGCATGAGAGCAGACGAGGCTCTCCAGGCTGTTATGTATTTTATTGATGATGCCGTGCAGTTTTCTGCCCGACGCGTGCGTATTCTCCATGGAACTGGTACCGGCGCATTGCGGCAGGCTGTGCGAGAATATCTTCAGGCCAATCGTGAAGTTTCATCTTTTCACGATGAAGATGTCCGGTTTGGGGGAGCCGGCATTACTGTAGTCAATCTCTGAGTTACGTCTCTATCTTACATCTGTGCATAAAAAATGCAGCGTTTCCGCTGCGTATTAACTTTTTTACTAACTTGCTCTCTACTGCAGAGGGCATCAACTAATCCATAAATAAGGGCGCGTCAGTCGGATTCCGAGCTTGTCTTTCTCGCGCCTGAGCGATTAGTATACTACTGTATACTCTATATATCGCTCGACAAGATTTCTAAGAAATGTCAACATAGTAGAGTTCTTTTTTTAAGCATTGCGCGTTGTTTGGGATTCTACAGTGCCACTACATTGCGCTATACTCTTGGGTTAAACATTCTTATTTTACTACACTCTCATTCTTGCACCGTAGTGCAACTTTTTAATTATTATGCTTTTATAACAACCATCAGCGTACTGAGGTTCATTTTTTGACCGTGCAAAATTATGCCAAATATTTTTTATAGCCAAATTTTTCGACTGAAAATTATGTTATACAACATAGTTTTATAATATAATTGTATGACATGTTGGCTATTACGTACACCATAATTATTTCATTAAGATTTTCTGTTTTCGCTAAAAATTTTTATGGGAGGCGTCTGCATTTTTTATCCTTTTTTCCTTTGTCATAAGCGGCCAATTTACTAATTTTGTACTCAATTTCATTAGTTTTTCGTCTGCTCATTTTCAATATTGCACATAAATGAACAATCATTATAAAAGTCTTTGGCTTCTGTTGGCTGCGGCACTGCTGATTATAACCGTCATCTCGTTTGTAGATGATATTTTTATCGGTACTATTAAGGTTAAGAAGGCTCCTATTGCCGAGTCTCTGACCAAGGAATATAAAACGACTGAGCAGAAAAAGGCTGAGAAGGAAGTTCAGCTCGCCAAAGCAAAGGAGAAAGCCAAACCTTTGGAAAATCCGGTTGATTCCACGCCACAGTCTTTCCTGATTTTCGGTGATTCGATGTCTCAGAATATCGCTTTGCGTCTGGCTGCGTATGCCCGTCAGAACGGCCATACGATACATACTGTAAACTGGGATAGCTCGGGCACCCGTATATGGTCCGGATGCGACACGCTTGACTATTATATCAGGGAGTTTAAGCCTACCTATATATTTATCTCGCTTGGAGGCAATGAATCCGGTTACCCGAAGCCCGAAGTGCTGAAGCCGAATGTCGAGAAGATTGTCAAGAAAATAGGGAATATCCCGTTTGTATGGATTGGTCCTCCTTCGCTCAAGCAGGATTATGGCTTTAGCGACATGCTTCTCACGTCGCTTCCCCAGGGTACATTCTTCAGATCCGACGGCCTGACATTGGCCCGACGTAAAGATAAGATTCATCCTACGGTAGAGGCTGCGGCCTATCAGATTGATTCTCTCGTAAGGTGGATGAAGACTTCTGCGCATCCTATCAAAATGGATATCCCCGCCGATTCGATTTCAAATACCAAGATTCCCGATACTAATATTACTTATCTCAAACCCAAACACTGATTGCGTGATGTTTGAATCTGTTTCCACTGCTTTGTCGAACATCGGAACCATGCTTCTTTATGACAAAGGAGCGCCTCTGATTTTCTCCAGCGGTCTGTTCTGGCTTCTGTTTCTGATTTTTCTACCCATATATGCCGCGCTTAAAAGCAGCAAGACTAAGATGGTGCTGTTCGTAGCGGCCTTTAGTCTCTATTTCTATTATAAATGTAGCGGCATATTCTTTTTGCTTCTTGTAGGCACCTCCGTTGTCGACTGGTGTGTCTCCCGTAGGATTAGTCGAAGCACAGTCCGTCTTCATAGGCGTCTATGGATGTGGCTTTCCATCTGCCTTTCTGTATCTATTCTTGGATACTTTAAGTATGCCAATTTCTTTCTGTGGAACTGGAACCTGATGGTCGAGGGCAATTATCAGCCTCTGGATATAATACTTCCAGTCGGAATATCGTTCTACACATTTCAGTCCATATCATACGTGGTGGATGTTTACAAAGGCAGAATAGAACCCACCAAGACATGGCTCGACTATTTCTTCTTCCTCTCTTTCTTCCCTGCTTTGGTCGCCGGTCCTATTGTCCGGGCAGACTATTTCATACCCCAGATTGAAAAAAATCGACGTCCTACTGGCGTCGATGTCTATGGCGGACTGTGGCTTATAATCATCGGTATCGTCAAGAAAGCGGTCATTGCCGATTATATTGCGCAATACAATGACGCTGTATTCGCTTATCCCGGAGCCGAAGGCTTCCTCGGACTGCAGTCATTAATGGGTGTCTTGGGCTACACCATGCAGATATATTGTGACTTTTCCGGATATTCCGATATGGCTATCGGCATAGCGTCGATTATGGGTTTTCGTCTTGGTATCAACTTCAATTTCCCATATAAGAGCCGTAACCTTTCCGACTTTTGGCGCCGTTGGCATATCTCGCTCTCTACCTGGCTCCGAGATTTTATCTACATACCGCTTGGCGGTAACAGAAAAGGTACGTTACGCACGTATGTTAATAACTTCCTTACAATGCTCATTGGAGGCCTTTGGCATGGCGCTGCCTGGAAATTCATTTACTGGGGGGCGATGCATGGAGTAGGCCTTATTATACACAAGCTGTGTAAACCCATATTAGTCAAAATCCCGGACAATTATTTTACGAAAACTATATTTTGGCTGATAACTTTCAGTTTCATAGCGGCCTCAATGGTTATGTTCAGAGCTGCCAGTGTCCCTGATGCCATTACGATTCTCAAGAGTATATTTATTAATTTCCGATTCTCTCATATTCCTCAATTTATTCAGGCACAACCAGTATGGACGGTTATGATGCTGATATTGGTGGTTTGTCATGCTATTCCTTCGCGTTGGGCTGATATTGCACGCCGCAAATTCATCCGCGCTCCGTGGATTGTGAAGCTGCTCATTTTCATAGCCGTTGTCCAGTGTGTCATCATATACATGTCAGCTGAGGTGGCTCCATTCATTTATTTCCAATTTTAATATTCTCCCCCTTTCTACCATGCGCGTCCGCTTGTGCGGGCGCGCATGTTTTATTTGTCGGCAGTCGTGGTGGAGCCTGAATAGAGCTGGGCGGGGCAGGCGGCTCCGGTTTTTCTGTATTTCCGAGGTTTTTTGCGTCTTTTTTGAAGCAAGCGTGCGCCGTAACCGGGGCGTCAGGGGATTCAGACGGGTCTGCCGGAGCTGTATTTTTAATGCGTACGGGTGAAAAAGTTCGATGGCGGCGCATGTTTTTACATATTTTAACACTTGTATATTTTTCTGGTTTACAAAGTGTTGGAGTAATAGCAGTAATTTTTCTGTAATTTTTTTGCAGAAATATTTTGTCAGTTCAGAAAAAGGGCGTAACTTTGCACTCGCAAAACGGGAAACACGACAGCTTCCCGGGCAGCGAAAAGAGAACATTGACAGAGATGCAACAGACAGAAGTAGTACGAGACGAGTAAAATAAACAAGTCTCCGTCAATACACTGTA